>NZ_JBHZQU010000003.1:0-346179 GCF_042867205.1 Sphingomonas sp. NCPPB 2930 | reverse complement strand
TGAGTTCACCTGCTGGAACCGCGAGGTCGTGCGCGGCGCCTTCATCATCGACGCCCACGACCGCGAGATCATCGCCTGGCGTGCGGTCGCCAATGCCGGCATCAGTGGCTCGGACGTGCGCGACATCATGCTGGAAGCCGTGGAAACCCGCTTCGGCACCATGCGTGCGAACACGCCGATCGAGATGCTGTCGGACAACGGCTCGGCCTATACCGCTCGCGAAACGCGGACCTTTGCCCGGCAATTCGGGCTCAAGCCCTGCTTCACGCCTGTCCGAAGCCCGCAATCCAACGGCATCTCCGAGGCCTTCGTGCATACCCTCAAACGCGATTACGTCCGCGTCTCGCCGCTCCCCAATGCATTCAACGCGTTGACATCGCTGGCCGGGTGGATCGAGGACTACAACGATAACCACCCCCATTCAGGGCTCAAAATGCGTTCGCCGCGCCAACATCGCGCACTGGTTTTTGCAACCGCTTAAATCTGTCCGGTGAAACGGGGGCTAGATCATTGATTTTCTGCACGGATATGGACTTGCGACGAACGGTGGCGCTGTCGCGCGAACTTCGCCAGCTTCCCATGAAAAGCTTGACCGAGATACTTCATCCAAAACTAAATGCCAAACCGACCATCTTGATTGAGAGCAAAGCTTTACCCTTAGCGTTAACATAATACTTGAGGGAGCGATCTTACTTGGGGTTAGGTTTCGTTGATTACAGCCACAAGATGACGGTGGTAGCGAAGGCGACGGCGGAGAAGAGGACGATTGGCAGCGATCATAGCGGGTCGCGACGCGTCGCCAGTCTTTGAGGCGGCCGAACATGATCTCGATGCGGCTGCGGCGCCGGTAGCGGCGCTTGTCATACCTGACGGGCTCGTTGCGGGATCGCCGGCCCAGGATGCAGGGCTGGATGTCCTTTGCTTGGAGCGCGTCTCTGAACCAGTCGGCGTCGTAGCCGCGGTCGGCGAGCAGCCATTGCGCCTTGGGCATATCGTCGAGCAGCGCTGCCGCGCCGGTGTAGTCGCTGACCTAGCCCGCCGTCATGAAGAAGCTTAACGGGCGGCCCTTCGCATCGGCGATGGTATGGAGCTAGGTGTTCATGTCTCCTTTGGTGCGTCCGATCAGGCGGCCGAAGCCCCCTTTTTTACTCGCAGGCTCGATGCCGTGCGGCGCGCTTTGAGGTAGGTCACGTCGATCATCACCTAACCTCGTGATCGCAGAACCGGCAGCAGCTTAGTACGCCTGCATTGGACAACTCTCCCAGACAACATCGCGGCGCTGTACCGACGACTCTCCGGCAAGGACAACGAATTGCGATGGACAACTCAGCCATTTGAAGATATAGTATACCAAAAGATCGACAGCCAAGAACTGAGTGGTGTAGCTTCGCCGCTTAGAACGGTTCTTATGAACTTCGAGATATGATCACCAGCGTAGAACGGTCAGCGTTCGATATGCTTTCGGCAGTCCGCCCGGCCTGAACGCGGTGGCGCCCGGTAGAAACTAGAGCAGGGGATCTATGGTATGCGCTTCAACAGATTTGCCTCGTCAATAGCCGGGCTTGCCGTGGTGTCGGCGATGGTGGCGTCCGCCGCCGCCGAGCCGATACCCCGGATCGAGCGCCGCGACGACCGGTTCATGCTGTTGGTGGACGGCAAGCCCTATTTCGTTCTGGCCGCCCAGTTGCACAATTCGAGCGCTTGGCCGGCAATGCTGCCGGAGGCGTGGCGCGCGGCTGAGGCACTCGCACCTAACACGATCGAGGTGCCGATCTATTGGGAGCAGTTTGAGGCGCAAAAGGGACGCTTCGACACTACCAACGTCGACGCCCTGATCGCGAAGGCACGGGAAACCGGCAAGCGTCTGGTCTTCCTGTGGTTCGGCACGTGGAAGAACGGGCAAATGCATTACGTGCCGGAATGGGTGAAGGGTGACCCCGCCCGCTATCCGCGAACGATCGACGAGCGCGGTCTGCCAACAGACGTCCTATCCCCGCATTCGCAAGCCAATCTCGACGCGGACCGCTCTGCCTATACGGCGTTGCTGGCGCATCTGAAGAAGGTGGATGGCGAGCGCCACACCGTCATCATGGTGCAGGTCGAGAACGAACCGGGTGCGATCGGCGCGGTGCGCGACCATGGTGCGGAGGCGGAGGCCGCGTTTCGCGCGACGGTGCCGGCGGCGGTGACGACGCGGCTCGGCAAAGCGCCGGGCGACTGGCGGACCGTGTTCGGCCCGGACGCCGACGAGGCGTTCAACGCCTGGGCGACGGCGCGCTATATCGAGCAGATCGCCGCAGCGGGCAAAGCTGTCTACCCGTTGCCCACCTACGTGAACGTCTGGATGCGCTACAAGGGCTTCAGCCGTCCCGGTGGCGATTATCCGAGCGGCGGGGCGACATGGAATATGTTCGATGTGTGGCGCAGCGTGACACCGTCGATCGACTTCATCGGTACCGATGTCTACACGAGCGATGCCGCCGAGTATCGCAAGGTGCTGGGGCAATATGCCCGTGCGGATAATCCGTCCTGGGTTTCGGAAACGGGCTTCGACCCGAAGATCGCGCCCTATCTGTTCTACGTCCTCAACCATGGCGGTATCGGCTTCTCGGTCTTCGGCATCGATGATGCGAAAGGGCCGACGACCGATGCTGCGGCGGCCGCGCACCGGGTGAATTTCGCGCTGCTCGATCCAATCCGCGATCTGATCGCACGGGGCGGCTTCGACCATCGGCTTCAGGCCGTCGTCGAGGAGCCCGGGCAGGCGCGCCAGACGATCCCGTTGGCGGATGGCTGGCGCGTCGATGTCGCGTTCGGCCCGCCGGCATGGGGCGATACGCCCGCGATCGTCCCCAATTCCCCGGAGCAGACCGGACGGGCCTTCGTGCTCGCCATGAATGACGGCAGTTTTCTGGTTTCGGGTGTCGATGCGCGGCTGGAATTCAAGCGGGTGTCGTCGGATGGCCGGCGCGGCCAACTCATGCGCGTCGAAGAGGGACGTTTCGTGGACGGGGCGTGGCAGGTTTCTCGCTGGCTGAACGGCGACGAAACCGACTTCGGTCTCAACTTTGGCCACGAGCCGAGGTTGCTGCGGGTACGAGTCGCGCCGCTTTAAAAGAGCTTTCCGTACCGGTGAGGACGCAAGGCACCGGGAAAGCTAATATAATCCTTATGTTACAATCCCGAACAAATCCACTTGATCAAAAGTATACTATATGATGTATTTCTGACTATGCTGTAATACGCAACTCGATTTGTCGGGGGGTGATATGAAACGCTTAGCCATAATCATCTTCTATCTGACGGCGCCCCTTTCTCCTGCGAAGGCGGTGCTTGCGCAGGTTACGCCACCGGCGAACGCGTCCAGATCTGCTGTTGGGGAGAGGCCCGCCAACTACGAAGCGCTAACCGAGCTTTTCGTAGATTGGCGCGCCTTCGCAACCCCGGCGCTCAACGGCTATCTGCCGGACTATAGCGACGCGGCGATGGCGGAAAAGAAGGCGGCGCTTCCGGACTTCATGGCCAGACTGAAGGCGATCGATACGGTGGGTTGGCCGGTCGACGCGCTAGCTGACTACAGGCTGGTCCAAGCCGAAATGAACGGCATGGATTTCGATTTCCGGGTTCTGCATCCTTGGTCACGCGACCCCACCTTCTATGCGACGGTCTTCGCCGATTGGAGCGATGTGCCGGCGCATGAGGGGCCTTACGCCTATCCGAACATCAACCTGTATGATTTCAAGTTTCCGCTGGACGTAAAGGAACAGGCGAAGCTGACGGCGATGCTGGCGTCGGTGCCGAAACTGCTGGAGAGTGCGCGGGAGAATTTGAAAAGCAGCAATGCCCGCGACCTGTGGGTCTATGGCGGCGCGGCCTTCAGGCAGCAGAGCGCGGTCCTTTCCGCGCTGGAGGCGGGCACTCTCACGATGCGCACGCTGGATGGGCGCCTTCCCGCGACGATGACCGGGGCGAAGCCTGCGTTGCTGCAGGCGATCCGAGCGGCCCGCAGGGCGACGCACCGCTTCGCGACATGGATCGCCGAGCAGGCGCCGGGCAAGACCGGCCCGAGCGGCGTCGGTAAGGACAATTATAATTGGTACGTCGCCAATGTGGAATTGTTGCCGTATGACTGGGATCAGCAGGTCCTGCTGTTGCGCCGGGAACTGGACCGGGCCATCTCCTCCCTGACGCTCGAGGAGTTGCGCAACAGCGACGTACCACCGGTGCGAACGGCGGACGATCCGGCCGCGTACCGCAGGATGGCGGCGGAGAAGACGGCCTTCTTCAGTGCGTTCATGGAAAGCAAAGGTTTCGCCGAAGCCAGGCCGGAATATCGTTCGGCGATGGCGGCGCAGACACCGGACTATGTTCCGCCGGACCATCGCGACTTCTTCTCGCACGTAACGTCGCAAGACCCGCTGCCGCTCGTGACACATGCGTCGCACTGGATCGATCTGGCGCGATTGAAATATCAACCCAGCGCAAGCGCGATCCGCCGCACGCCGCCGCTCTACAATATCTTTGCTAACAGGTCGGAAGGTCTGGCGACGGCATTTGAAGAGATCGTCATGCAGGCCGGAATGTATGACAACATCCCGCATGGCCGCGAACTGGTCTGGATCATGCTGGCAAATCGTGCGGCGCGGGGCCTCGCCTCTCTGTATGTCCAGTCCAATGAGATGACGCTTGCGCAAGCAGGCAAGTTTCATGCGGAATGGACGCCGCGCGGCTGGTCCAACCCGGAAAGCCCGCTCGTCGCGTTCGAGCAGCTCCTCTATGCGCGCCAACCCGGTTACGGGCCGAGTTACATCATCGGCAAGCTGCAAATCGACGGGTTGATAGCCGATGCCGTGCGCGCCGACGATACTGCGCGCAAACCTTTCGTCATGCGCGACTTTATGGGCCGGATGATGAGCGCCGGCATCCTGCCGGTCGCGCTGATCCATGACGAAGTCATACCGCCGAAGCCGCAATAAGCGGACGTAGCCGGAGCGGGCGCCAGACCCGCGGCCAAGAAGATCGAACACCATAAAACAATACCGGCGCGAGGCTTCGTGGTCGGAAGGGTTCAGTGCGCCCTCGGAACAGGGCGCTTCGACTAGGAAAATCATCAGAGAGAAGGGGGCTTATCATGGCGAATATGCGGTACTTCGACAGACGGCGCGGTTTCATGCTCATGCTGATGGCATCGGCGATGCCGACACCGGCAATGGGGCAGGATACGGCGGAACCAACTGCGGACACGATCGTGGTAACGGGCTCGCGCATCCGTCGCGATCCGCTCAACGATCCGGCACCGGTCACGATATTGGACCGCGCCGATATCGAGCGCAGCGGCACGTCGTCGGTCGGTGATTTCCTCCAGCGCCTGCCGAGCAATGGCGGCGGCCTGAATTCCAGCTTCAACCGCAGCGGCAACAACGGCAATCCGCCCGATGGTGGCGGTGTCGGTGCAGGATCGAGTGAAATCGACATCCGCTATCTCGGTTCACGCCGTACACTGGTGCTGGTTGACGGCATGCGCTTCATCAATGGCGCGGCCGCCAGCGGCATTCCCGGCGCGGTCGATCTCAACGCCATTCCGGATTCGATGGTCGAGCGGATCGACGTCCTGCGCGACGGCGCATCCACGATCTACGGATCGGATGCGGTCGCGGGCGTGGTCAACATCATCACCAAGACCCGGCAGAAGGGATTCATCGGCAGTGCCTATGTCGGCACTTGGGGCAGCGGCCGCGGAACCACGCAAAATTATCAGGTGAACTGGGGCAATGGTGGTAGCGGCGGGCCGGTCTCGGTTGTGGCGGGCGGCAATTTCGTCAAACAAGACAAGATCTTCGCATCCGGCTTCCCGACACCTGGAGCGACCAGTTGCGATTCAAACTGCAGTGGCACGACCCCCAATGGGCGTTTCATCTTCACCAATCCGTCGACGGGCAAAACGCTGGCGCTGACGCTGAAGAGCAATCCTATCGCGTCGCCGCGCTTCGACCCCGCCGATCCGACCGGTGCGAACAGCGATTTCAAGGCATTCACGAATTCCGACCGCTATAATTACGTGCCACCGAACTACGTCCTGACACCGCAGGAACGGATCGGCGCGTTCGTCAATTTCTCAGCCGATCTCGGAAATTCGGTGAGGCTGTTGGGGAAGGTGATCTACAACCGCCGCACGTCGGAAAATCAGGCCGCGCCGCTGCCGGTCATACTCGGTCCCGATGCGGGCAACGGCAATCTGCTCGACACTGTGTCGATCGACGCGACCAACCCCTACAATCCGTTCGGCATAACACTGAATGCTGGGACGAACGGCAGTCCCGCCAATTACCAGCGCGTAGCCCGCCGCTTCACGGAGAACGGCCCACGCAATTACCGGCAGACCGTCAACACCATGTATATGGGCGCCACGCTTGAAGGGCAGTTCGAGTTCGGCCCAGGCACGTGGTATTGGGATGTCAACGGCGTCTATTCCGAGAACAACGCGAAGCAGGTGGCACACGGAAACGTGAATGCCGCGAATCTCGCCCGCGCGGTCGGGCCGATCAGCGCGTGCACCGGCAGTTGCGTGCCGCTCAACCTCTTCGGCGGTGAAGGTACGATCACGCAGGCGATGCTCGATTACGTTGCGTTTACGCAGCGCGATCGCAGCGACCAGACGATGACCGATGCGACCCTCAACATCAGCGGCCCGCTGTTCCGGCTGCCTGCGGGCGACGTCAGCGTCGCTGCCGGTTACGAATTTCGCGAGCAGACCGGGTCATTCACGCCCGATCCGATTGTGGCGGCGGGCCTCGGTTCGGACATTCCCGCGCAGCCCTCCGCCGGGCGCTTCACGGTGCACGAACTATATGGCGAGCTGAATGCGACCTTGTTCAAGGATCTGCCAATGCTGCGCCTGCTCGAAGGATCCTTCGCGGCTCGCCGTTCGGACTATTCGACCAGCGGCGCGAAGACCGTGATGAAGGCCGGGCTGAACTGGAAACCGTTCAACGACCTGCGGCTGCGCGGCACATGGGCGCAGGGGTTCCGCGCGCCGAGCATCGGCGAATTGTTCGGCACGCCGTCCCGGTTCGACGGCGGTGCGGTCGATCCGTGCTCGGATTTCAACCATAGCGGGGTTTCGGAAACTGTTCGGCGGAATTGCATTTCCCGCGGGGTGCCTGCAAACGGATCGTATATTCAAAGCGATACGACGCTGCCGGTGTTGACCGGCGGCAACAGGAATTTGCGGGCGGAAACGTCGGAGAGCTGGATTTTCGGCGGCGTCTACAGCCCCGGCTTCATGATCTCTTCGGGGCTTGCGAGCCGTTTCAGCGTCGAGGTCGATTATTACACGATCCGCGTAGATGACGCGATTGCCTCAGTCGGTGCGGATGTGCTGCTGGCGAATTGCGCTAACATCAACGATCCCGTCAGTTGTGCCAGTGTCACGCGCTCGGCCAGTGGACAGGTGACGCAGATTCGCGGCCTGTTGCAGAACATCTCGTCGCTCAAGAGCGCCGGCATTGACCTGACGCTTAATTACCGCTCGCCACAGATTGGTTCAGGTACCATCGGATTGACGGCGTTGGCCAATTACCTGCTGGAATATTCGGTCACGCTGCCGACGGCGACCGGTACGGAAAAGACCGAGCTTCAGGGCACGCAGCAGGGCGGCACGGTTTACTCGCGGATCAAGGGCCTGGCGACGCTGGACTGGAAGAGCCGAGATTACTCCGTCGCGGTCATCGCCCGGTATCTGGGCAGCGCGCGAGAGCCGGGGTTCAACAATTCCAACGTGCCTGCCGTGACGTATCTGGATGCGCAGATCGGCTGGAACCTGCCGTTCGCCAACCGGAATTTCACGTTGAGCCTGGGCATGAATAACGTGCTGGCGACGAATGCGCCCAACTGTCTGAGCTGCGCGGGTCTGAATCTGTCGGATCGGTTCACCTACGCTCGGATCAGCGCGAAGTTCTGAGAAGTGACATTGACCCTTGACTGCAAGCGCGGGGCGGTAGCGTGCAAGCGCTGCCGCCCCGGGCGACAAGCTTGTCGTCACCTGAGCGGATCGGCACGATATTCGTGCGCCTGCCTGTCCAGATTTCAAGCCGTCATGCCGCACTGATCGACCTTGCGGCATCCTTGCCGGGCGCCGAGTTGGCTATGACCTGCTTCCCGAAAACCATACCTTTAATTGGTTGGCTCGTCAGATAAAGAAGAGCGCGGACCCTAGGGTTAGGATCTGTAATTTGCGTCCACTCGGCGGTTGTCCCTTGAGGGTCTCAAGGATCTGTCCGCACTCGCAGACCTGTTGGTCGGTGGTGCTGTATCGGGTCTCACAAGACCGAACGTCGCATTGACTCGGAGCGGGCTTGGCAGCCCATCTGATAACCTTCGCGGATCGTCCGTCCCTGCGTTCCCTCGCGGGACACCGCCATCGGGTCAGCTGGAGAGCATCACCGTTGGCGAAGGGGAGCTTACCGTATTTCAGGCCTCGAACAAGGTGCCGTCACGCAGCATGGCATGCATGATGACGGAAAGGCGGCGGGCGAGCGCAAACCGGGCTTTTCCTGAGGCCGCGCCGCTTTGCGATCTTCAGCGCCCAAGTCTTGAGCCCAAAGGTCTGCCGCGCGGGCGTCAGGATCGAGTTGGCCGCTTCGTAGAGCAGTTTGCGGACGGTGCCGTCACCCTGCTTGCTGATCCGGCCGGTCCAGTCGAGCTCGCCGGACTGATGCCGGCGTGGGACGAGGTCGAAGTAGGCGCCGGCGGTTCGTGACCGCTTGAACCGGCCTGCCTCATCGACGGCGGCAGCGAACGCAGCCGAGGTCTGCACGCCGACGCCCGGGATGCTCATCAGGGCCTGGCAAGCCGGAGAGGCGATGCTGATCGCCTTGAGTTCGCGGTCCATTTGGCGGATCTCATCAACCAGGCCGACCCGCTCCCGGAGCAGCGCGGCCACCGCCTCGCCGAGACCCGGGACAGCGATGGTGGCTTGCACCCGCGCGAGGAACCGCTCGCCCTGGCCAGCCCCCGGCCTGATCCCGAAGGTGGCGCAGAGCCCACGGATGGTGTTGTCGAGCCGGACGCGAGCTTCCACTAGGTGCGCGCGGGCGGTGATTACCGAGCGGACGCCATGCGACGTCGGCGATTTGAGGTGCACTTGCTTGTAGAAGCCGGTCCGGGCCAACTGTGCGAGGCCCGCCGCATCATGCGGATCAGTCTTGTTCGCCTTCATCGCCTTGAGGCTCAGGTGGGCCTGGCCCGCATCGATGCACACGATCACGACGCCCACCGCGTGCAAGCCCCGCGCGACCCACGGCGTCATCCGGCCGGTCTCGATCACCACGCGTTCCATTGGACCATGGCGTTCCAGCAGCGAGGCGATCGCTTCCGGCGTGCTGTCCACGCATTGCGCGGCGACCTTGCGCCCTTCGGCATCGACAATGCAGACATGCGACGTTTCCATCGATAGGTCTATTCCGGCATAGCGCTTCATGGCTGCTTCCTTCCTTCAGGTCCGACAGCCAGAAGGTGCGCCGCTCAGCCGGCCCGAGAAAGCAGCCACAAATTACACGATGACTCGTTGATCACAGCCAGAAGATGACGGTGGCCGCGAGAGCGATGGCCGAGAAGAAGGCGGTGGGGCAGCGGTCGTAGCGGGTGTTGACGCGGCGCCAGTCTTTCAGGCGGCCGAACATCATCTGGATGCGGCTGCGGTGCCGGTAGCGGCGCTTGTCGTATCTGACGGGTTCATTGCGAGATTTTCGGCCTGGGATACAGGGCTGGATGCCTCTGGCATGCAGGGCGTCTCTGAACCAGTCGGCGTCATAGCCGCGGTCACCGAGCAGCCACTGTGCTTTTGGTAGATCATCAAGCAGCGCTGCCGCGCCGGTGTAGTTGCTGATCTGGCCTGCTGTCATGAAGAAGCTCAACGGGCGTCCGTTCGCGTCGGCGACCGCATGGAGCTTGGTGTTCATGCCGCCCTTGGTGCGCCCGAACAGGCGGCCGAGATCCCCTTTTTAACCCGCAGGCTCGATGCCGTGCGGTGCACCTTCAGGTAAAGCCTGCCCCGGCGAAGGCCGGGGTCGCGTCGATCATGACCGTCTTCGGCTCGGCGTCCGCCGTAGCCAAGCCCTCCACCATCCGCGTGAACACGCCTGCCTCACCCCAGCGCTTACAACGGTTATACAACGTCTTGTGCGGGCCGTAGTCCTTGCGTGCATCTCGCCAGCGCAGCCCGTTGCGATTGACGAATGCGATACCACTCAGCACCCGACGATCGTCCACCCGAGGCTTACCATGGCTCTTCGGAAAGAACGGCCGAAGCCGTTCCATCTGATCATCCGTCAGCCAGTACAGGTCGCTCATTCCAGTCTCCTCTCGGAGCCTGAATCAGATCGCGCGCCTCATATCAATGGGTCCTGATCCTGGAGGCTGTTATGGACTTGAGAGGTTTGCTGATCCATCCGAGGTGGGATGAGCATTTGCGGCAAGCCGTATCCATCTGACGTCAGCGATGAGGAATGGTTGCTGGTTGCACCGTACCTACTGCTGCAACGCGAGGATGCCGGGCAGCGGGAGCATGACCTGCGGGAGGTGTTCAACGGCCTTGGCTACATTGTTAAGACGGGCGCGCCATGGCGGTGGATGCCGAACGATCTGCCGCCCTGGGCAGCCGTGTACCAGCAGACACAGCGCTGGCTGGCGGCGGGCTGCTTCGAGGCGCTGGTGGACGACTTGCGCGCGGTGCTGCGGCTGTCAGCGGGGCACAAGGCCGAGCCGACCGCTGCGATCATCGACAGCCCGACGCTTCGATCGACGCCCGAAAGTGGCGAGCGGGCCGGCTATGACGGGGCCAAGCGCAAGAAGGGCTCGAAGATCCACATGGCCGTCGATACGCTGGGCCATCTGCTGGCCCTCCATGTCACGCCAGCCAGCACCGAGGATCGCGGCGAGTTCGAGCGGCTCGCCCGCACCGTACAGGCGGTCACCGGCGACACGGTCGAGCTGGCCTGGGTGGACCAGGGCTATACCGGCGGGCGGGCCGCCGATGCAGCAGACAAGCATGGCATCGCGCTCGAAGTCGTCAAACTGCCGCAGGCCAAGCGCGGGTTTGTTCTCCTGCCAAAGCGCGGGATCGTGGAGCGGTCATTCGCTTGGGCAACCCGTTTCCGCCGTCTCGTCAAGGACTATGAACGCTATGCTCAAACACTTGCCGGACTTCATGTCGTCGCTTTCGCCTCCATCATGATGAAACAAGCTACCGCACTCGCCGTAGGTTCATAACAGCCTCTAGTCAGCCTTCGCTTTCCAAAATGATTGCCAGGGTGGTTTGCAACGCATCCAGTCCAGGCCGGTTTTCATGATCGGGAAGGACATGATGTTCATGGGCGTGACGGCCCGCAGCGTCGGTGAAATACACCGGATCCCAGGTCACGACCATCCCGGAATAGGGGAGGGCGATGAAGAGCAGCGAGCCCTGTCCCCGCGACTTGGAATGGTTGCCCGCCGATTGTTCTCCGACAATCTGCGCGATGCCAGCCTGACGTGCCAGGATCGCGAATACTTCCGATGCGGAGCCCGTCACCTCATCGATCAGGATCCAGATCTTTCCGGCAAAGGGACTTCGGCGGCCGGTCGGCGAGAATGTCATCCAATGATTGTACGCGCCCGCGTCGAGCATGGCTTCGTCATCGGCGTCCAGCGCCGGGAGCATTCCCCGCCCGACCATCGTGGACAGGTCTATCCGAGGATAGCGGTCCATCGGATAAAAGGCCTCGGTGCACAGATGGACATGATCGCCCGCATCATACCGGGGAAATAGAACGAACCCGCTCAATTCGACCGGGGCGCTCAAATGCGGGCCGACCAGCATCCGTTCGACGAACGGGGTAAAGCCACCCGGATTACCCCGCACGTCGAAGATGAGATGCCCGAACGTCGCGATCGTCTGATAGAAATCGAACAGACGTTCTTCCAGCGCCGAATAGAAATCGGGATACTGGGCCATGTTCGGACCCATGTTGTCGATGGCGACGCGGGCGACCTTTCCCGCGATCGGAATATCGGTCGTCACCGTCGGGAGGCGACCATGCGATGGCCTTTCATACAGGCGCTGCCGGCTTTGGAGCGCAAGGCAGCCGATCTCCTCGATGCGATCCGGTCCATCCTGTATCCCGGTGTAGAATTCAATCACCTCCGGTCTCTTCAGAAGATTGTCGACATAGGCATCATAGCCTCCTACCGCGGACCGGGTCCGCAGGAAGAATTCGAAGTAGAATTCCCGCGGCAGGACGCCGACGTTGCTCGGCATCGCGTGCCAGGACCGGCTGCCGGCTCGCTGGACGCCCGGCGTGAAGATGAATCGGTCGAGAAGGGCGTGAAATTCGTGCGCGTCATAGGCTCGGTCCGCCGCAGCGATCGTCGCGGCGAGCGATTCCGCCTGCCGCACGATATCGACGCCGAACTTGCGACGCGCATGGTAGAGCTGCGTGAAGCTCCGCCCCATTTCACGCAAGAGATGGTCCAGATCGTATAGATGTCGTTCGTTCGCGGCGACCCGAGCCTTCATTCCAACCTGCCCCCTGTGTCGATCCGCACCGTTCCGCCCCGCGTTCGTTGGGTCGGGGCGGAACAACCACTGCTTTTTAGAACGACTTGCTCACCTCCAGCATGAAGCTGCGGCCATAGACGTTGAACAGCGATGCATTGTAACCGGGAAAGCCCTGCCAATTGTTGGACGGCGGCATCCGGTTGGCAACATTGTTCACGACACCGCTGACGTTCAGGCCTGCACCCAGGTCATATCGCGCGCTCAGGTTCACCAGCGTCCATCCGCTGTCCCATCCGGGTGTTCCATAGCTGGTCGAGGTCGGGCCTCCGACCAGCAGCGCATAGTTGGGCGAGGCGCCATAGCGGTTCACGAACACGGTCCCGCTGAACGGCCCACGGTCCAGTGTCACGCTGGCATTCAATATATCCTTGAAGATGCCGCCGTTATTGGGGTTCTTCAGCTGGTCGACGATCGGCGACACCGAGTCCGCCTGCGACTTGAACAGCAGCGTCCGATTGTAATTGGCGTCCAGACGGAATGTACCGATCGACGCCGCAGGCAGCGTATATTGCGCGGCGATCATCAGTGCCTGGGTCTGCTTGGTGGAGACGTTGAAGAAGCCGCGGGTGATGTCGGTCACGCGGCCCGTCGCGGGATCGCGCTTGACCAGCGACCGGGCATAGTCGCAGCTGGACAGGTACGAAACGTCGCGTCCTTCGCGACAGGCGGCTTCGTCGAACAGGATGTTCGCGACCGTCAGCGCCCGCACCTCGTTGCGGATGGCGATATTCATGAAATCCGCGCTCAGGCGAAGCGCCTTGGTCGGCGACCATTTCGCGCCAACGGTCCAGGACCGCGCGGTCACGGGCTTCAGGTCAAGATTTCCCGACGAGGTGTTGCGCATGATGTAGCGACAACTGTTGGACGTTCTCGATACGCCCATCTGGTCGCACAGGTACAGGTCGTAATTGTTGCTGTTCCCGGTGCTTTGGCCGAGGAACAGATAGGACATGTCAGGCGCGCGGAACGCGGTGCCCATGCCGCCTCGGAACACCAGGCTGTCGGCCGGATGCAGTTCCACGCCGCCCTTCCAGGTTGCCCGGCCGATCGATTTCCCGACATAGCCATAACCGTCATAGCGCGCCGCGAAGCTGCCGCTCAGCCAGGGCAGTACAGGCAGCGCCAGTTCGCCAGCGACCCCGGCATGACGCCGAGACCCCAGCGAGGCCAGTTGCGCTCCCCCGAAATAGAGTCCCGCCTGATACCCAGCATCGGGAGTGTCGATCCATTTCTCGTCCCCGATCTCGCCCTGGATCGCAAGCCCCGCGCTGCCACCGGGTAGATCGAGCAGCTTGCTGTTGAAGACCTTGCCGAGAATCTGCTGTATCCGGTCGGAGGCGAGGCGCGTCTGAGTGCCGGAAAAGCCGCGATACTCCTCGGGAGTCAACGGGACGAATACCTGCGCGATATTGCCGTATCGCTGCGCCAGATAGCTGGTCATCGTGGCCTGAACAGGCAGCAGCGTTTTCTGCTTCAGCCGCGAGTCGGATCGCGAGCCGTAAAAATCATATCGCCACCCGCCACGGGCCATCGGCCCGCGCGCGCCGATGGCGACGTCATGTTGGCGACCAAACTGGCGGGCGGCCGAAGTGGTCCAGCCGCCCATCTCCTCGGGTGCGATTTCGCGCGAGACAAGATAGGTCCGTCCCGACCCGGTATCGAGGAAGTTCTGCCAGACATAGACGGGACCGAAATTGGACACGGTGCGCGACAGCGTACCCGTCAGGTCGGCATAGAGGATATGGTCGCCCGACAGCGGCTGGCTCAGGCTGAGATAGCCGCTCCCATTGCGCCGCGCGCTGTCGTAGGTGGCCAGCATGCTGCGCGTATAGTCGCTGCCGCAATAGCGCGCCGCGCCTTCGGCGCGATACGTCATGGTGCCGCCGAACAACCCGGCCATTGCGGCGCATCCTGCGGTGCCCGGATCATAATAGCTGCTGGACGACAGACGGGCGAAGGCCTCGTCCTTGAAGGGGGAATAGGCGGTCCTGGCCCGATCGATGCCCAGAATGGCCTGGCGATCGTTGAATTCCCACCCATAGGTCAGCGTGCCGCCGGTCGGCAGGGTAGCGCCGCCGGTCAGTTGCGCCCGGATGCCCCGGCCGCCGCCCTCGCTATAGCCCGAACCGCGCAACGATACCGTAGTCTTGTCGAGGCTGGTCTTCAGGATGATGTTGACGACCCCGGCGACCGCATCCGCGCCATAGATCGCGGACTGGGTTCCCGGCAGGATCTCGATCCGGTCCACCATGGCCATTGGAACATTCGCCAGATTGGCGAAATTTCCGGCGTCGCCCGAATTGTTGTTGAGCGGATAATTGGCGGTCGGCCGGCCGTTGACGAGCACCTTGGTATAGCTGGCCCCCAGGCCGAACAGATTGATCTGCTTGACCCCCTGCATGTTGCCGGTTCCCGGCGTGGAGTCCCGCATGGCCCCGGTCATGAAAGACTGGCTACGCAGCGCGTCGGAGACCTCGCCGAAACCCTTATCCTGCATATCCTCGGCGGTGATGACCACCATTGGTCCCGCCGTTTCCTTGTCCGTGCCGGGCAGCAGCGAGCCGGTCACGACGATGTCCGAGCCACCTTCGCGCGTGTCGGCGCCGTCCCGCTTTTCCGGCACGGCTTGCGCCAGGGCGGCAACCGGGAACGATACGGCAAGCCCCGCGACGAGCTGACCCATGCGACGGAATTCATTGCAATATTTCATTGTCCTACACCCCCTGTTTTGGTGTTGAGTTTTCCTCAACGGGATGTTGCCGGCGCCTTTTTGAGCGTCTCGGACAACGTTTCCTGCGCTGCTGATGCCGGTACGACCGGCGCATCCCCGACGGGGGAAATGGTGAAAATCTGGTCGTGGAGCGCGATCACCGATCCCCGATGCGCGACGCTGACGATCGTCAGGTCGGGCTGGGCGTCGCGCAGCCGCCGGTAGAGAAGCTCCTCGGTATCCTGGTCGAGCGCCGACGTGGTTTCATCGAGGAAGGCCAGCGACGGTCGGTGAAGGAAGAGCCGCGCGAAGGCCAGCCGCTGCTGCTCGCCCGGCGACAGACACTTCTGCCACGGTGCCATGTCGCGCAGCCGTTCGACGAGGCGAGGCAGCCGGGCCGAGACGAGGGCGGCGCGACAATCCCGGTCGGTAAAATCGTCCAGCGACGCCGGATAGACGAGCGCGGCTTTCAGCGTGCCGCCTGGCACATAAGGGCGCTGCGGGATGAACATCGCAGGTCCGGTGGGCAGTTCGATCTTGCCCCGTGCGTGCGGCCACAGCCCGGCAAGCGCGAGCAGAAAGGTCGATTTGCCGCATCCGGACGGCCCGCACACCACGCTTGACGAGCCGGGGCGGATGGTCAGCGAAACCGGATCGGTCAATGCGAGTCCCTCCGGCGTCACCAGCGTCAGGTCGCGAGTGCGGAGCATCTCGTCGCCACTGGCCTCGATGGTCAGGGCGCCGCCCCCCTCAGATCCCTTCGCCGCCCCGGCGCGGCCAGCGAGCAGTCCGTCGAATTCGCAGATGCGACGGCTTGTCGCGCGCAACTCGGCCAGTTCGCGATAGTTGAGGACGAACCAGGACAGAGCGATGCGGATTTGAAGACAGGCCTGCACCATCTGGGTCAGGTCTCCCAGCGTCATGTGCCCGCTGAAATAGCCGCCAGTGGCGATCAGATAGGGCAGTACCTGTCCGAACTGGTTGACGCTGTCGACGCCCAGCATGACCCGCTTGGTATCGCCGACCAACTTTTTCCAGTTTCCGCGAACCCGCGCGAATGCGGCGCCCAGCCGTGCGCTCTCGGCCTGCTCGCCCGCATAGAGCGCGATCGGTTCGGCATATTCGCGCACCCGGACCAGATCGAACCGATAATCCGCCTCATAGGCTTGCTGGCGATAGCGGGTCCGGTTCAGCGGTCGGCCGATCCATTCGACGATCGCGCTGCCGCCCAGCACGAACAGGATCATCACCCACAAGGCGAGGCCCGGTATCGCCACCGAATGCCCGCCCATGTCGAAGTGAAGCGCGCGCGATGCGGTCCACAGGACTACGCCAAGCGTGACGATGACCCCGAGCTGGCGATAGATCTCAAAGCCGTATTCGAGCGCCTTTTCGGAGTAGAGGGCCAGATCCTGCGCGATGCGCTGGTCGGGGTTGTCGATCTGTCCGGCGCGCTCGATCCGGTAATAGCTCTTGTTTTCCAGCCAGCCGGCCAGGAACCGGTCGTTCAGCCACACCCGCCAGCGCATCTGCAGGATCATCCTGATCCAGATGGTGAAGGTATCGACCAGGACCGCGATCAGGCTGAGCCCGGCCACGAACAGAAGCTCGGACCAGAAGGCGTCGAGATTGCGGACGCCGATCGCGTCGTAGAGCCGCTTGTTCCACAACGAGAACTGCAACGTGCACCATACCGACCCGGAGCGGAGCGCGATGCTGGTTCCCAGCAGCAGCCATGCCCAGTATCGGTCGCGCGAAATCCAGTAGCCACCCAGCAACCGTAGCGCGGCGCGCATCGTCGGCTTCTGGATCGGCGCTGTCCCCAGTCGGTCGCTCATGGTCCCGCCCCCCGGCATGGCTGTTGAGTGTGATGGCTGTTGGTTTGGGATGCGAAGGCGCCGTCGTCCCCGACACGCCCCGCCTTCGCATCGGTTGGGAGCCAATCAGGCGGGAACGACGGTGAAGCCCGCATCCTTCACGATCGTTTCGAGCCCCTGCCGATCGATCAGCGCCGGGTCGAAGGCCACGACCACCTGCTTGGTCGCCAGTTCGATCTCGGCCGACGCGACGCCCTCCGCGGCCTCCATCACTCGCTTGAGACGGCCCGAGCAGCCCCCGCAGGTCATGCCGTCAACCGTCATCTGCACCGAACTCATGATTTCCTCCTCATATGAAGCGCGACCGATGTCAGCGCGGCCTCCAGCGGTTCAGCAGCAAAGAATTGCTGACCACCGAAATCGAACTCATCGCCATCGCCGCTCCGGCGATGACCGGGTTAAGCAGCCCGAAGGCGGCAAGCGGAATGCCCAACACGTTGTAGATGAAGGCGAAGAACAGGTTCTGGCGGATCTTGGCCAGTGTCGCGCGCGACAGTTCGACCGCCGTCGGTACACCACGCAGGTCGTTGCGGACGAGCACGACGTCGGCCGCCTCGATCGCCACGTCGGAGCCCGCACCGATCGCGAACGAGACATCGGCCTGGGCCAGGGCAGGGGCATCGTTGATACCATCGCCCGCCATTCCGACCGTGCCGCCGATCCCCTGGAGCCGCCGGACCTCCTCGGCCTTGTTCTGCGGCAGGACCTCCGCCGCGAAGCGGTCGATCCCGGCTTGGGCCGCGATCGCTTCGGCCGTATGGCGATTGTCGCCGGTCAGCATGACCACATCGATGCCCATCGACCGCAGGTTGCGTACCGCCTCTACCGAAGTCGTTCGCATCTGGTCCGCGATCCCGATGAAGCCGGCAGCGACACCGTCGACGGCCAGTCCGACCACGGTCTTGCCCTGCGCCTGAACCCTGTTAACCCGTGTTGCGAGTTCCGGTCCGATCGCCATGCCCAGTTCGGTCATCCAGCCGGGCGAACCCAGGCTGAGCCGTTGGTTGCCGACCATGCCGGATACGCCCTTGCCAGGAACGGTATCGAACTGGTCGACGGCCTCGGGTACGATCCGCTCGTCTGCCGCTTTCTTCAGAATGGCGCGGGCCAGCGGATGCTCCGATCCCTGCTCGAGCGCGGCGGCCAGGCGAAGCACGTCCCGCGCGGCCCAGTCGGAAGCGGCCAGCATGTCGGTGACTTCGGGCTTTCCTTGGGTCAGCGTGCCCGTCTTGTCGACGACCAGCGTCGACAGGCCGCGTGCGCGCTCCAGCACCTGGGCGTTGCGGATGAGGACTCCGTGCCTCGCCCCCAAACCGGTTCCGACCATGATCGCGGTGGGCGTCGCCAGCCCCAGCGAGCAGGGGCAGGCGATGACCAGCACCGCCACGGCGTTGACGAGCGCGGTCTGGAACTCGCCTGTCACCATCCACGCCACCACCAGGGTGGCGAGCGCGATCAGGACGACGACCGGGACGAAGATACCCGCGATCTTGTCCACGAACTGCTGGATCGGCGGCTTCGATCCTTGTGCCTCGTCCACCATGCGGATGATCTGCGACAGCATCGTGTCCGCGCCGACCCCGGTCGCGCGCACCCGCAGCATCCCATTCTGGTTCACCGTCGCCGCAAAGACCTTCGAACCCGCCTCCTTCGCGACGGGAAGGCTCTCGCCGGACAGCATCGCCTCATCGACGCTCGACCGCCCGGACAGAACCTCGCCATCGACCGGTACGCTCTCGCCAGCCGCGACGACGAAGATGTCGTCGACCAGCAGGGTTCCAGCATCGACCTCGACGATCACGCCGTCGCGTTCAACCTTCGCCGTCTTGGGCTTGAGATTGAGGAGGGCGCGTATGGCGGACGACGTTTTGCGCTTGGCATTCGCCTCGAGCAGCCGCCCGAGCAGGATGAGGGTGATGATCGAGGCCGAAGCCTCGAAATAGACGTGCAGTTCGATGATATCGAACAGCGTCACCACCGCGCTGTAGAGATAGGCGATGCTGGTGCCGAGCACGACCAGCACGTCCATGTTCGCCGTGCCCGAGCGAAGCGACTTGAAGGCCGCCTTGTAGAAGCGCGCGCCGATCCAGAACTGCACTGGTGTGGCCAGCGCGAACTGGGTCCAGCGCGAAAGGATTTCCACATGATGGCCCTTCACCAGATGTGCCATCTGGCTGGGATCGAACATCACCGCCATCTGCGCGAACAGCGGCAGCGTCAGGACGAGGGAAGCCAGGAACATTCCCAATTCGCGGCGCCAGGCTGCCTGATCGCGCTTTTCCTTGGCAGCCAATTCATCGGCGGAGAGGTCACGCGCCTCGGTCGCCCCGAAACCGGCCTTGGCGATCCGGCTCGCGATCCCGGCAACGTCGATCACGCCCGGGATATAATCGACTCGCGCCTTGGCGGACGCGAAGTTCACCCCGCCGCCAACCACGCCATCGGTCTTCTTCAGGATGCCATCGATCCCAGCCGCACAGGCCGCACAGCTCATGCCCGTGATGTCGAAGACCGCCGTTTCGGGCGGCACCTCGAAGCCCGCGCGGTTGATCGCGGCCACCATGTCAGCGGGCGAAACCTGCCGGCCATCATAGCGGACATGCGCGCGCTCGGTGGCGAAATTCACCTGCGCCTGGACACCGGAAAGCCGGTTCAGGATTTTTTCGATCGTGATCGCACATGCCGCACAGGACATACCCCGCAAAGGCAGGTTGAGGGCGACGGCCCTTTCTTCCGACATTGAACCGACCTCGTTAGCTAATTCGTTGCGTTCCACCATGGCAGCAGGACGGTGGCTCATCCGCTTCGCCGGGCGTGTCGTCCCGGTCCGCATCTCCGTGCAGCGCAGACAGGATCGGGCAGCATTCGGGTTCGCCGGTTCCGGGGCAGGCTTCGGCCAACTCCTTCAGCGCATCGCGCATCCGGATCATCTCCGCGATGCGCATGTCCAGTTCGTGAATCCGTTCGTGCGCCCGGATTTTGACGCCCAGAACACCGTTCTCCCGGTCGGTTTCGAGCAGCAGCAGATTCTTGATCTCGCCAAGCGTAAAGCCCAGCTTCTTGGCGCGGCGGATGAAACGAACCCGTTCGACCGCCGCCTCGTCATATTGACGATACCCCGATGCCTTGCGCTCCGGCGGTTTCAACAGGCCCTCACGCTCGTAATAGCGGATGGTGTCGACCGCCACGCCTGCCAGCTTGGCAAGCACCCCGATCGTCAGGAGCGGCGCTGTCCGGGATGGGTTCCGAATCGACATGGGCAGAGCCTAACGCTTGGACCATACTCCAGAGTCAACGGTAATTTCGCGGTTGCGGAACGATCATGCCGCGATGCCGTGCGCAAAAACCGTGAACTGTATCGAACGTGTCGCGATCTTGCATGGCGGCGACGGAAGAATATTATCCCTTTTCAGTGTTATGACTAAATGTCGAGACTATGGTCCAGAGTTGGTCTCCTGCAAATATTCTCTTGAAATCTTGGTTGGTGCGTTGCGAAAAACCGGCGCAACCTGATATGTCGGCCGTGCTCTGGACGAAAAAGAACCGTTTTCGTCACCACAATTGCAGCTTCGGGATGTGTCTTGGCCGGTTTCCCCATCATTGTGAGGATGCTGATTTTGCTGGGCCTGACCATGGGGTCGGTCGGCAATGCCGCCGCGCACGTCCCGATGCGGACGCTCGCGATACCGATGACGATGACGGCCACCGCCAACTGCCATGATGCGGCAGTGGCAGGGCGGGATATTGCCATGACGGATCATGCGAGAATCACGTCCAGCCATGATCCGTCCCCAAAGGACGGCAAGGCGGATAAGGCCAAGTTCGGCTGCTGTACGGTGCAAGTCCCGCAGGTTTTCCTGCTCGGTAGCGATAGCTTCGAACGGCGGGGAGTGTTCGCCCTTGCCATCTTCGAAGGGTATGACGGTTTCGCGGTGGCACGCGCGCCCCGTCCGCTTCTGCTGCGCCCTCCCATCCTAGGTTGATCCGACCGAAGAAACGGACGTGATCCGCCATTCCCCGCCTTTCGTGGGGATCGGCCGTAATCAGGATGCTTTCCATGACTTTATTCTCTTCCGCGGGGTGCGGAGGGGCGGCATTGCCCGACGTGTCGCGCAGGCGCTTCGTCCAGGGGCTGGCCCAGGGACTGGGGCTGTCGGTGGGCCTTTCCGTCGCCGGCCGCGCCAGCGCCGCTACCGCGACTTTCCCCCGCGCCAGCCATGCTCCCCAGATGCTGACCGGCCCCGACCTTGCGCTCGACATCGGTGCGACGCGCGTCAACTTCACCGGCCGGGATCGCCCCGCGATCACGGTGAACGGCGGCCTGCCGGGCCCAACCCTGCGCTGGCGGCAGGGCGATACCGTCACGGTGCGCGTGACCAATCGCCTGTCGGGCCACGTCCAGACCTCGCTGCACTGGCATGGCATCCAATTGCCCGCCAACATGGACGGCGTGCCGGGAATGAGCTTCGACGGCATCTATCCCGGACAGGCCTATCTCTATCGCTTTCACCTGCGGCAGGCAGGCACCTATTGGTATCACAGCCACTCGCTCCACCAGGAGCAGGCCGGACTCTATGGCGCGATCATCGTCGATCCGGTTGCGCCTGCGCCCTATCGTTATGACCGCGAGCATGTCGTCCTGCTGTCCGACTGGACCGATCTGGACCCGGCCGCGCTCTACAGCCGGCTCAAGAAGATGCCGTCCTACGACAACATGTTCCGGCGCACCGTCGGCGACTTCCTGTCCGACATCCGCAATTATGGCTGGGATGCGACCGTGGCGGATCGCAAGATGTGGGGAAGGATGCGGATGACGCCGACCGACCTGTCGGACGTCAACGGCCTGACCTACACCTATCTTATGAACGGCCATACCCCCGCCGCCAACTGGGAGGCCGGGTTTCGCCAGGGCGAGCGTGTTCTCCTAAGGCTCATCAACGCCGCGAACATGAGCTATTTCGACTTCCGCATTCCCGGCCTGAAGCTGACCGTGGTCGCGGCCGATGGGCAATATGTGCATCCGGTCACGGTCGACGAACTGCGTATCGGGGTTGCCGAAACCTATGACGTCATCGTTGAGCCCGTCGGACAGGATGCCTTTACGCTGTTCGCCCAGGATATGGGGCGTACCGGCTTCGCCTGCGGTACGTTGACGAGTCGACCCGGCCTGCGAGCCGAAGTTCCGCCGCTCGACCCGCGCCCAATCCTGGCGATGAAGGACATGGGCATGGATCACGCGGCGCACGGCAAGCGGGATCGCTATGCCGGTTTCGTCGCCGAACGTCGCGATGCCCCAGTTCTGAAGGGGCCGGTAAGTCATCCGCGAACCGAGCGGAACAGCACCTATGTCGATATGCAGGCAATGGTGGCGCAACCCCGGCTGTCCGATCCCGGCGTCGGCCTGCGTGATCGCGAGACCAAGGTCCTGACCTATGCCGACCTGCACAGTCTGGATGGCGATCCCGATGGCCGCGATCCGGGGCGTACGATCGAACTCCACCTGACGGGCAACATGGAGCGCTTCGCATGGGCGTTTGACGGGGTGCCCTTCATGGATGCCAGACCGCTGCGGTTCAATTATGGCGAAAGACTGAGGGTGGTCCTCGTCAACGACACGATGATGCACCATCCCGTTCACCTTCACGGGATGTGGAGCGACCTGGAAGACGACCGTGGTGCGTTCCAGGTCCGCAAGCATACGGTGGATATAGCGCCCGGATCACGGCGGTCCTGTCGCGTGACTGCCGACGCGCTGGGCCGGTGGGCCTATCACTGTCACCTTCTATACCACATGGACGGCGGCATGATGCGCGAAGTCGTGGTGGAAGAGGCGGGACGATGAGGGCGCCCGTCATATTTGCCGCAACCCTTGCCGGGCTTGTCGCATCCGCCGCCACGGCGCAGCACCATCATCATGCGGGGGAGGGGGCTATGACGACGGCCACGGCGTCGGATGCATTGGCGGCAACCCCGACGCCCGCGACACAATCGCCCTTACCGACCATGCCAGGCATCCCCAAAAGCCCCATACCCGTCTCCACCCAGGCGGATCGGGCGGCCGCCTTCCCGATTCTGATGAGCAAACACGCGCATGATGCGCCACGCGTGACGCTCGTCAATCTCGATCGGCTGGAAAGCTGGAACGACGATGGCCGGGTGGGCCTCGCCTGGGAATTGACATCCTGGACGGGCGGCGATGTGCAGCGCCTCTGGGTGCGATCGTCAGGAGAACGCGAGGGCGGCAAGACGCGCGGCGACGTCGAGTTGCTCTACGGCCATGCAAAAGGGGCCTGGTGGGATGTGGTGGGCGGAATCCGACAGGATTTCGGGCTCGACAAGACCGATCAGACCTGGGCGGCGATCGGCATCCAGGGGCTGGCTCCCTTTATGTTCGACATATCGGCGACGGCATATCTGAGTACGGATGGGCAGACGATGCTCCGTGCCGAGGCGGAATATGACCTTCTGCTGACCAACCGCCTGATCTTGCAACCCGTGGCGGGCTTTCGCACCTTTGGCAGGAACGATCGAAGCCGAATGCAGGGCGCGGGGCTGTCTTCGATCGAAACAGGAATACGCCTGCGGTATCGCGCGACACGTTCCGTCGCCCCCTATCTGGGTTATTCCTACGAAAGATCCGCGGGTCATACCGCCGATTACCGGCGGCTCGCGGGCCGTGACGTTTTCGAAGGACGCCTCGTCCTCGGCCTTAACAGCTGGTTCTGAACAGTTTTTCCAAGGAGATTAGCGATGAAGACATTCCTCCGACTGACCGGCATCATACTCATGCTTGCCCCCACTACCGCCATGGCCGATGCGAAGCCGAACGTCGTCGATCAGGCTTTCAGCAAATATGACAAAAACAAGGATGGATATATTGCCAAAGCCGAAATTCCCGCTGGCCATGAATTGTTGGAGCATTTCGATATGGCCGATCGTGACCATGACGGAAAACTGGACAAACGCGAGTTCGGGATTGTCCTCAAGATGATCTAGAGGCTGTTATGGACTTGGGAGAGCTGTTGATTCATCCGGCGTTGGATGAGCGTTTGCCGCAAGCCGTATCTATCTGACATCAGCGACGAGGCATGGTCGCTAGTCTTGCCGTACCTGCTGTTAAAGCGAGAGGACGCGGGTCAGCGGGAGCATGACCTGCGCGAGGTGTTCAACGGCCTGCGCTACATCGTGAAAACGGGCGCGCCGTGGCGATGGATGCCGAACGCCCTGCCGCCTTGGGCGGCTGTATACCAGCAGACGCAACGCTGGCTGGCGGCTGGGTGCTTCGAGGCGATGGTAGACGATCTGTGGGCTGTGTTAAGATGGGCCGTAGGGGACAAGGCCGAGCGCAGCGCCGCGATCATCAACAGCCGCACCCTGCGCTCCACGCCGGAAAGCGGCGAGCGTGCTGGCTATGACGGGGCAAAGCGCAAGAAGGGCTCCAAAATCCACCCGACCGGTTCAGTTCGAACTGGTGCCAGGCGCTCGCGCCAGCTTACTGGCCTAGCTCGAACGGCGGGGCGGCTCAGTGGATGACTGTGTCTTCCCAGCGGGTCGATCAAAACGGCCATCTCAGTGCCCGCCAGTACGCCCAGCTTGTCGATGAATGGGTGACAGGGGGCGGTTTGATGCGGCGTGAATTTGGTACCCGACCTCGGTGGCGTTACTGACCGCCGCGCCGTTTTCGCAAGATCGGACGAGCAGGCATCGACGTCTCCCAGGGGAGCCCGGCGTTCGGCGGACGGTACATGGCGATGCTCCTAACGGACAGGAATGGCGGCGGCGTCGGGGCGGCGGGTGTCGGCGGCGCCGAGGAAGCGATCGCCATCGACCATGATCGACTGGATCGAGCCCATCGTGTTCGACCGGCGCACCTTATGCCCTTTCGCTTCGAGCATCGGCACGATGTCGGGCGAGAAGCCTTCCTCCAGCTCCAATGCGGCATCGCCGCCGCTCTGGTTGATCCGCGGCCGTTCCGCGGCCTCGCTGACGTTGAGGCCGTGATCGATGACGTTGGAAAGCAATTGCACCATCGTCGCGATGATATAGCCGCCACCGGGCGTGCCGGTGACGAGCCAGGGGCGATCGCCATCGAAGACGATGATCGGCGTGATCGTCGATCCCACGCGCTTGTTGGCGACGGGCAGGGCCGCGCGCCGCTCGGTCGCGCTGCCGCGCCGGCCCCAGGCGAGGTTGCCGAGCGAGTTGTTGAGAAGGATCCCTGTACCCGGCGCGACGACGTGCGCCCCGTAAGAGGCCGAGAGCGTATAGGTGTTGCTGACCGCGTTTCCCGCAGCGTCCGCGACCGAGAAGTGCGTCGTGTCGCGGCTTTCGTAAGGGTACGGATTTCCGTCGGGTACGTCATCCTTGCCGAGCGATCGGTCGGGCCGGATCAACTTCGCCCGTTCGGCCGCGAAGCCCTTGCTGGCCAGGCCCACCGCGGGTGTTCGCCAGTCAGGGCCGCCGCCGACCAGCCGGCGATCGGCGGAGACGATCTTCATCGTTTCCGACAGCAAATGGAGGTTGGCGACGCTGCCCCATTTTGCTTCCGCGACCGGAAACGTCTCCAGGATGTTCATGCCCTCGGCGACGCTGACGCCCGATGCGGTCGGCGGCATATAGGCGATGCGCCTGCCGCGGTAGCTCGACCAGATCGGTGTTGATACGATCGCCCGATAGCCAGCGAGGTCGGCCGCATCGATGATGCCTCTGCCAGCGCGGATGCCCGCCACGATCCTTTCGGCGAGCGGTCCGGTGTAGAAGCCGTCGCGCCCTTTGGCAGCGATCGTCGTCAGCGTCGTGGCGAGGTCCGGCTGGCGAAACGTCTCCCCGGCGGCATAGGCCTTGCCGTCGGGCTTGAAGAAGGTCGCCATCGCAGCGGGATCGTCGGCCATCAGCTTGCGCTGCGCGGCCTGTGCCTGCGCCTCGTCATCGGACAGGACGACACCTTTTTCCGCCATCGCGATCGCCGGCGCGATCAGCGTGCCCCAGGGCAGCGAACCGAAGCGGCGGTGTGCTTCCCACAGTCCGGCGACCGTGCCGGGTATGGCGATGCCCTTCATCGACATGACCTTCTTCGCGTCGACCTTGCCGTCAGGGCCCAGCAGCAGATCGTCGGTCGTGTGGCGGGAGGCCTGGCCGTAATAGTCGATGGCGATGTCCTGAGCGGGTTTGCCGCCCTTCGCCGCCATGTGGACGAGCATGTAGCCGCCGCCGCCGATGTTGCCGGCGCGGGGCAGCGTCACCGCCAGCGCGAAGCCGACTGCGACAGCCGCGTCGACGGCATTGCCGCCCTTGCGCAGGATGTCGGCACCGACCGCCGCCGCGATCCGGTTCTGGCTGACGACCATGCCGCCGCGTCCAACGATCGGCTTGTGAATCTGGTCATAGGCGACGATGTCGCCGCCCGAGGGCGAGCGGGCCTGTGGCTCTTCTTCCTGCGCCGCCACGAGGGATGGCAGGAGCAGCGCGACAAGGGCGAAATGGCACATGCGCATCAAAACGACGCCCGGATGTTGGCGTACCAGTAGCGGCCGTACGGATTATAGAGCGAGCCGAGGAAGCCGTTCGAGGACAGCGGTGGCTTTGCGTTGGTAAGGTTCCTGACGCCGATCCGCATGCGATACCGTCCTTCCTGTTTGTTGCCGACGCTGACCTGTCCGTAGAGGTTGTAGGTCATCTGATCCTGGATCAGCCAGGCCGCGCCCGCCGAATCGATCAGGCCGGTGTCGTCCACGTCGCTGGTATATTGCGTGAAGCCGCCAATCTGGAACTGGCGGTAGCTCCACGTCGCGGTTCCGGTCACGCGCCAGCGCGGCTTGCCGTTCTGGCGGACGAGGTCGCCGGCATCGGCGATCGACGTACCGGCGTTGATCGTGCCGGCGGCGCGCGCGTCGATGAGCTGCTGGATCGGCTGCGAGGGTTCGAGGAAGAAGCGGCGGAGATAGGCGGCATTGGCCGACAGCGTCAGCCGCCCCGCACCAAAGTCCGGCAGCCGCCAGTTGAAGCCGAGGTCGACGCCGGACGCCTGCTGCGGCAGCAAATTGACGTAGCGATCTTTGACGTAGAGCACCCGGCCCGCCGGCTGGAGTCCCGATCCGGCGAAGAGTGCGATATCGTCTGCGGTCGGCGTCGCGCGAACGACATTGGCGTTGGTGCCGCCGCCGACGCGGGCGAGGTAGTCGGCGATCAACGCATTGCCTTCGCCGAAGATGCCGACGATCCCCTTCTGCTTCACGTTCCAATAGTCGGCGGTCAGCGTGATCCGGCCGACCGTCGTGTCGAGGAAGTGCGGTTCCAGCACGACGCCTGCGCTCCAGGTGTTGGAGGTTTCGGGCTTCAGGTCCGGATTGCCCGCGCGCTGGGCGCTGATCGCGAACGACTGGCTGCAATTGGCGAAGGAGCTGATCGCGCCGGTCCGGAGCTGCGCTTCGCAGCGGACATAGTCGACGCGGGTGTTCGAGCGGGTGACGACGCGGGCATTGATCTGTTCGAGATTGGGCGCCTTGAACCCTTCGGCGTAGGAGCCCCGTAGGCGGATGCCGCGGATCACGTCCCAGGCACCGGCGATCTTGGGCTTTGCGACCGAGCCGACGTCACTGTAATGTTCGAACCGGCCGGCCAGCTGGAATTCGAGGTTGCGGACCAGTGGCACATGCATCGACGGGCCGACGATGGGGACCGCCAGTTCGGCGTAGGCCGCGGCGACGATGCGGCGGCCGCTGGTGTCGGGCGACGGGCTGGTGCCGACGAGGTCGGAGCCATAGGTGATTCCGCTGACGCTGTCCGTGAAGGTCGTCGTGCCGTCGACGCGCGGATCGCGGTCGTCGAGCTGCGTCTCGCGGCGGATTTCCGCGCCGAGGGCGAGGCCGAGGTTGCCGCCGGGCAGTGTCAGCAGGGCTGCGTTCGACAGCTTCACATCGGCCAGCGCCAGCGTCGCCTTGCTGAAGCGCGTCGTCTTGATGCGGATCGCCTGTAGTGCGGCGGCGTTGCTCTGCGCGGTGTCGCGCCCCGAGGGGTTCGACAGGTCGCTGCCGTTGAAGGGATTGTAGGCGTCGGGCGTCGACAGCGCGAGCTGGCGCTGCAACAGCGTCGAGCTGATCCCGTCCGACGTGTCGCGGACCTGCGCCTCCGAATAGAGCGCGGCGCTTTCCCACTGAAAACCGAGCCAGTCCCAGCGCAGGCCAGCGAGCACGCGATACTGGTCGTTCTCGACATGGACGAGGTTGGGACCGGCATCCGCGATGTTGTAGCTCGACAGCGTGACCGCGAGGCCGCTGGCGGGCGCGTTGATGCCGGGCAGGCGGTTGGGATTGGCGGCGCCGTTGAGCACGGTCGGGCCGAACGGATTATAGTAGTTGCTGGCCGGCACGATGATCGGCAGCGAACTGAGCGTGCCGGACGGCGACTGGATGCTGTCGGTGGTCGCCTTGTAATAGCCCGCCTCACCGAACAGCTCGAGACCCGGCGTCAGTTCGTAATGGCCGTTGACGAACAGGTTGAGCCGCTCGACCGAGGGCATGATGTAGGTGTCGTAGGCCGCACGCGGGTCGAAGCGCAGATTGCGGTCCGCGGCTGCGGTGTTGGTGCCGTCATCGATGCACAGGCCGTTCTTCAGGCCCGTAGTCGCATTGGTCTGACAGCCGCTGTTCGTGAGCGGCTGGATGTGGAACTGGCCCGATGCGTTGGTCATTGCGATGGTGCCCTGACGAACCTGGACGTTGCCGACCGTCTGGAACGAGCCCCAGGGGGTGATCGACGACCGGCCGTCGAGCGCGGTCGCGCCTGCGAACCGGGTACCGACGAACAGCGGCCTCTTGTCGTCATAGGCGGTGTAATCCTGTTCCGAACTGCGCAGCGGGGTGCGATCGGTATAGCTGGCGAACAGGGTGATGTTGCCGCGTCCGTGGCCGATGTCGGTCCCTGCCAGCAGCGAGAGGGTGTTCTCGGTCTGGCTGGTGTGTTCGGGATAGCCGGTCTGGCCTTCGATCTGCACGCCGTTGAAATCGGTGCGCAGTACAGTGTTGACGACCCCGGCCACCGCGTCCGAGCCATAGATGGCGGCGGCGCCATCGCGCAGCACCTCCAGCCGCTCCAGCCCGAACACGGGGATCGCGTTGGTATTGTAGGTGAGTACCGGGACCAGGTTGTCGTCGGCGCGGCTGGTCGGGTGGTTCACCACGCGGCGGCCGTTGAGCAGCACCAATGTGTTGCCGACACCAAGATTGCGCAAATTGACCGAGCCGACGTCGCCGCGCGCCGCGTTCGAGCTGTTGGGCAGGTACGAGCTGTTGAAGGTGACATCGCCCAGTTGCGGGATCGAACGGAACAGTTCGTCGCCGCTGACTGCGGCGGTGGCGGCGATCTGTTGTTCGTCGACGATTGTTACCGGCAGCGCGGCGACGTTGTTCGCGCCTTTGATCTGTGAACCGACAACGACGATGTCGGATGTCGGTGCGGCCCCATCGGCGTTCACCGCGGCTTCGATCGCGGTATTGGATGGCGCGAGGCGTTCGCCGACGACCTGATGCACAGGTGCCGGGGTCGTCGCCTGGACGAAGGCGACCGGCGCTAGCGAGGCGGTGTCGAGCGGCACGACACGCACCGTTCGCGGCCCGGTATAGCGCCAGCCGAAACCGCTGCGCGCGAGCAGGAGGTCGAGCGCAGCACCGGGCGTGTAGCGGCCGTTGATCTGCGGTGCGCGCCGGTCGGCGACGGCAGGATCGGTGAAGACGAGTTGCAATCCCGCCTGACGTGCGACCCGCAGCAGTGCCTCGTCGAGGCGGCCGGCCGGCACGTCGATCGTGACGGTGCGCTGTTCCTTGGCCACGACTGAGGTCGGTACGATCATCGCCGTCGCGCACGCGGACAGCAGCAGCCGATAGGTTCTAATCAATGTTCGTCCCCCCGGATCGGTATCGCAGCTTTCCGCTGCCCCCCGCTGCTTTTGACGCAACAACCACACAGATGCGAACCGCGACCGCGACATTTTTCTGCAATGCTTAATTTTTCGGTTCGCCAATGATGTGGACGCACGTCATAGAGGCGAGGGGGACGCAGGGGGATGCAGCAGGATGCGAATAAGGCCGTCGTTGTTGACGGGCGAGGGCAGGCTGACGGTAGCGACGCGCCTTTCGCGGCCTATCGTGCCGCGTTGCGCGCCTTCGTGTCGCGGCGCATCCTCGATCCGCACGAGGCCGAGGATCTGGTGCAGGAAGCGTGCACGCGCCTGATCGCCACCGCGCGCCAGCGTTCGCTGGATGAGCCTCAGGCCTATCTATTCCGGATCGCTGCGAACCTGATCGCCGATCGGGGGCGCCGGCATACGGCCCTTGTGCCGTTGACCGATGACCTGCACCCGTCGATCGCGCCACGTCAGGAAGAACGCCGCCGCGCTGTCGACCTGCAGCAGGCGCTCGAGGTGGCGCTGGCCGAACTAAGCCCTCGGGCGCGGGCGATCTTCCTGATGCGGCGGTTCGACGAAATGGGTACCGGCGATATTGCGCGCGCGCTGGGGATCAGTCCGCGGATGGTCCAGAAACACCTGACCCATGCCGTGAGCCACCTGTACGACCGACTGGCGCATCTGCGCGAGGTGGCGCCATGAGCGAACGCCACGACCCGGACCGCCACGTTTTGGGCCGCCATGATTTGGGGAAGCGCCGCGAGGCGGTGTTCGACGCGCTGCTCGGCGACCGCGCGGACACGCTCCATCCCGACGACCGCGCCGAGGGGCAGGCGTTCTGGGATTGGTTGGGCGAGCAGCCGCGTCCCGCTGCGAACCACACGCCGTCCCGCCGCCCCATGTGGTTCGGCTGGACGATCGCTGCGGCGTTGGTGTTGACGGTGGGAGGCAATCCACAGCCAAGGATGCCGGACGCCGCCGATGCGACCGTCGTCCGCTATGTCTCGGGGCGAGGGGAGCGGCGGGTGATCCGCCTGGCTGATGGGTCTGCCGTCACACTCGGTGCGCAGACCGCGCTGAGCGTCCGCTTCGCCCGTGCCCGCCGCGGCCTGCTGTTGGAGGAGGGCGAGGCCCTGTTCGAGGTGGCGCACGACCGCAATCGTCCGTTCGTCGTGCAGACGCGGTTTGGTGCGGTTACTGCGGTCGGCACCGCCTTCGGCGTCACCATTGGTCGCCGCGAGGCGGACGTCTCGATCACCGACGGGACGGTACGTGTCACCGTCTCGGCCGATCCACAGGACAGGTCCACGTCGGTCGCCAAGCTCGCGCGTAAGGGCGAACGCGTGGCGTTCGGAACGACAGTGCAGGGGGGCGCCCGCGTGGGCTTCATCCGCCAGACGGAGATGGTCGACGTTGACGACGCGATTGCGTGGACGCGAGGCCAACTCGTCTTCCACGGCGAACCATTGGAAGAGGTGATCGACGAGGTGAATCGCTATGCGATCAGCCAGGCCGACGAACTGTCGCTGACCGACCGCCGCGCCGCGCGAACGCCGGTCTACGGCATCATCGACCAGGGCAATCCGGCTGCGATTCGCGACCTTATCGATCGCCCGGAGGAGGTGGTTTCAATATCGAGGCGGTTGAGGGAAGGGCATAAATACCCGTTTCCCTGACAATAAGATCGGCAAGAAGGTGAAAGCCAGGGAATCCGGTATGATCACTTTCGGGAGGCGGATCGAGGCTATATCGACCGAAGGCTTCAGCGTTGTCACGGTCCGCATTCCCCCATCCCACTGCGATCTTGCGACCAAGCGTAGCCGGACCTCCGTATCGCTTGAATTAAACGAATGACAGAAGCTGGGCGCTACGTTGGGCATCGAAGCCCAGGGTCCGGCAGGCGCCTTGCGTTCGCCGTGCTGGAGCAATTCGATCGAGATGCCGTCGGGCGAGCGGACGAACGCCATATATCCGTCACGCGGCGGGCGATTGATCGTCACCCCGCCGGCCTGAAGCCGGGCGCAGGTCTCGTAGATGTCCTCGACGCGGTAGGCGAGGTGGCCGAAATTCCGGCCACCGGTGTAGGTCTCGACCGGGCTGCCATCTTCTGGCGGCCAGTTATAGGTCAATTCGACCTCGGCCTGACCGGGTTTGCCCTCGCCGCGATGATCCTCGTCAGCCGCGAGGAAGATAAGGGTGAAGCGCCCCTGCTCGTTTTCGATCCGCCGGGTTTCCCTGAGGCCCAGCAGTTCGAAGAAACGAACCGTCGCCTGCGGATCGGTGACCCGCAGCATGGTGTGAAGATAGCGCATGATCAGACGGCCTTTGCCTTGAGGGCTTCCATGACCAGTTCCGCCGTGCGTGTGGCCGAAGCGGGGTTCTGTCCGGTCACCAGATTGCCGTCGCGCAGAGCGAAGGGCTGGAAATCGGGCCCGCCCTCATGGTGTGCGCCCAGTTCCTTCATGCGGGTTTCGAGCAGGAAGGGCACGGCCTGATCGAGGCCCACGGCGCGCTCCTCGCTGTCGGTGAAGGCGGCAACCCGGCGCCCCTCCACGAACGGCGTGCCATCGGGCTTTTTCGCGGAAACAAGCCCGGCGGGGCCGTGGCAGACCGCGGCCAGGATCTTGCCTTCGCGGTCGAACCGCTCGACCAATCGCGCGAGTTCCTCGCTGCCGGGATAGTCGAACATCGTGCCGTGCCCGCCGGGCAGGAACACTGCGTCGCAATCGGCCGTGTCGATGCTGGTGAAAGCGGGCGTGTCGGCCACTTCGGCCTTCAGCGCTTCGTCCTTCAGATAGCGCTCGACCGACGCATCATTCTCGCCATCGGCGTTGACGCTGCGCTGGTCGACCGGGATCGCGCCACCCTTGATTGAGGCCAGGGTCACGTCGGCGCCCGCATCGCGGAAGCCGTAGTAGGGCGTGGTCAGTTCTTCGAGCCAGACGCCGGTCGGCTCGGTGCCGGGCGTCATGCGGTCGGCGGACGTGGCGATCATGAGAATGCGTGTCATCGGTTTGGCTCCTTTGCGTGCCGGATCGGGGGCGAGTGACGATGCCGTTGCAACGATGGCTCGGACCAACGCCTGTCAGAATGCAGCCTCAGTTATCCGTCTGTCGCGTCGATGCTCGATCAAATAGGCCTGATCGCTCATCATGAAACCCAACGGGAATGGCCACCATACATAAATCAATTTATGGAAACGCAATGTCCCTCCCACAGATGCGCACTTTCATCGAAGTTTATCGCCGTCGGTCGCTGAGCGACGCGGCGCGCGCGCTCGGCATCACGCAGCCTGCGGTTTCTCAGCACATCGCCTCACTCGAGGCGCAACTTGGCCATCCGCTTTTCGATCGCCATTCGCGCGGTGTCCGTCCCACGGCGATCGCGGACGATTTCGCCGCTTCGATTGGCGGCAGCCTCGATAAGGCCGAAGCCGCATTGGCATCGGCGCGCGCGCGGTCGGTTCGCATTTCGGGCACGGTCCACATCGCCGCGCCATCCGACCTTCTCGGTGAAATGATCACGCCAAGGCTCGGGCCGTTGCTCGGCGCCGGGCTTGATCTGCGCCTGCATATCGGTGGGCGCGATGCGCTTTATGCCATGCTGCTCGACGATAAAGTGCACCTCGGCATCACCGCATCCCAGCCCGAAGACGCGCGGCTCGCCTATCAGGAGATCGGCAAGGAAGACCTGCGCGCCGTGGCCGCACCCGCCATAGCCGAGCGGATTGCGCGCATGCCGCTGCGTGAGGCGCTTAATACGGTGCCCTATCTGGCCTATGACCTCGACCGGCCATTGGTGCGCAACTGGCTGGAGGCGAACCAGATTGAAGTAGCAACGCTTCCGGCCCTGACCGCACCTGATCTGCGCGTCCTGCGCTCGGGTCTATGCGCAGGACTGGGTTGGACGGTGCTGCCCGGTTATCTCACCAGCGCCGAGCGCACGGCCTGCACCCTTGTCGAAATTGAAGCGCCTGTTCGCGTGCCGACCAACCCATACTATCTTGTCTGGGCCAAATCCTCCTTGCGCCACCCACGCGTGGCATTAGCCCGCGATGCCCTGATCGGAGCATTGCAGGCATGACCGCTCCGGCCGACCTTGGGTCCAAGCGCCCGATGCGGTCACGGTAAGCGGCCAAGCAAGCCGAGGTCACGACACTGTACGATCTCCTCGACCTCACGCATCTCGACCACGCGGTGTTCGCGGGCGCTGATTTCCGCTGCGACGCCCATCGCCACCGCGCGAAGACCATCCTCCGCGGACACCTGGACGGGGCCCTCGCCGCGCACCGCATCGGCAAAGGCGAGGTGCTGGTAATAGGTCGCGCCCTCATGGCTGCCTGCGGCATGGGCCGTCGGGTCGATCGCGATGCGGGTGCGCTCGACGCGTTTGTCTCCGCCGAAGCCGACGCGCGGGCTGTAGACCAGTTCGCCGGGCGGGATCAGGACGTCGAGGCGGGCCGTGTCGCCGGTCGCGCTCATTTCCTCCTGATGCTCGGCACCGTCTGCGAACATCGACAGATCGAGCATCGCGCGCACGCCATTGGCGAAATCGATGGTGGTGAAGCTGTTGTCGATGATGTCGGGTGTGCGGCCGTCATACCGTTCGTCGAGATGGTTCACGTCCATCGCGCCCGAGCAATAGACGCGCACCGGTTCCGCCCGGACGATCAACCGCATCAGGTCGAAGAAGTGGCAGCATTTCTCGACCATCGTGCCGCCGGTATTGGCTGCGAAGCGGTTCCAGTCGCCGACCTTGGGCAGGAAGGGAAAGCGGTGCTCGCGGATCGATAGCATCTGCAACCGGCCGACGCGCCCGCCATGGATGGCATCGATAAAGGCGGCGGCGGGGGGCATGAAGCGATATTCCATGCCGGTCCAGAACGGCCGGGCATGACCGGCGGCGCGCTCGACGATCCAGCGGGCATCGGCGAGGGTGGTGGCAAGCGGCTTTTCGCACAGGATCGCCGCATCCATGTCGAACAGCGGTTCCAGCACCGTGCGGTGAGTGTGATTGGGGGACGCAACGACGACCGCGTCGACACGCGCGTCGCGGGCAAAGGCCTCGACGCTGTCATAGGCGGTGACGTTCGCCGCTGCGGACCCCAACGCGTCGCGGGCCCAGTCGAGCGATTGCGGCACCGGGTCGGCGATCGCCACGATCTGCGCCCCCGGCACCAGCGCGATGTTGCGCAGATGCTCGACGCCCATCATGCCCGTTCCGACGATCCCGTATCGAATTGCGGCTACCATTGCCCGTGTCCCTATGCCATTCCGACGCCCGATGACGACCATCCGCCTTTCCCGCGAAGCACGGCCGCTCGGCAAGAGTGCAATCCTTGTGTCCCCGATAGCTTGGGGCATGTGGCGTTTTACCGGCGAGGATGTCTCCTCGGCGCGTGCCCGTGTCGAGGCGGCGCTTGATGCCGGGATCACCCTTTTCGACACCGCTGATATCTACGGCGTCGACGATGGCGGGTTCGGATCGTCCGAGGCGCTATTGGGACGGGTGCTCGCCGAGGCGCCCGAATTGCGTGAGCGGATGGTGATCGCGACCAAGGGCGGCATCTGGCCGGGCTTTCCCTATGACTCGAGCGCGACGTATCTGGCCGGGGCGCTGGACGCGTCGCTCACGCGCCTGGGCGTCGAGCGGGTCGAGCTGTACCAGATCCATCGTCGCGATTTCCTGAGCCATCCGCAGGAGGTCGCCACCGCGCTGACCCGCATGGTGGAGGCGGGCAAGGTCGCCGGGATCGGCGTGTCGAACCACAGCCCGGCCGAGGTCGATGCGCTCTCCGCATTTCTGGGCCTGCCGATCCTGACCACCCAGCCCGAATTTTCGCCGCTGCATTCGGCGCCGCTGTTCGACGGTACGCTGGATCAGGCGATGGCGCGGGACATGGCGGTGCTCGCCTGGTCGCCGCTGGCGGGCGGACGGCTGGTTGCGGGAGATCATCCGGCGGGGGCGCTGCTGGCCGAGCATGGCCGGCGTTGGGGCGTCGATGCCGCGACGGCGGCGCTGGCCTGGACCATGGCGCATCCGGCGCGGATCATCCCGATCATCGGATCGCAAAATCCCGACCGTATCCGCGCGGCGGCCGAGGTGTACCGCGTGGAGTGGACCCGCGCCGAATGGTATGCCGTGCTTCAGGCCGGAATGGGAGAGCGCCTGCCATGACCGATACGCTTGGCCCATGCGAGATCAGCTGGTTCTCGGCGTTGTGCGACGACGATTACGAGTTTCTGGGCGTGCCCGATCCGGCGTTGCGCTCCAGCTGGGAGCATTGCCGCGACATCGTGTTGCAGGCGGAGACGGCGGGCTATGACAATTGCCTGCTGCCGTCGGGCTATGCGCTGGGCATCGACACCACCGCCTTTGCCGCCGGGATCGCGCCGCTGCTCCGGCGGATGCGGTTGTTGATGGCGGTGCGGATCGGCGAAAGCTGGCCACCGCAACTGGCGCGCCAGATCGCGACGATCGACCGGATGCTGGGCGGGCGGCTGACCGTCAACATCATATCCAGCGACCTGCCCGGCGAGACGCTGGACAGCGCGCCCCGCTACGCCCGCACGGTCGAGGCGATGCACATCCTGCGTACCCTGCTCGACGGAAAGCCGCTGGATCATGACGGCGAGTTCTGGAAGCTGAAGCTCGACCCGCAGCGCGTGACGACCGTATCGGGGCGGTGCCCTCCATTTTATTTTGGCGGCCTGTCGGAGGCCGCGCGTGAGGCGGCGGCCGAGGGCGCCGACGTCTATCTGATGTGGCCCGACACGATGGAGGGCGTGCGCGGCATCGTCGCCGACCTGCGCGCGCGGGCCGCCCGGCGCGGCCGGAGCTTGCGCTTCGGCTACCGTGTCCATGTCGTGGTTCGCGAAACCGAGGCGGAGGCGCGCGCCGCCGCCGACCGGCTGCTGTCCAAGCTGGATGATGCCACCGGCGCGGCGATCCGGTCGCGCTCGCTGGATTCGCAATCGGCGGGCGTTCGCCGCCAGGCCGAATTGCGTGAGGGGAGCGGCGACGGCTATGTCGAGGCCAATCTGTGGACCGGCATCGGTCGGGCGCGTTCGGGGTGCGGTGCGGCGATCGTGGGGGATCCCGATCAGGTTCTCGCCAAGCTACAGGCCTACCGCGAAGCGGGCATCGATGCGTTCATCCTGTCGGGCTATCCGCATGCGGCGGAGGCGGACCTGTTCGCCCGCCATGTCCTCCCACGGATCGATCATGCCCCGCTGACATTGTGAGCGGCTTGGCGGCGCGATAGAGAAACTGTCTCGCCGCCGTGCCCGGCGCCTCGCCATGATGCGGGCATGAGACATGTCGGGGAATTGAGCGCGCGCCATCGCGGGCTGTTATTTGCTTTGGTCATCACGGCCGGTGTTCTGAACCTCGTTGACCGGCAGGTCATCGCGGTGCTGAAGCCGGTGATCGCCGCCGATCTTGGCTGGAGCGATGACGAATACGGCACGCTGGCCGCCTGGTTTCAGGGCGGCGCGGCGGTCGGTTTCCTGTTTAGCGGCTGGATCGTGGATCGGCTGGGCGTGCGCTGGGCCAATCCGATCGGGGTGGCGGCGTGGAGCGTCGCGGCCTTGCTCCATGGCTGGGCGCGGTCGATGGGCGCGTTCATCGCGGTGCGCGTGGCCCTGGGCGCGACCGAGTCGATGGGGACGCCCACGGGCATCAAGACGGTCGCGGCCGTCCTGCCGCCGCGCTGGCGGTCCGCCGGGTTCGGTGCGGGCAATGCCGCCAACAGCCTGGGCGCGATCCTGGCGCCGCTGGCCATTCCGGTCCTCGGCCTGACATTCGGCTGGCGGGGTACGTTCATCGCGGTCGGGCTGGTCGGGCTGGGCTGGGCCTTGACCTGGTTGATAGCGGCGCGAGGGATCGTCTTTGCCGCGCCCAAGCTGGCCGACGCCGCGCCGCCGTTACCCGACGCGCCGCTGCTGCGCGACCGGCGGACCTGGGCGGTGGCGGGGGCCAAGCTGTTGTCCGATGCGACTTGGTGGCTGTTGCTCTTCTGGTTGCCCGACTTCTTTCATCGGCAATTCGGGCTGTCGGGCGTCGCGCTCGGTGTGCCGCTGGCGCTGGCCTATGGTGGCGCAGCGATCGGCTCGCTGATCGGCGGAGCGGTGCCGACGCGGCTGCTCGGGCGTGGCTGGTCGATGAATGCGGCGCGCAAGGCCGTGCTGTTTGGCGGTGCACTGGCCGTCGTCCCGATCCCACTGGCACTGCTGACGCATAGCTATCCGGTCGCGGTATCGCTGATGGCGCTGGCGCTGGCCGGGCATCAGGCCTTTTCCACCAACATCTTCGCGATGATCGCCGATATCGTGCCCCAGCACCGGGTCGGTCGGGTGACGTCGTTCGGGTCGTTCTGCGGCAATATGGGCGGGGTGGCGATCGCCAAGATCGCTGGGCTGATCCTGGCGGCGGGACTGGGCTATTTGCCGCTGCTGTTGTTCGCGGCGGTGGCCTATCTGGCAGCGCTTGGTTGGGTGCAATTGCTGTTACCCCGGCTCAGGCCGATCGAGGCCGGGGGCTAAAGCCACGCTGCTAACGGGTGAGGTGCTTCTTTATTTCCCATGTAATAAGTGGACATTAGCTTCCGCGTCGATCTGAAAGGGGACCAGATGATCGATCGACGCCTGTCCGTGCTGCTTGTCGGCACCGCTTTTACCCTCATTGCCACGTCCGCCGCCGCACAGGATGCGCCCACCGCTAAAACCAACACAAAGCCCGCTGACGGCGAGGTGGTCGTGACCGCGCGTTATCGCAATGAGACGCTGCAACAAGTTCCGATCGCGATCACCGCGCTGGAGGGCGGTACGCTGGCGGAGCGGCAGCTCAACAATCTCGAACGGATCGCAGCCTCGATCCCATCGGTCGGCTTCCGCAGCGGCGCGTCCAACAAGGATCGCACCGTCTTTATCCGCGGGATCGGCACAATCACGACCTCGCCCGGCGTCGAGCCGTCTGTATCGACCGTGCTCGATGGTGTGGTGCTGACCCGTCCGGGCCAATCGACGCTCGACCTGGGCGAGGTCGAGCGGATCGAGGTATTGCGCGGGCCGCAGGGCACCCTGTTCGGTAAGAATGCGTCGGCGGGCGTGGTCAACATCGTCACGCGCAACCCGACCGACGAATTCCACGCCTTTGGCGAGGCCGGAGCAACGACCGATCAGGAGTATCGTATCAAGGCGGGAGTCTCGGGCGCGATCGTGCCGGGCAAGGTCCAGGCGCTGATCGGCGGCCTCTACAGCGATTTCGACGGCAATCTTCGCAATGTCGCAACCGGTCATGATGCCAATGGCTCGCGCCGTTACGGCGCGCGCGGCAAGTTGGTGGTGACGCCTTTCGACGCGCTGAAGATCACCGCGATCGGCGACTATCTGAACACCCGCGAGACGGTGGCGGCGGTCTATAGCTCGACCCGGCAGATCGCCTATCCGACGAATGCGATCACGGACTCCACCGCCCTGGCTACCGCGCTGGCCGGGCAGGGGATCGTCGCGTCATCGTCCAACCGGCGGCTGGCGACCGATATCGACACCAACGTCCGCGACGAGAATTATGGCGGCTCGCTGACCGGCGAACTGACGCTGGGCGACTATCACGTCACCTCGATCACCGCCTGGCGGCAATGGTTGAACCAGCAGCGGCAGGATTATGATGGTCTCGCCCAGCTGACGGCCGCTTTTCCGTCGGGAGTAGATGACGGCACGGTCAACAGCCGCCAATTCTCGCAGGAGCTTCGGCTGACCTCGCCCAAGGGCGGGCTGATCGATTATGTGCTGGGGGCCTATTATCTGCGCGCGCGGACCGACGAGCGATACCAGCGGGCACTGACCACGCTGTCGGGCACGACACGTACCAACACCACCGGCATCGCCAATTACGGCATCACCAATCACAATTACGCGCTGTTCGGCGAGGCGAACATCAACTTCACCCCGCATTTCCGGGGAATCGCGGGCTATCGTTCGACCTGGGACACGCTCGACTTCTACCATGTCCGCACCTCGACCAACGACCCGACGAACAGCGGCGCGGCGTCGCTCGACCGGCCCGGCGTTCGCGCCTATCACAATGCGACGGGCCGCACCGATGCGCGTGGCGACAGCTACCGCCTCGGGCTTCAACTCGATCTGGGCGACCATGCCCAGACCTATTTCACCTATTCGCGCGGCTATAAGGGCCCGGCCTACAACGTCTATTTCAACATGCGTTCGCTCAATGCGACGACCCTGCTCGACGAAGTGCCGTTGAACCCTGAAACGTCGAACTCCTATGAGGCCGGGATCAAGGGCAGCACCGCCAACCGCGCGCTCAGCTATGCACTGGCGGTCTATACGACCGATTTCGACGGCTATCAGGCGAACTTTACGGACTCGGTTGGCGGCGCGCCGGTCACGCGGCTGATCAACGCCGGATCGGTCCGGTCGCGCGGAGTCGAGGCGGACGTGACGCTGCGCCCGGCCCGGGGCTTCACCGTCGATCTGTCGGGGGCATTCACCGACGCCACCGTCCGCAACTTCAACTGCCCGGTCGGCGCGCCGGTCAGCTGCAACATCAATGGCCAGCCGCTGCCCTTCGCACCGCGCGTTCGCCTGTTCGAGAATGCGGCCTATCGCTTCGCCCTGTCGGATGCGCTGTCGCTTGAGCTGCAGAGCGACGTGTCGTTCAGCAGCAAGGTGCAATATTCGCTGGCCGAGACCCCCAACACTGTCCAGCCCGCCTTTGCCATCTGGAACGCCAGCGTGGCGCTGATCCGGCCCGGCGATGGATGGCAGCTTCGCGCCTATGTGAAGAACATCGCCAACACCTCCTATGCCAGCTTCCTGAGCAACGGCACATTTGGCGGGACCGTCCGCTTCGTGCCGCGCGACGACCGGCGTTACGCGGGCCTTCTGCTGCGGAAGGACTTCTAATGAACGGGGACATGACGCGGCGCGGGGTACTGCTCGCCGGGACCGGCGGTGCGTTCGCCTCTATTCGATGGCGGCGGGCGCCGCACTGGAGCCGCGCCGCCTACCGCGTGTGCCGGGCGTCAGGCCGCGCGACATCCTGGTCGTGCTGACCGATGACCATCGCTACGACGCCATGGGCTTCAGGAAGGCGCGGCATTTCGGTGACACGCCCATGCTCGACCGGCTGGCGCGCGAGGGGACGCGTTTCCCGCGCGCGTTCGTCTCCAACGCGCTGTGTTCGCCCAGCCGGGCCGTCGCCCCAACCGGGCTATTGCGAAATCTTCGACTGGGGGCGGGGGTAGGGGCGAGGCAGAGACATCTCTCGGGACGGTCGCCGCTTCGCCGCGATCCTCGTCATCGTCCTGATGAAGTGCCCAGGCCGCCAGTTCCTGTTCGAAACAGAAGACCGAGCCCTGTTTCCCACCCGGTATCCGCCGCACCGGCAAGTCGCGCTCCCGCGCCCAGCGCATGACCGTGGTCCAATCGCAATTGAATAGGCCGCGATCGATTTCCACCCGTCCAGACGCTTGCCGCCTTGGCCCCCGTCCTGCCCCACCTTGACGCCTACCCCCGAAGCGCCCCCCGGCCCCATCGTGCCCGGAGAGCCGATCGGGCGTCAAGCATCCGCCAGCACTACGCCGATCGGCCCTGATACCCCCTGTTTTGGAATGTTCAGACTTTGAAGGGGACGAGCATCGGCCGGTTGCAAGGGGTGCGCGGGCAAGGCGTTCAGAACCGGAACCACAGGCCGCCGGTGCCCCCGCGCTCGCGCAGGGCGTTTTTCCCGCCGACCGTCGCCAGTCCGCCGAGCTGAAGCGACCAGCGATCGTTCAGGTCATAGGCGGCGTTCAGGAAGGCATTGTGATAGCGATATGCCTTGAAGATGCCCTTGCCGGCCCCGTCGGACCAGCTGTTTGACACGGATGTATAGAGCAGGACGCGCTTGACCGGGCGGATGCCCAGGGTCGCGTCGGCCCGGAACTCGCTGGGGGGATCTCCCGCCCGCACGCGATAGCCGCCCGCCAGGTCGATGAAGCCGGACATGCGCCCGATCGTGAAACTCGCGCCGCCCAGCGCCCGCACGTCGAATTCGGCGTCGGTGCTGCCGACCTGGGCCAGGGAATCGCGGCGCCGCGTTCCCGGAATTCGTGCCGTCGCCTGGAGCGAGCCGACCCAGCGCGATCCGCTCGCTATACGGTAACGACCCCCGAGCTCGGTATAACCCAGCCCGGTGGTGTCGTCGGTCGCCCCCTGGATGCCGACATGCCGGAAACTCGGCGCGGCGATCAGCGTCAGATCGTCGGTGACGCCATATTCACCCAGCACATAGACTTCCTGCTTGTCGTAATCGGGGATGTCGATGGTCCGGCCGTTCGCGTCGAAGCCCCGGTCGCTGTGCGAATAGACGCCGGTCACCAGGACCTGTCCCTTGCCCTTGGGCAACGTCCAGGCCGATGCCTCGGCCGCCGTGGCATGGACGAGCGCGACGGACGCGATGGCGACGGCCAGGATGGAGCGGGTGGCATATTTCATCAGAGGACGTCCATATCGGGGAGGGGGAGGAAGGGTCTGCGCCGCTGCTGTTGTTCGAGCAGCGTAATCATCTCGCCGGGCAGCAGCAGCAGCCGGTCGCCGCTGGCCATATCGACCACGGCATCCAGCGCGACGTGAAGGTCGCGGGCCGACGCGCCATGGGGGAGCTTCATCGCGTCGATCCGTGTCAGCGCGGCCTCGCCAAATGCCACCATGCCCGCAGGATCGACATTGGGGGCGATGGACAGGAACAGCCCGTCGTCGAACAGGCCGAGCACCGCGCCCATCGGTGCGGCCACGTCGCACAATGCCATCGACAATTGGCGCATCAGCCGTGTCGCCGCAGCCGCCCCATGTTCCAGGCGATAGGGATCGAGCGCCCGAACCTGCAGCGCACACAGCGTCGTATCCACGCCATTGTCGGCGGCAAGACGGAGTTCGGCATCGAGAAGCGATCGGTTGGCGATCAACATGTCGGGGAGAAAACCGCGCAATTCCTCCTGCACCATGGTCTTGTCGCGCAGGGCCTTTTCCCGTGCGCGTCGGCGATCGATCTCCCGCTTGAAACGCAGCGCGGCGCGGGTCCGGGCGAGAAGGTCGATCGGCCTGAACGGCTTGGTGACATAGTCGTTTGCCCCGGCGACAAAGGACTGGTTGAGCGATGATACGTCGTTCTGGCCGCTGACCATGATGATCGGCACGTCGCGATACCGGCCCGAGGACCGGATGGCGGCGCAGGCCTCTATGCCGTCGACGCCCGGCATCAGGATGTCTAGCAGGATGCAGTCGAAGGCAGGGGGGGCGGGACCATCGTCGATGCCCAGCAGGTCATAGGCGTGATTGGCGTCGCTGGCGCCCTCCACCCGTGCAAATCCTCCCGTCGCCAGTGCGAGCATACCCGCGTCGCGGGCCTCCGCACTGTCGTCGACCAACAGAATGCGAGCGCTGTTCATGGAATTTTCGACCTTTCTGGGCGTGCCCATACCCGCCAGCCGCCTTGATCGAAGGCGAGCCGGTAGCCGGGCGGCCCCTGCTCGAACAGGTTGGGCATGCTGCGGCTGATGGCGTCGTCGCTCTCGCCGGGGCGATGTGCGCGAACCGCCACGGCGGGCGTCAAAACGCGGTGCGCGAGCACCGATACGCCGAATGCGGGGGATCTATCGGTCAGCAGGCCTTCGGCGCTGCCGCGCGCGGCCACCACCGCCGGGTGGGCCAAGGCGTCGATCATGACGTCCCGATGCCCCACCAGATAGCGGCCCAGCGCACGATCGGCCGATATCGCGCCGGTCCGCCCCGCCAGCGCCTGCGCGACAAGCCCGTTCGCCTTGACATCGGCGCCAAGGATCACCGGGGCGGAGACCAGCGCCCCGGCCAGGATCAGCAGGCCCGCCTGCGACAGCTTTTCCACCGGCCAGCGGGTAGAAACCCCGGCGGCAAAGCCCAGGGCAGGGACCAGGACTTCCCCAGGATGACGGGCAATCCCGGTCGCCACGACGAGGATCGACGCAAGCATCAGGCTGGCCAGCCCGGCCGCAACGCTTTCACGCAGGGCTCGCGGCGCGGTCCGCATCGTCGACAGCAGGACGGCGATGGTCGCCACGGCGGCCGTGGCGATCGGTGCCAGCGCCGCGATCGCCCAGCCAGGGGGCGTGCCGCCGCGCACTGCGTGATAGATATCCCCGATGATGACCGCCAGCGGGGCGTGGAGGATGATGACGAACAGCGCGAACAGCGACAGGACGGACAGGACCAGCGGGAACAGCAGCACCAGATAGGTGCCGAGATAATGCCGCTCCGCCAGGTCGCGGGGCACCGCGAAGATCAGGAAGGGGATGGCCCCGATCGTGATCGCCGCACCCTGCGCGCTGGTCATGGCGAGCATCGGCAGCGCCAGCGACAGCGCGATCGTCTCGTTGATGCCGGTGATCGTGCGGGTATCCATCATGCTGCGCCCCAGCACCCAGCCGCCCCATAGGAGCAGCAAGGCCTGCGGCCCTTGCGTGAGGGCCGAGATCGACAGGGGGTGCAGCGCCAGCAGCAGGACGAGGAGCATGATGGCGCCGGTCGACGCCCCCCTTTCCGCCAGCGATCCCCCATATCGTGCCGCCAGGCCGCCCAGCAGCACCGCGTCGACCAGCGCGACCGGATCGAGTCCGAGCGGCCGCCCCAGCATCTCGCCCAATATCAGCAGTAAATAGGGCAGGGGCGGATAGCTGGTGAGGAGCGCGGTGGGATCGGACTGGCCCGCGGCCGACAGGACCGCTCGTCCCGCCAGTTCGGCGGTGCCGTCGTGCCACAATCCCAGTTCGCTGATCTGCGCGGCCAGGCGGTAGCCCGCCAGGGCGACCAGAATGGCGAGAAGCGCCGACGGCGCGATCCCGATGCCGGCTGGCACCGACCATCGCCAGCGCCCGCCCCCCGACGAGGTTCCGGCCAGCGAAACGCCGCTCATGCCGCCTGTTCCTCCAGCGCGCTGGAGACTTCGGCCGCGGTGAATTTGGACAGGCCGTGCTGGGTCTTCTCCCAGTAGAAGGGCCGGGTGACGAGCTGCCACGCCCCTTTCCAGGCGGCGATGGACAGCAGCACCCAATACCACATGACGGTCAGCGCATAGGGCGCCAGCTGGACCCAGCGTCGCCGGAACGGCGCGAGCATCATCAGGTAGATGAACATGCCGTTCCCGATCAGCAGGTTCAGCATGCTGGTGTAGAGCAGCATCGGCGGGAAGACGATGTCGAAGCCCCCCGTCTGGGTCACCGCCCAGAAGAGGAAGACCGCCCAGAAAATGGGATTGAGCAGGCCGGAAAGGACCGTCCCGCCCAGGAAGCTGACAAAGCCGAGCGTCCCCAGCGGACCGACGGTCTTCATCAGGTGCAACGGGCGCCGGGTGTGAACCAGGCACGTCTGCATATAGCCCTTCATCCAGCGCGAGCGCTGCCGCACCCAATTGGCGTGCGAGACATTGGCTTCTTCATAGGTCGTCGAATCGACCAGGCCGACCCGATACCCTTTCTGGGTCATGCGGATTCCCAGATCGGCGTCTTCGGTGACGTTGAAGGGATCCCATGCATGAAGCTCGCGCAGGACCTCGATCTTGAAATGGTTCGACGTGCCCCCCAGCGGGATCGGGATACCCAGCCGCTCGAGCCCGGGCAGCATCAGATCGAACCACAGGGAATAGTCGAGCGTGAACATCCGCGTCAGCCAGTTCTCCGACGCGTTGAAATAGTTCAGGCGGCACTGGATGCAGGCGACGTCGGGCGACGACCGGCGAAACGCGGCGACGACCTTGCGCAACTGGTCGGGTTCCGGCTTGTCCTCGGCATCGAAGATGACCAGATATTCGCCGCGCGCGAAGCGCAGGGCATAGTTGCATGCCTTGGGCTTGGTCTGCGGCTGTGACGGCGGCACCCGCACGATCTCGAAAATGCCCTCCAGCCCCAGTCGCTTGGCCGCGTCGATCGTCTCGTCGTCGCCTTCTTCCAGGACGATCTTGATATCGAGCTTGCCCAGCGGATAGTCGAGCTTGCGCAGCGCGCCGGCCAGGATCGGCAGCACCTCCGGCTCGCGGAACATGGGGACGAGCACGGTGTAGACCGGCAGATCCTCGTCGCGCAGCAGTCGCGCCTCCATCGCCAAGGCGCGATGGCGATCGTGGCTGCGCCGTCCGCCCGCCCAGACGAGGACGCCGCGAAACACGAAATTGCCCAGATAGAAGGCGCTGGTGATCGTGTTGACGACGATCAGGGTCGGGGTGGGCACAAAACCCAGGCCCAGGCACAACAGGGTCAACCCGGCCCAGACGACCAGCAGCTGCGCCCTGGTGAACACGGTACGGGCCGACATTTCCGGATCGGCATCCGCCAGTTCGTGGACTGCCCGGTGCGAATGGCGGGCGCTGAAGACCTTTTGTAGGGACCACAGGACATCGAACTTGGCCGTGACGACCATGTCGATATTGGAACCCCAGCGACGCCGCGCGTACAGGACCGATTCCGGGCCCAGATGGGCGGTGACGACGACCATGCGCCCATCCTGCACCCGCCACGGCATCGTCAGTTCGCGCATGTAATCCTCGACTTCCGCCTCGATCAGCAGCGTCTCGTCGGGAGGATCGGTCTGAAGGTTGACGAAGGTCATGCCGAAGCGCCGCGCCGCCGCGCGATGAAAGTCCTGCGGCGTCATCCAGCGACGCGACATGACCACGTCGGACAGCGACCGGTCCCATTGCTCCATCAGGTCGAGCGCTTCGTCGAATTGCGCGAGCGAGAGGAAGCCGTTTTCGACCAGGAAGTCGGCGGTCCAGGAATCGCCGATCGTCAGGCAGCCCATGCCGGGGCCTCCGTCGCCGTCACGCGCCGGGGCAGGCGGCGATAGACCAGGCCCAGACCGACGCTGGCCGCTGCCCAGCCGATCAGGAGGAGCCAGCGCCAGATCCGTTTCGTCCGCTGCGATCCGTCGGCATCGACGCCGGGGCCATAAGCGGGATGGAGAGTCCGCGCGTCGCTGGCATAGGAAAAGGCCATCAGCCTTCCCGATGGTCCGAAAATACCGATGTCGCCGCTGTCCAGATCCAGCTTGCGCGGCACGTCCCGGCCTGGGCGCACCCAGATCACCGGGTGGTCGCCGGTCCGCAGCACCTGCACCACGGTCAGCCTGTCCAGCTTGTCCGGCGGGATGACCGTGACGCCATCCTGACGGATGAGGCTCACCGGGCCGAGATCGAAGCGTATCGGGGCGATGAAATCGGGCGGCTGCTGTCGCGAGACATAGACCAGCCCCCCGCCTTCCGCGAACGGACGGGTCCTGGGGGCCAGGGCATTGCGGACCAGGCCGCCAAATGCCGGATCGACGTCCGGTCCCTGCAAAAGGGTCAGGCCGGCCCGATAGCGGCTGGCAAGATGCGCGAAGGTGGCGTCGGCGCGGGCGGCATCATAGTCCTGGCGCACTGGGCCGACGACGCGCACCGATGCGGCCAGAGCGCGGCAATAGGGCGTCTCGCATTGCGGCACATAGGCGGCCACTTCGACCAGGCTGCGCATCGACAGCAGGCGTTCGTCCACATCGGCGCGCAGCGTGACGCTGTCCTGACGCCCCAGCCATGTCCGCGCGATCACAACGCCGTTGACGGCCATGGACACCCAGGGCTGCCGGGCGCCGCTGCCCGCTCGACCATGCAGGTCGACGGTCAGAGCCGACAATCGGGAGCGCGCGGGCAAGTCCCGCAGATCGATCACGTCGCGCCGGATCACTGTGCGCGCGGATTCCGTCGCCCCGGACGGCGTGGCGGCACCCGCCAGCAGCGCAAGATGGAGAGCGGTCCACATGGGTTTCGATCAAGGCAGCGGGCGAACGGGCGCGTGGAGGTTGCCCGATCCGGAGCGGGTCGAAGCGATGCTCGCGCTACAAAATGGCGATGCGGAAACCATATGCGCGTCAATGTCATATGTTAGTTAAATTCTGCTTATTGGGTTATCCTTTCCGTGACCGCGCGCAGTTGGGATGCACCGTAATTGCCAAGTGACTGGCTAAAGACGATTTTCCTTGATCGCTGGATATGATCTCATGAAATCGCGGTCTGATACATTCCTTAAAATGGAAGAATGCATGATGGGACGGGTTTGTCACGGGAATGACGCTTTAATTCATCCCACCCGAGAAGCGGTGCGGCAGGTCAAGATCGGCCCGCGACGCTGAGCCGAGAGGTATGGGTCAACGCTTTGACATGCCGTTAGTTTTTCAGCCCGATCTGAGCAAGACTTTGCCAGTCCTTTGAAGTCTGCGGCCAAGGACCTGGGACCTGAAGAAGTCGCGGTACACGGAAGAGCAGATCACTTTTGCGCTGAACCGGGCGGAGACCAGCACGCCGGTGATCAAGGTCATCCGCCCGATGGGGATTTCCGAGCAGACATTCTATCGCTGGAAAAAGGGGTACGGCGGGCTCGAGGCTGGTGGGTTGCGACGCGTGAGGTAACGCGAGGAGGAGAACCGGACGCTGAAACAGCCGTCGCGGACCTGAGTTTCGACAGGCATATCTCGCAGAATGTTCTGACAACAAAGCTCTGATGGCCGGACGGGCGCGGGACCGTCTCGCATGTTCGGGCGTCCCACGGCGGCAGCCGCGCATCCTGCCGAGCAGGGAGGGATGGGGCGCGAACCACGAACGTGCTTACCCGCTGTATCGGAAAGGCGGCCAAAATTTTCGCCGAATAAACGCCGGATGTTCCCCCTCAGACTGGATGAGACACCGAGGGAACCTCATGCCTCGGGGGCCTCCCTCTGAAAGGCATATTGGCCGGGGAGGTTCGCAACGTCGCCCGCTTCCGATGATCTCAGCAAATGCGATCGCACATGTCGCACATCATGCGCTGAGCGATCGTCCGGGATCAACCGTCGTGGCGCTGTGGGGCCAGTCCATCGATCGCCGCCAGGATAGCGGTGTGGATCGCGATCCGCGCTTCGCCGATGCGCTTGTTGTCGCGGGTGGGGTTCACGCGATTGGTCAACAGAATGATGAAGGCATCGCGCTTGCGGTCGATATAGATGGACGTGCCGGTAAAGCCGGTATGGATCAGCGCGTCGGATAAGGCGCGCGGCCCGGCAAAGCTACCGGAGGCATCGGGCATGTCCCATCCCAAAGCGCGCGAAGTGCCCTGCGGTTCGGCCTGGCGAGTGGTGAAGGCGGCGATGGTGGACGGCTTCAACAGGCCCTTGCCGTTACGAAGATAGAGTTCCGCCAGCTTTGCGAGGTCCCGCGCGGTGGAGAACAGCCCAGCATGCCCGGAGACCCCGTCCAGCACATAGGCATTTTCGTCATGCACCTCGCCCCGGATCAATCGGTGCCGGAATATCTTGTCCTGCTCGGTGGGCACGATCCTGGCTAGGTTGCGAGAGGAAGGGTTGAAGCCGGTATCCTTCATCCCCAGCGGTCCGAACACAGTGTCGTGCAGGAAGCGGTCGAGCGGCTTGCCCGATAGGCGCGCGACGATCTCGCCCATCAGGATCATGTTCTCGTCGCGATACTGATAGTGCGAACCGGGCGTCCATGCCACCGGCATATGATCGATCAGGGCGAGCAGCTCCTGCCGGTTGCGGCTATGCTGCCAGAGAAGATCGGTGGTGAACAAGCCCGAGCTGTGACCCAGCAGGTGACGCACAGAAATCCGCTCATGCCCGGGCGTACCGGCGAAGGTCGGCAGATAGTCGATCACCGGCCGGTCGAGGTCCAGCAGCCCCCGGTCATAGAGCAACTCGGCCGCGGTCGTCGTGCCGACGACCTTGGTCAGCGAGGCGAGATCGAAGATCGCGTTGCGGGGCATGGGCGGCGCATCGGGCGCGGACGACATCCGCCCGAAGTTGCGCAGCGCCACCAGCCGACCATGGAGACCGATCGCGACGACCGCGCCTGGAAAGGCCTTGCCGACCCAGGATTGGATTTCATCAAAGGCTCCGGTGAAGCGTGGCGCCCGTGCCTCGGCGACGATAGCCGGGACGAATATTGCCCCCACGGTCATCCCCTGCACGAAGCGCCGCCGGTCGATCGTCATGGGTGAAGCTCCGTCACATGGCGAATATGTGCGTCGACCGCCTTCCTGCCAAATGGAAAGGGGCGTGCGCGACCGGCCACCCACGTCGCATAGCCGTCGCGGTAATGCGGTGAGCGCGGATCGATCGACTGGCCGGGCAGGGTCAGGATACAGCTCCGATCCCAATCGCCGACATCGCAGACCATCAGGACGCTCGCGCCGTGGCTGACGTGATAGTCGCGGGTGCCGACATAGCCGCGCGCCATCACGGTGAAGGTGTCGCCCCCTGACCGGCCGCCCTCGATGACGGGTAGCGCGGCGTCGATCGCGGGCAAGCCGGACAGGGGATGGCGAAGGACGACGCGGTGAATGTCACCCCAACGCCAAGCGGCCGGATGGGCGCCCAGCGCCTCCGCCGCCGTCTCCCAAGCCCGGCCGAGCGCCTTCGCCAGCAGAGCGTCGCGCGCCGCCTCAGGGTCGGGGCCGAGGCGCGTATCGGGATGAGTCAGCAGCGCGAGCATGGGTCGCGGATCGATCGATGTCACCAACTCGCGCGCCCTGTCGGGCACGATCGCGGCGAGGCAGGCTTTGCCGAGTTCGATCCACAGCATTTCGAACAAAGCGGCGGCGGCGCTGTCCGCACCCAGCCGGGCATCCCAGTCGCAGAGCATGGCTGCCGCCCGCGCCGCCATGCCGTCGAGCGCCTTCGGCAGCAACGGCAGAAGGGCCTGCGCGGGCAGCGAGAGATCGTCATGCTGTAACGCCACGCTATCGGCGACGGAATGACAGTCGGCGTCACCGAGCACCTGCGCGATCCGGTCGTAGCGATAAGGCGCGTTCCAGGTGAAGCTCGTCATTCCCTTGGTCGACGACCATTCCGGTGGAAGATTGAACTGGTTGGCCGACGCGAACCAGCCCTGCGCCGGATTGAGAAGCGTCGGCATCTGCTCGGCGGGAAGAATACCCTGCCAGTCATGGCGTCCGTCGCCCGGCACCGGCAGCAGGCCGTCAGCTTGGTTACGGATCGGAACATGGCCCAGTAACCGCCAGCCCGTGTTGCCGTCGATATCGGCATAATGGAAGTTGGTCGGCGCCACGTGCAGCCGGGCGGCCTCGGCGATTTCGTCCCAGTTTCCTGCCAGGTTGAGCGCGATGATGGCAAAGGTCATGTTGGCACCGGGAAGCAGCGAGGCCGACGCCATGGCCGTGGCACGCAGGCGGGATGGATCGTGGAGCAGCACCGGCCCGTGTTCGGCATGGCGGAGCGTCACCACCACGTCATCGGCGTCCTTCACTCGGATCGCTTCGGTCGCCCTTGCGAACCGCTTCCACTGGCCCCGATGGCGATAGCATTCGGGATCGTCCGGGCTCAGCTCCAGGACGTACAGATCCTCCTGATCGATATGCGAATTGGTCCGCCCAAACGCATAATGGCCGGTATGGCCCTGCATGATGCCGGGCATGCCGGGGCTCCCCGCGCCGATCACGTCGAAACCCGGGGCGGTGAGATGGGCAAGATGACGTGGGGAAAAGCCTCCGATACCGAGATGCGGATCATTGGCCAGGATCGGGCGACCGGTGGCCGACCGCGCAGACGAGATTGTCCAAGCACTGCTGCCATGCGCGTCGCGGTCGAGGCGGTCCTCGACTGGGTCGTAACCGGCAGGCAAGGTGCCGCTCCGGGGCAGCGGCCCTTCGGTCTCGCCCAAGATACCCAGATCGGCCTGAGAGACGGCTGCCAGATCGAGCCCCTCGGGTAGCTGGGGCGTGCGGTCCCCGGCCAGCGGTGCGACCAGCGTGTCGAGGTCTAGCAGGCCAAGCGTTGCGAGCCGGGCCCGCCGGATTTCGTCGGTAACGCTGCCTATGTCGCCACGGCGGACGCGGACCAGGTCGGCAATGTCCCACCGCAGTGGTTGCAGCTTCAGCACGTCATATTCCGGCGGCAATAGAGAGGGATCGCGCTCCAGCTCGGCAATGCGGGCGTTGATCCCGTCGACATAAGCGCGGGCGCAAGCGACAACTTCCGGCGGAAGCCCCGCCAGTTCGCTCTCGACGTCGCCGCGATAGAGGAGCAGGCGCGCGGCATGGTCATGGGGCACGAACCGCCCGCCGAACGCCTCCGCCAGCCGTCCCAGATCGCGCCGCAGCTGGAGATCGATCTGGAACAGCCGGTCGCGGGCGACGACATAGCCCTGACCGAAATAAGCATCGGGGATCGAGGAGGCGCGAATATGCGGCACGCCCCATTCGTCGTCGGCGATGGTTACGGATGCCCGCAGCGGCACGGCTTGCCTCCTTTCCTGGATTGGGCAGGGTCGCTTCGTGCCGTCGTCGCGCCGCCCACCCTGCCGGCCTGATGGCGGCGCCGGACAGGAGGGGGGCGGCGGGGACGGATCACGGCGGTCCCGCCGCCGTGAACGCCCCGCTGCGGCGGCTCAGCGGGTCTGGAACCGGATGCCGAACCGGAAAGCGCGGCCGAGCAGGTCTGAATAGGTGCTGTTCGCCGCAAGCCCGGTTTCCGGCAACAGGATGGGATCGCGATCCAGCAGGTTCGTGATGTTCAGGAACAGCTCGGCGCGACCGCCGCTATGCGTCTTGATCTTGGCGGTCAGGTTCAGGTCGAGATACATCGCGCCCGAGATGGAATTGTCGTCGATCGTCGGGAATTGCGAAACGGTCGCGGCGGGGCGCCCGGTCGGGCAGTTGCCATTGCAGACTATGTAGTTGTTGCCATAGGTCCCGCTGCTCACCCCGCGCGCCGTGCCGGTGACCGAGAAGCCGTCATCGTCATAGGCCAGGTTGAAGCGATAGATCCATTTGGGCGGACTGGTGCCGTTCAGTTGGCCGACGATGTCGACCGGCACCACGTTCGGCACGCCGCTGTCGGTGATGTTGTGGATATATCGCGTCGCCAGCCCGTGAAGCGTCACCGCGCCGGGGGCTTGACGGACGAGGTCGCTCAGCGGCACGCGGTAGTTGGCGTCGAAGTCGATGCCACGCACCCATTGTCGCGCGAAGTTGAACGGGCTGGCCCGGAAGAACAACTCCCGGTCGCCCGAGGGATCGGGGCCATAGGCGGCACAGAAGTCCTTGCGCCCCTCATAGCAGCGATTGATGATGTCCTGTGCGAAGAATTGCCCGATCGCGTCTCTCAGCTTGATGTCGAAGCCGTCGACCGAGGCCGAGAAGCCGGGAAGGAAGCGGGGCTGGAGCACGACGCCGATCGAGATCGAATCGGCCTTTTCGGGGCGCAGATTGGGGTTGCCCGTCGTGATTTCGCGGAAGGTGACGGTGGTTCGCCCGGTCGCGGGATCGGTCAGCGTATTGGTCCGCGACGTGCCCGATGCGAACAGTTCGCTGAGATTGGGGGCCCGGATGTCGCGTGAACGGGTGGCGCGGAAGCGGATGTCCGGGATGGGCTGCCACGTCGCGCCGAGCTTCCAGGTGGTGACGTAACCCGAGGTGGAATAGTCGGTCCCGCGAACCGCGCCGTTGAACTCCAGGCCGAGGCCCAGCGGGACCACCGTTTCGAGATAGGCTTCCTTGACGTGATAGCTGCCGAAGGTGGGCAGGAAATTGCCCACGGACCAGCCGGTCTGATATTGGCTGGGCACGAAGCCGGATACCGACTCCCGGCGATATTCGCCGCCTACCGCGACGCTGACGTCGCCCGCCCAGGTTGCGAACGGGGTCATCGACAGATTGGCACCGGCGACGGTCTGTTTCAGTTTCTGGTCGCGATAGGGATCGCCCAGGACATAGTCGATCGCGGCCGGATTCGCGACGCCGATGCCCAGCCGGTTGAGCGGCACGCAGCCATTGGTCGGCGCGGTCAGCGAGGATCGGCATACGATCGTGCCCGCTGCCACACCCAGCGCATTGCCCGCCGGTGCGGCGACCGCGTCGGTCGCTGCGGCCATGTTGGCGGTGTTCATGATGTCGCGCAGCTGTTCATGCGCATTCGTTTCGCCATATTGGCCGTAGATGTTCCAGAAGGCCGTGTGGCCGAATGCCTGAAACTCACCCTCGCCGCCGATCGCGTAACGCTGAACGTCGCGGCTGCTGTTGTTCTTCCGGTAGGGGAGGTCGACGGCGGTGCTGCCGACCGTCACCGAGGTGACGGCGGACCGCTCCGCCGGGGTGATGAGCCCGGCGGACACCGCATTGGCCAGGGCGGCCTGCAGATAGGGATTGGCCGCCGTGAGGGTGATGCCGGTCGTCGATTGCGGCCCGGCGTTGAACAGCGTCTTTTGCCAGTTGTACGATGCCTCGGCGAACAGCGTCACGCCATTGGCGACTTCGTAGCTCAACCGGCCGAATGCGCCCCGGCGGTCGTCGTCCGCATCCAGGCCGATATTGCGGCCCTGATCGTTGACGCGCCAGTCCCCGCCCTGGGTCAGCGAAGGGGCGGTGGCTCCGCCCGGTGCCGGGAAGCTGAGCGCGCCATATTGATACTGGCTCGCTGCGCCGCCTTGCCCGAAATAGAGGCCGCGTAGCCGGTTCGCCACGCCGCCGCTGGAATTCAGGATGATGCCACCGGGGGTCGTGTTGGAAACGCCGACCGGCTGGCGGATCAGATATTGCGGCTGGCCATTGGTGTTGGTGTAATTGGGATTGGTGATCCGGACCACGCCGCGCGCGTTCCATGCGCGGTCGACCCGGAAGATGCCGTCGCGATGCGCCCATTCGCCGCTCAGCAGCAGATGACCGCGATCATCGCGGCCAAAGGGCGTCCCGACGGCGGCGCTGAATGAGTAATTAGCACCATCGCCCCGTTCGGTGATCCCGCTGTCGGCCAGGATCTTGATGCCCTGATATTTCTTGTCGAGCACGAAGTTGACGACCCCGGCGACCGCGTCCGATCCATAGGCCGCCGATGCGCCACCCGTGACGATCTCGACACTCTTTACCAAGGCCTGGGGGAAGGTGTTGACGTCGACCAGACCGGTAACGCTGGACGACACCGTCCGCCGCCCATCGAGCAGCACCAGCGTGCGGATCTCGCCCAGTCCGCGCAGGTTGAGCGCGTTGATGCCTGCCAGGCCCGAACTGATCGCCAGCCGCGAATTGGAGGGGCGGGTGGAACCTGCCAGCGCGGGCAACTGGTTGACGAAATCGGCAATGTTGTTCGTCGGTGAAGTGTTGAGGATATCCTCTTGCGTTGCCACGGTCAGCGGCGTCGGCGATTGGAAACCGTTGCGGATGATCCGCGTGCCGGTGACGGTGATGTCGTCCGGGTCGATTTGCGTCCCGTTGATGTCAGGCGGGGACGGCGTCGTCTGGGCAAAGGCGGGGAAGGCAAGCGCCATCGACAAGGCTGTCAGGCCCGTACCGGCGCTCATCAGACGGCGCCGAGATCCGTCGGTCATATGCAATCCCCCTATTCACGATCTTTGGAGCGTGATCTCCCTGCGGCCGGTCATGATCTTTTCGCTGATCCGTGCTTCCGGAATGGTGCAGGCGAGACGCGACCCAGGTCAAGGGTCGTCCGACTACCGATCGTTGGGTGGGCCATAGCCTTGGATTATGGCGGCATTGCACGCGCGTCGGGCCGCCCTATGGTCTGGAACCGGCCGTCCTGTCGACAGGGGGCATCACCGAGTTTGCGGGGGTGCGCCACGGGATGATCCGACACACCGCATGGTTCGAGAAGGGGGAAGCCATGGTCTCTCGCCGTACATTCCTGCTCGGCGCCACCGCGTTAGGTGCGCTTGCGCCCTGGCGAGGGATCGCCCGGCCGGTCGGCTCGACCGCCTATGCGACGGTCCCCGGCCTGTCGCGACCGATCGAGATCGTGGACGATGGCTGGGGCATCCCGCATATCCGCGCGCAGACCAAGGCGGACGCCTTTTTCGGTCAGGGCTATGTCGTTGCGCGTGACCGGCTGTTCCAGATCGACTTCGCCCATCGCCGGGAAATGGGGCGGATGGCCGAGGCGTTCGGCGCGGCGTTCGCGACGTATGACGCCAAGGCGCAGCTGTTCCATTATCGCGGCGATCTCGATGCGGAGCTGGCCCGCATCCCGTCGCCGGTCCTGGACTGCGTGCGGGGCTATGTCGCGGGGATCAATGCCCGGATCGCCGAAGTGGAGCGCGATCCGACATTGCTGCCGCTGGAATATCGCATTCTGGGCGTGATGCCGATGCGTTGGGAATTGCGCGATCTGGTGGTGGCGCGGGGCGGCTCGGTCGGCAATGTCGATGACGAGATTCGCCGCGCCATGCTGGCGGCAATGGGGCAGCTCGACCTCGACCGGCTGGTGGCCCCGCTGCGCCCCGCGATCGCGATGACCGTGCCGGAGGGACTGGACCCGGCACAGGTCAGCGAGGCGGACATGGGGGTGTTGCAACTTGGGCCGCTGCCGTTCGGACGAGAGACGCCGACCCGAGAGCGGGACGAGATGTTGAGCGCCACCAATGCCGGGTCGAACGCCTGGACGGTGGCGGGAAGCCGTACCGCAACGGGGCGTCCGATCCTGGCCAATGACCCGCATCTGGGCATTGGCGGGTTCGGGCCGCGCCACGTCGCCCATCTCACCGCGCCCGGCCTGGACGTAATCGGCGGCGGGGCGCCGGGGCTGGCGGGCATCATGCAGGGCCATACCGACCGCTTCGCCTTCGGTCGCACGAATTTCCATATCGACCAGCAAGACCTGTTCGTGCTGGAGCTCCATCCGGACGATCCGGAGCGTTACCGCCATGACGGCGGCTGGAAGCGGTTCGAGCGGGAGGTGATCGACATTCCCGTGAAGGACGCGCCGCCGCACCGGGCGGTGCTCCGTTACGCGGTGCAGGGGCCGGTGGTGTCGCACGATCCGGCCCGTTCGCGCGCGACTGCGATCGCCTCGGTCGGAATGCAGCCGGGCGGATCGGGTGCGTTTTCGATGGTGGCCATCAACCTGGCGGAGGACTGGGCGGGGTTGCGCGAGGCGTTCAAGCTGCACCCGTCGCCCACCAATTTCCATTATGCCGATGTGCGCGGGCATCATGCGTGGCAGGCCATCGGCTTTTGGCCGAAGCGCAAGCGCGGCAATGGCCTGCTGCCGGTGCCGGGCGATGGCCAATACGACTGGGTGGGGATGCGCGATTTCCGCGCCTTGCCCGGTGTGTTCGATCCCGCTGCGGGCTGGTTCGCCTCCGCAAACCAGAACAACTTGCCGCCAGGCTGGCCGATCGAAAGGAGTCCGGCCTTCTCGTTCCGCGATCCCGCACGCTATGATCGCATTGCCGACATACTGTCGAAGCAGACCCGGCACAGCCTGGCCGACAGCGTGGCGCTGCAGCATGACACATCGTCGTCGCTCGCCCGGCGCTTCCAGGCGATGTTACCGCGCCAGCCTTCGCCCGGAGCGGCGGCGGCGGTCGCGATGCTGGCGCGCTGGGATACGCGGATCGACGGTGCGAGCGGGGCGGCGGCACTGTACGAGATCGTGCTGCGCGCGCTGAATGTGCGGATGCTGGGCGCGCTGGTCCCAGAAAACGCGCGCAGCCTGATTTCCGCGATCGAGCCGCCCGAACTACTGCGTGTGGCCGCTGGCCGGCCCGACCTAATTGAAGAGTCGCTCGCCGTCGGCTGGACGGAAGCGGGCAAGCTGCTGGGGCCCGATCCCAAGGCTTGGCGGTGGGATATGCTGCATCGGGTCCGGATCACGCATCCGCTTGCGCGGCTTCCGGCGATCGCGGCGGCCTTCCCCGCGATCGAGGTGGGCGGCTCCGGCGGCGATGGCTTTACGGTGATGGCCCGCTGGCTGGGAAACGGACCGGACTGGCGGGTCGGCGGCGGCGCGAGCTATCTCGAGGTGATCGATGTCGGTGACTGGGATCGTTCGCTGATGCTCAACCTGCCGGGCCAGTCGAACGATCCGCGCTCCCCGCACCGGCAGGATCAGGGGGGCCCGTGGAGTGCGGGCCAGATGCTGCCCATGCCGTTCAGCCGCGCCGCGGTCGACGCGGTCGCCACGACCGTCACCCACCTGCAACCCGAGAGGAGCCCGAGATGAAGCGTCTTGTCCTGACCGCCCTGGTCTGGTGCGTCGCCACGGCGTCGAATACGCCGCGCGTCGATGTCGTGATCCGGGGCGGCACCATCTATACGGGGGCCGAGACGCCGCCCTTTGTCGGCGATGTCGAGTTGGCGGGCGATCGCATCGTCTATGTCGGCCGCGCCCGCGGCACGGCGGCGGTTGACGAGATCGATGCGCGGGGGCTGATCGTCGCGCCCGGCCTGATCGATGCGCATACTCATCCGGACAGCTATATTCGCTCGGCCGATGCCAAGGCGCGGCTCAATCTTCCCTGGCTGGCGCAAGGCGTCTCGACCGTGGTGATCGGCGTCGACGGCTATGGTACGTTCGAGGTGGCCAAGGATGCGCGCGCGCTGGAGGCCAGCGGGATCGGCACCAATGTCGTGCCTTTCGTCGGCTTCGGGGCGATCCGCGAGCGCGTGCTGGGACAGGATGCCCGCGCGCCCACGGCCGCCGAACTGGCGGAAGAGAAGCGCCTTGCAGCCCGTGCGATGTGCGAGGGCGCCTATGGCCTGTCCACCGGCTTGTTCTATCCGCCGCAAAGCTTTGCCAAGACGGCCGAGGTGGCGGCGGTCGCTCGTGAAGCGGGCAAGCGCGGTGGTATGTACGACACGCACCAGCGCGACGAGGCGCATTATTCGATCGGCCTTCTTGCCTCGACCCGCGAGGCGATCGAGATCGGGCGCATCGCTGGCACGCCGGTCCATTTCGCTCATCTAAAGGCACTGGGCGTCGATGTGCAGGGCCAGGCGCCCGCTCTGATCGCCACGATCGAGGCGGCGCGCAGCAAGGGCCAGGCCGTCACCGCGGACCAATATCCCTGGCTGGCCTCGGGGTCGAGCGTCGATGCCGCGCTGGTGCCCGGCTGGGCGATGGATGGCGGCTATCCCAAGCTGCTCGCCCGGTTCGACGATCCCGCGACGCTCGCGCGGTTGAAGATCGAGATGGCGGAGAATCTGCGTCGGCGGGGCGGGGCGGATTCGCTGTTGCTGACCGCGCAGGGCCAGCCCTGGAGCGGCAAGACGCTGGCCGCGATGGCGACGCAATGGGGGCTCTCGCCGATCGACGCGGCGATCCGCATCCTGCGCACGCCCAATGCCACGGGCACCGGCCCGGCGGGCAGCAGCGTGGCGAGCTTCAACATGGCCGATCGTGACGTCGACCTGATCATGAAGCAGCCCTGGGTGGTGACGTCATCGGACGGATCGGACGGCCATCCCCGCCAATATGCGACCTTCCCCCAGCTTTATCGCACCTATGTCGTCGCGCGGAAGGTGATCACCCTGCCACAGTTCATCCGCCGGTCGACCGGCGCGACGGCCGACATGTACCGCATCGCGCAGCGCGGTTATCTGCGGCGAGGTTATTTTGCCGATGTCGTGGTGCTCGATCCCAAAACCTATGCGCCCCGCGCCGATTATATGCATCCGCGCGTGCCTGGCGTCGGCGTTACCGCGCTGTTCGTCAACGGGCGAAGGGCGGTGTCGGATGGGGCGGCGACCGGCGTGGCGGCGGGACGAGCGCTGCTGCGGGCCCGGCCCGGCGGCTGCGGCCAATAGCCGCACGTTATAGGCGGCACTGCGAGCGCGATTGGCGGCACCTAGGACGTTGCTCCTATCATGTTCGCATCATGACCATTCCCGCCCCCTACCTCCTCTATCTCGGCCATTCCGATGACGAGATCGGCCTCAAGACATCGCGCGGTCTGGCCGCCTTCCGCAGCGAAGACTGTGTGGGCGAATGGCGGCACGACGATTGCCCGTTCACGCTTGGCCTGCCCCGGATGGATGCCGCTGCGGCACGCGCCGCCGGGGCCAGGACGCTGGTGCTGGGCATCGCCAATCCGGGGGGGCGTTTCCCCGATTGGATGATAGGCGACGCACTGTCAGCGATCCGCGCCGGGCTCAACATCGCCTGCGGGCTTCATCAGCGGCTGCGCGACGTGCCCGTGCTGGTCGCGGCGGCAGCGGAGGCGGGCGTTACCCTGTTCGACGTACGCGACGCGCCCGAGACACTGCCGGTCGGCAATGGACGTAGGCGTACGGGCAACCGGCTGCTGACCGTCGGCACGGATTGTTCGGTCGGCAAGATGTATGCCACGCTCTGCCTGCGCGATGCGCTGCGTGCACGGGGTGTCGTGGCTGATTTCCGCGCGACCGGCCAGACGGGCATCCTGATCGCAGGGAAGGGCGTGCCGCTCGACGCGGTGGTCGCCGATTTCATCGCGGGCGCGATCGAGACGCTGGCCCCGGCCCGCACGGATCAGGGCTGGGATCTGATCGAGGGGCAGGGGTCGCTGTTCCACCCCGCCTTTGCGGGGGTTTCGACGGGCCTTCTCCATGGCGCACAGCCGACCGCGCTGGTGATCTGCCACGATCCGCTGCGCCCGCATATGCGCGGCCTGCCGCATTTCCCGATGCCGGGGCTGGCCGAGTGCCTGGATGCCAATCTGCGCGTTGCCCGGCTGACCAGCCCGGACGTTCGCGCAGTCGGCGTGGCGCTGAACACCGTCAAGCTCGACGAAGCGGCCGCTCAGCGTCTGTGTTCCGAGACCGAGGATGCGCTGGGCCTGCCCTGCACCGATCCCTATCGCTTCGGTGCCGAGGCGATCGTCGACCTCCTGCTGGAAACGTCATGCGCCGCATCCTCGCCGTTCGTCACGACCCTTTCCCGCTAAGGGCGCCGTTCCGCATCGCGCGCGGGGTGAAGACGGCCGCCGATGTGGTGACGGTGACGATCCGCGAGGGCGACGCGCAAGGATGGGGTGAGGGCGTGCCCTATCCCCGTTATGGCGAGACGATCGAGGCGGCGATCTCGGCCATCGAAGCGGTCCGCGACCTGATCGAGGGCGGCGCGACGCGAGCGGACATCGCCCGGGCGATGCCAGCGGGGGCCGCCCGCAACGCGGTGGATTGCGCGCTCTGGGACCTGGAGGCGCGACTGGCCGGAACCAGCGTCGCGGCGCTCGCGGGTCTCCCGCCGGTGGCGGCGCTCGCCTCGGCGATCACCATCGGTATCGACACGCCGCAGGCCATGGCGGAGGTCGCCCGAACGGTGGCGCGGGTGCCGCTTCTCAAGATCAAGGTGGATCGCGAGGGCGCGGCCGAACAAATCGCGGCGGTCCGTGCCGTCGCGCTTACGCCCCGGCTGATCGTCGACCCGAATGAAAGTTGGCGGGTGGCCGACATCGCCGATCGGTTGCCGATGCTGCTCGCCCAGCGCGTCGACCTGCTGGAACAGCCGGTGCCTGTCGGAGAGGATGAGGGGCTGGCCGAGCTGGCAGGGACGATCCCGATTTGCGCCGACGAGGCATTACACACCCGCGCCGATCTCGATCGGCTGGCCGGGCGCTACAGCCATGTCAACGTCAAGCTCGACAAGACCGGCGGCTTGACCGAAGCATTGGCGCTGGCGGCAGAGGCCAGGGAGCGGGGGTTCGGCGTGATGGTGGGGTGCATGGTGTGTTCATCGTTGGGGATCGCGCCCGCGATGCTGGTGGCGGGCCATGCGGACTTCGTTGATCTGGACGGTCCGCTGTGGCTGGCGGCCGATCGTCCCGGCGGCGCGCGGGATGACTGCGGCATTCTGACGGCGCCGGCGCCCGGCTTCTGGGGAGCGCCGGCTTGCGCCTGATCCGGGGGTGGTTCGGCATCCCGCTGTGGCAGCGGGTGATCGGCGGGTTGCTGCTGGGCGTCGCGCTCGGTCTGTTCTGGCCCGAAGGGGCCGGGGCGATCCGATTGGTCGGTGAGCTATTCGTCCGCCTCATCAAGATGCTGGTGGTGCCGGTGGTGCTGGTCACCATCGCAGGCGGGATAGCGACGCTGGGCGATCCCCGGCGGCTGGGGTCGATCGGGCTGCGTACGGTGGGACTATTCGCGGCGACCACGCTGGTGGCGGTATCGATCGGCATGGCGATGGGTCTCATCCTGCGGCCCGGCGCGGCGATGCAGCTGGCGGACGTCGTTCCCCATCCGCTCGGGGCGCCGGTGACGCCGGCTGACCAACTGCTGTCGATCGTGCCGATCAACATCGTCGAGGCATTGGGGCGCGGCGACATGCTGGCGATCATCTTTGTCGCCGTGCTGCTCGGCACCGGCAGCGTGATGGCGGGCGAGGCGGGGCGGCCGGTCGTTGCGCTGCTCCAGGGGCTGTCGGCGGTACTGCTGCATATCGTCCGCGTGGTCATGGAGGTGACGCCATTCGGCGTGCTTGCGCTGATCGCCCAGGCGGTGGCGGTGAACGGCGCGGCGCTGTTCGTCCATGTCGGCTGGCTCGCGCTGGCGGTCATAATCGCGTCGCTGGTGCAGATGCTGGTCGTTCATGCCGCACTGGTCGGGCTCGTCGCACAGTTGCCGGTGGTGCGATTCTTCCGGGGGATCGTCGATGCACTGATCGTCGCCTTTTCGACCGCCTCGTCCTCGGCGACGCTGCCCGTCGCGCTACGGGTAGCGCAGGACAATCTGGGTGTGTCGCGCAGCGTCGCCTCGACGGTGCTGCCGCTGGGCGCATCGATCGGCAAGGACGGCACGGCCATGTATGTCGGGCTGCTCGGCCAGTTCGCGTTGCAGGCGTTGGGGATCGTCCCGGACGCGACCATGCTCGTCGTCATGCTGGTGACCGGCGCGCTGGCGGCCTTCGGTACGGCACCCGTCCCTTCGGCTTCGCTGTTCATGCTGGCGGCGATGCTGTCGGCGGTGGGCGTGGGGGCGGAGCAGACCGCCCTCGTCGTAGGCCTCGTCCTGCCGTTCGACCGACTGCTCGACATGACGCGTACCGTGCCATCCGCCTCGGCCAATCTGGCGGTGGCCACGCTGGTCGCGCGCGCCGAGGGGGAACTGGACGCGGCGCGTTTTCGCGGGTCGATGGTGGAACAGGCACAGGACAGGGCCTAGGCTGCATCCATGAACCTTCGCCATATCGAGATTTTCCACGCCGTTTATGTCAACGGCTCGGTATCCGCCGCGGCCCGGGCGCTTAACGTGTCGCAGCCGTCGGTGTCCAAGACGCTCCGCCATGCCGAGACCCTGTTGGGATTCGAGTTGTTCCAGCGTTCGAACGGGCGGTTGCTGCCGACCGAGGATGCGCATGCGCTGTTCGCCGACGTGGCCGATATTCAGGAGCGGGTGCGTGCGCTGCGTGAGGCGGGGCGCAACCTGCGCATGGGCGCGGGCACGACGTTGCGCATTTCCGCGTTGCCCAGCCTGGGGCTGGGGGTGCTGCCCGATGCGGTTTCGCGGTTCCTCGCGCGGCGTCCTGATGTCCGCTTCGACTTGCAGACGGTGCATCACGACGACCTGCTGCGCAAACTCTATGAACGCGAAAGCGACATCGCCATCGCCAGCGAGCCGCCGCGCGGTGTGGCCCTGACCCATGACTGGCTGGGCGAGGGCGAGATGGTCGTCCTCTACCGCGAACGTGACATGCCCGACGCCCCGCCACGGCTGGAACTGTCGCAACTGGTCGGGCGTCCGCTGATCTCGCTCAAGGGCAGCGGCCCGATCGGCAAGCTGCTGTCCGAAGAGATCGACCGGCACGATCTGGTCCTCGACGAGATCGTGGTGGCGCGGACCTTCTATATCGCCGCAGCCCTGGTCCGTGCAGGGGTGGGGCTGGCGATCGTCGACAATTTCACGGCGGCGGCGTCGATGGCGCCGGGGCTCGCGATGCGGCCGCTTCGCCCCTCGATCACCTTCGACGTCCACGCCATCCACCTGCTCGATCGGCCACCTTCGATGCTGGCCGCCGAGTTCCTGACCCTGCTGAGCGAAGAGATCGAACGCCGATGATGGGGAGCCTGTTGCTGCCGCTGTTGCTGGCGGGCGCGCCGGTCGGGGCGCCGCTGCCACCCGCCGCCGTCGAAGCGCTGGCCAAGGCGCCGCCGGGCACGCGGCTCGGGCTGGTGGTGGTCGATGCCGAGGGGCGCGAGATCGTCGCGCTGCGCCCCGACGAGCGCTTCATCCCGGCGTCGAACACCAAGCTGTTCACCACCGCCGCCGCCTTCGCGACGCTGGACGTGGCGAGCCCGGATATACGGGGCGGGGCGACCGTCCGGCTGGAGGGGCAGGGGACGCCGACGGTGATGCTGGCCGGGCATGGCGACGCCCGCCTGTCCTCCGCCCCGGGTTGTCGTGTCGACTGCCTGGGCGAATTGGCGGCGGCGGTCGCCCGACGGACGCGTGTCGTGGGCGATGTGGTCGGCGACGACACGGCATTCCCAGACGAGCGCTGGCCGCAGGGGATGAGCTGGAACAACATGGACAGCGTCTATGGCACCGGCATCTCGGCGCTGACCCTGGACGACAATGTCACGATATTGACCGTGTCCCCCACGGCACCGGACGAACCGCTCCAGGTCGTCGGGGACGGCTATTACCGGATAGAAAATGCCGCGACGACCGGTGAGGCCGGTAATGGGAACGCGCTGTCGGTCCAGCGCATGCCGGGCAGCGATCTGCTGCGCGTGACCGGCAGTCTCGCGGCCGGGGCGACTCCGGTGGTCCTGAAGCTGGGCGTTGACGATCCGGCTCACAGAGCGGCCTGGCGGTTCTCGCAGCTTTTGCGCGCGGCGGGTGTGATGGTGAAGGGGCGTATCACCGTGCGTCACCGGTCGTTGACGCACGCGGATGATCCCGCGCACCGTGGCCGCGCTCCTGGTGCGGTGGCCGCACCCGTTCCGGTACTGGCGGCCCTGACGCCGCCACCGCTGGCCGAGGATCTATACCAGACCAACAAGACGAGCCAGAATCTCCATGCCGAACTGCTGCTACGCCGACTTGGGTCTAGCGGCTCGGTCGCCGATGGTCATGCCGTCGTCGATGCGGTTCTGGCACGTGCGGGCATTGCCCGCGTGACCTACGACTTTGCCGATGGTGCGGGCATGTCCAATTACGACCGGGTCACCCCCCGCACGACGGTGGCGCTGCTGCGCTGGGCGGAGACGCAGCCCTGGGGCGCGGACTGGCGCGCGACCTTTCCGGTCGCGGCCACCGACGGGACGCTCGCGCGACGGTTCGTCGGCACGCCGCTGGCGGGTCGGCTGAGGGCGAAGACCGGCACGCTTAACGCCGCCAATGCGCTGGCTGGCACGATGATCGCGGCGAGCGGTCAAATGCTGACCTTCGCGGCCTATGCCAACGACATGCCGGGGGACATGAGCGCGACCCCGGCGATCGACGCAGCGCTGGTGGCGATCGCCGGGGCGAATTGAGTGCCCGTTGATCAGCCCCGCACGAGCGCCAAGACGTTGGAGGCGAGCAGCGTCGGGGCGGGCGGCTGGGCCGCCAACGCCTTGGGAAACGGCGCGGTGACCCGGCCTAGCGCGGCGAGCCCTGTGGCGGCGAGGAAGCGGCGACGCTCGATCATATCAAAGTCTCCGTTGCGCGGGCGGGCAGGCCCGCAAGATAGAGGGCGCCGCTCAATGCATCGCCCAGCGGTTCGCTGAGCCGGGCGACGGTCCGGGCGCGCAACCAGGGGCGCATCTTCGCCGACAGGCCGCCGAGCAGCGCGCATCGAGGTGCGCCGCGTTCGTAGATCGTCTCGATGAACCGCTCGATATGGCCTGCCGCGTCCTCGACGATCGAGCGAGCGATCGTATCGTCCGCTTCGGCATAGTCCATCACCAGCGGGGCGAAGCTGCCATAGTCGCGCGGGGTCGCCTGATCCATCCAGGCGATGGCGCGCGCCGTGTCATGGCCAAACCGCTCCGTGACTGCCGTGCTGAGCGGCGTCGCGCGTGTCCGTCCGTCCAGCGCGCGCAATGCGTGGCGCATCGCGCTGAGGCCCAGGGCCGCGCCGCTGCCCTCGTCGGAAATGGGAAAGCCATAGCCGCCGATCCGGAAGCTCTGCCCGTCTACCCGCACTTGCGCGATGCTGCCGGTGCCGATGATCAGCACGGCCCCGTCGCCGCCGCCATGGGCCCCCAGATTGGCGATGACGGCATCGGTGTCGAACACCGTCGAGGCGAAGGGAAAGGCAAAGCCCTCCAGCGCCGCCCGAACGCCGGGGCGCGAGATGCCTGCGATGCCCATCGCCGCCCGGATGCTCGTGACCTGCTCCGCGTTGAGTCCGGCTGCGCGCACCGTATTCTCGGTCACTTGGCGCAGCGCCGTATAGAGCGCGTCCAGCCCAAGTCCCGCATTGGCGGGACCGGCCTGTTCGGTGGCCAGCATCCGACCCGCGCCGTCGACCAGGCGGCAGCGACAGGTGCTGCCGCCCGCATCCACGCCGAGAAAGAACTGCGTCATGTTCTGTTCTGCCCTTTCGTTATTGCGTCTGCACCTCGTCCAGCGTGGTGCGGAAGCGTCCGTCCAGCCAGTCGGTGATTTCACGGGCGGCGGGATGATCGATCGCCCCATAGCGTTCGCGTAACTCAGCGAAACGCGGACCGAGATTGTCGAGCCCGGTATCCTGGAGCGGCAGGATGTCGCGGTGCAATAGGGTGGCGAAGTCGGCGCCCAGCACCTGGGTCGCTGCCGCCAGAAATGCCTGGCCATAAGCGTAGCGCTCTCCCTCCCGATAGCTGGCCGCGAGCGTAAGCGCGGGAATGCAGGAGAGGAGCGGTTGCGATGCGGGGTTGATCGCATGACCGGTGACATGATGGCGGATCGCGGCCGGGCGACCGGTGAAGGCGCGCAGGTGCAGATATTGCGACATGCGGACACCGTCATTGACGGGGTAATTGTCCCAAAGGCACACTTTGCGGCCGAGTTCGTGCTGTATCCGTTCCAGATGGGCAACACCGATCTCGCGGGACACGACTTCCTCGCCGGTCCAATAGACGCGCACGCTGCGATCGAGATAGCGCCCCAGCTCGGGCAGATAGGTGGGCGGCCGCTTTCCCCAAGCACGCTCGAGAATGGGATCGTCCGAATAGAAGCTGGGGCAGAAGAAGACCTGGGTCGCGCGGCTGTTGCTGGCGCAGAAATCGACGAGTTCGGCCTGGCCGCGCGCCAAATCGGGCAGTTCGGCGGGTAGGTCGTCGAACAGGATGGCGAGGTCCTGGATGCCCAGCGCGTCGAGCTGCCCCAGCTTCCGCTTCAGGGCGTCGCGCGATTCCTGGCTGAAGGGATGGGTGCTGCCTACCGGGGTCAGCGCGACACCGAAGCGCACGCCCAGCCTTTTGCACTCGGCGGCGAAGGCCGCGAGGGCGGCGGAGTGTTCGGGCGGATGCGGCTCGCGCCAGCGGCGGCGCAGGAACGGGTCGGCCTTGGGACCGTAATGATAGAAGCGATAGCCTGCCCCTGCCAGCGTCCGTAGCACGGCCGTTCGATCGGCCCAGCTCCATGGCTTGCCGAAAAAGCCTTCGATCACGCCCAGGTTCAGCGCCATGTCTTCTCCTTTTTCCGGTTTTCGAGCACTGTCGTCACCGCTTGCCGCAGCACCGTCTCCCGCAGGGCGTCGAGCGTGGGATAGGGTTCGCCGTCCGGCCGGTGGACCCGGTTGGTGAGGAGGACGACGGTCATGTCCAGCTGGGGCGAGAAGGCGAACCAGGTGCCGGTGAAACCCGAATGCCCGTAGAAGGGGGCCGCGATCCCGGCGAGCTGCGTCTTGTGGAAACCCAGTGCCTGATCGGCATCGAAGGGCGTGTTCTCGAACGCCGCGATCGTCCGGGCGGGCGCGAGCCGCCAGCCGCCGTAGCAGCCGCCGTTGAGGAGCAGTTGGGCATAGCGGGCTAGATCGGTCGCGGTCGAGAACAGCCCGGCATGGCCAGCCACCCCCCGCCAGCCGAGCGCGGCATTGGCATCATTCGCCTCGCCGACCAGCATTCGGTTCCGATATCCGGCGAAGGGCTGGGCCGATGGGAAAGGCGCGGCGGGGTAGGGCTTGCCGGTCTCCGCCATGCGCCGCTGATAGGCGTCGCCCTGTGATGTCGCGGCCGCGCGCCGACGCAAGGACGGTGACGGCAGGAAGCCGGTATCGGTCATGCCGAGTGGGCGATAGATTCGTTTGCGGACATAACGGTCCAGCGGTGTGCCCGTGACCCGCTCCACGACGGCACCCAGCAGCATGAAACCGATGTCGGAATAGGCGAAGCGCGAGCCCCTCGGATAACGGAGCGGCAGCGCCGCCAGATAGGGCAGCACCTGGCCCGAGGCGTCGCGGTGCAACCAGGTCGGCTGCCATTCCCAAAGCCCTGCTCGGTGGGTCAGTAACTGACGGATGGTGATGTCCGCCTTGTCGGTGCCCCGAAACGCGGGCAGCAACGTACCCAGCCGGTCGTCGAGCGACAGGCGGCCGGTACCGACGAGATGGAGGATCGCCGCGGTGGTCGCCTCGATCTTGGTGATCGAGGCCATGTCGAAAAGCGCGTCGACCGCCATTGCGCGCGGCGTGGCGAGCGTCCGCAGCGTGCCGTCGGGCGCGCTAGTCAGCGTCTGGGCATCGCCGAAGGCCGCCTGATGAACGATCCGCCCCCGATCGGTGACGATCAGTACCGCGCCGGGATAGAGTGTGCCGACGCCATCGCGAACCGCCGCATCGATCGGTGCGAAACGCATGTCGTCGGCGCGAGCGGATGTGGTGTTCAGGATCGGACAGACGGGGGAAGCCGCGAGGCCCGGTGCGGCGCATAGGCCGAGGCACATGAAAAGCGGGGCGATGCGGGCGCGGCGTGTTCGCGCGGCTCGAATCGTCATGCGCTTCATCGTTCCGTCATAGCATGGCGGCCAATGGTCACCCATTCCACCATGGCGGACCGCCATAACGGCCGGCCATGCCCTTGGCGACGGTGACCGATTCTCAAACCCGATTCTCCGATAGTGACTGGGGCCGTTCGGCGCTTTCCGGGTTCTCGCAGGTCCAGTGGCGTGCACGCGGCGTGTGGCCGATCCCCGGATTGAGCTGATTGCGCGGATCGATGTGGCGATAGAATTGGGCCAGTGCGGGCGGCGCGACATAGAGGTGGCCGACATTGTGCTCGGCCGGATATTGCGCGCCCCGCGTGTCGAGCAAGGCCCATAGCGCATGTTCGAACGCCACGGGATCGGTGCCTTTGCGCACGATATAGTCCTGATGAAAGACGTGGCAGAAGAAATGGCCGTAATAGAGCGCATGGATGACCTGGGCATCCAGCGCCGACGGCAATGTCTCGGTCCATATCCCGGCGTTGCGGGGTAGCGCGACGTCGAGCGCGACGATGTCGGCGACGTCGTCGGCATGGATCGCTCGATAACGGACCGCCGCTCCCGCCGCGACGAACCGGTGAAGGAACGCCTTGGCGCTGTCCACGGCGCTGCATTCGACATAGTCGCCCGCGTCGCCGCTGGGAAGAAGCCGGGTGAGCAGGACGCGGGTCTCGTCGATCTGATCGATCGACACTTTCAGCATCAGGTGATGGGCGAAGCGATCACGATAGCTCCGCATCCAGCCGGGCAGCGGATCCGGGATGAAACGTCCCGCCGCCTGGAGCAGACGATCACTCAGGCCGCTGGACAGGCGATCCGCAAGCGCGTCGAACCGTGCCTTGGCAGCGAAGAGGGCGGGTAGCCGTTCGGTGCCGAGCCGCTCGATCGCGAAGAAGGTGTCACGCCCATAACGATCCGCCACGTCGAAGGCGGTCCGGTGCATATATTCGGCCGCAATCGGCAGCCTGTCGTAATTGCGCAGCATCGTGCGGCGCAGATCGGTGAGACGATCGGCCTCGTTGGTGCCGATATAGAAGGTGGCGGTGCCCTCTTCGCGCGGGAAGGTGTCGAGGCGCACCGCGAAGACGATCAGCTTGCCCGCACTTCCCGCCGCCTCGAACAGGCAGCGCGGGTCGGCGTTGAAACGGGCAGGGACAGGGCTGTCGATCGCCCGGACATGTTCGGCATAGCGATGGTCGTGCGCCCATCGATCATCCACGTCTTCGATGTCGGCGTCACTGAATTCGCCGCGATCGAGGCGCGACAGGATCGTCTCCGGTTCCTCGCCCAACGCTATGCCCAGGTGATTGACCAGATGCAGTCGGCCATCAGGCTGGATGGCCGCGAACAGGGCCAGCTGGGTATAGGCGGGCCCGCGCCGGATCAGTGATCCACCCGAATTGTTGCAGATGCCGCCGACCACCGACGCGCCGAAACAGGATGACCCGATGACCGAATGCGGCTCACGCCCATAAGGCCGCAGGGCCTGTTCGAGCGCGTATAGGGTCGTGCCCGGCAGGCACAGCACCTGCTTGCCGCCCCGGATCACGCTCAGCCGCGACAAGCGCGTGGTGCTGATGATGACGAGGCCGCCGGGATAATCGTCGCCATCGGGGGTGGAGCCGCCGGTGAGCCCGGTGTTCGACGCCTGAAGCAGGATCGAGACATCGGCGGCGACGCAAGCCTGGGCTACGCGCCACATCTCGACCAGGCTTCCCGGACGCACCACGGCGATCGCCGCTCCCTCGCCGGTGCGATAGCCCTTGCGAAACCGTGCCGTAGCGCGTGGCGCGGTCAGGACATGACGGCGGCCGACCGCGTTGCGCAGCAGGGCGAGCAGCGTAGCAGCGTCGTTCGGGGCGGTGGGGCGCGTCATAACCTGAGTAAATACCACTATGCACAGCGGTGCAAGTGGCATGCTATTGGTTTGCATGGCGGGGAGGATCGGGATAGCATTTCGCATCGCATGAGGATCGGCTCGAGGAGCATGGGATGCTGAGGATCGACGTCGCGCTCTCCGATGCCGGGAGCATGGTGAACGAGGATGCGATCGGCCATTTCGGCGATGCGGCCTGGGTGATCGACGGAGCCACGGGGATCGGCCCATCCCTGCTGGACGCACCCAGCGACGCGGCATGGCTGGCGCAGACCGCCAATCGGCTGATCGCCGACGCCCTTGCCGAAGATCCGGACTGTTCCACGATCGAGATATTGCGCGATGTCATGAGGCGCTGCGCGGCAGCGCTTGCGGATGCGCAGGTTCGCGCTTTCGATGGCACCCACGAACTGCCCTCGGCGGCCTTTGCCATGATCCGGTTGCGTGGTGATGCTGCCGAGATCACCGCGCTGGCCGACTGCCGCGTAGCGACGGTGGACGATGCCGGGGTTGCGCGATTGTTCGGCACCTATGCGCTCGATGTCGTCGAGGCGCGGACGTTGGCTGCGGTCAAGGCGATTCGCGAGGAAAACCCCTCGATCGACTCCGAGGCCTTGAAGAATCTGCTGTTGCCGGGACTGAGCGCCAATCGCCATCTCAAGAACCGCGACGGCGGCTATTGGGTGCTCGGGACGGAGCCTGCCGCGGCTGACCATCTCTGGCAGGTGACGGTTCCGCTCCATCCCGGCCAGCGCTTCGCCATTGCCAGCGACGGGTTCCTGCGACTCGTGGAACTGTTCGATGCGGCGACGCCCGACGATCTGCTGGCTATCGCCACGCCGGAGGACGGTGCCGCCTGGCTGGCGCGGTTGCGCGATATCGAAAGCGAGCCGGATTCGCTGCGGCGTCATATCCGGGTGAAGCGGCACGACGATGCCAGTCTGATCGTCTGCACTTGGGACCCGTCCTGCTGATGCTGGTGATGGGCTATATGAGCGGGACGTCGCTGGACGGCGTCGACGTCGCGCTGATCGAGACGGATGGCGAGCGGATCGAGGCGTTCGGCTCCACGGCGATGATCCCCTTTGCCGACGCTCAACGCGTGAGCATCGAACAGGCGACGCGCGATGCGCTGGCATGGAATGGCTATGGTGCGATGCCGTCATCGTTCGATACGGCGTCAACCGTCATCGAGCGGCTGCATATCGAGGCTGGCGAGCGGCTGATGGCGGAGGGCGGGCGGCGCCCGGACCTGATCGGCTTTCATGGCCAGACGTTGCTCCATCGGCCCGAGCGCGGCCTGTCGGTCCAGATCGGCGATCCCCAGATGCTGGCGGATGTCCTGCGCGTGCCGGTAGTCGCGCAGATGCGGCAGGATGATCTGCAGGCCGGCGGGCAGGGTGCCCCGCTGGTGCCTGTCTATCACGCCGCGCTTGCCGAGCATCTTGGCATCACGCGACCGGTCGCGTTCCTCAACATCGGGGGCGTTGCGAACCTGACCTGGATCGGGGCGGACAGGAGCTTGATCGCGTTCGATACGGGGCCGGGCAACGGCCTGATCGACCAGCTCGTCCAGGCGCGCGGGGCGGGCCGTTATGACGATGGGGGCCGTTTTGCCGCTGCGGGCCGTGTCGACACGGACATTCTGGCCCGTCTGCTGACGCACGACTATTTTCAGGAAGAGGGAGCGAGATCGCTCGATCGCTATGACTTTCCGCTCGACTGGGTGGCGGCCTGTTCGATCGAGGATGCCGCCGCCACACTGACTGCGTTCACGGCGGAGGCGGTGGCCCTGGCGGCGCGGACACTGCCCGCCCCGCCCGAATTGTGGATCGTGTGCGGGGGCGGGGGACATAATCCGGTATTGATGGCGGCGTTGCGCGATCGCCTCGGGGTCTGCCGGACGGCGGACGAGATCGGTCTGCGCAGCGATTTCATCGAGGCCGAGGCGATGGCGTTCCTCGCTGCACGTAGCCTGCATGGTCTGCCGCTGACCTTTCCGGGCACGACCGGTGTCGTCGAACCCTTGACCGGCGGTCGCCTTTGGCGCCCACGCAATAATACCAAAACATAATACCACATGTTTACATATTGAGGAGAGGTATACATGATCCCGGTGGGGCCCGAGGCCTGCCACAGGTCATGATCCATGATCGGCGGACTGGGTTTGGGCATATCAGGGAGGGACTGCAATGATGACGTCGTACCGACATAGCGTAGCCGCAGCCGCACTGGCGGCAGCCCTTGTGCAGGCACCCGCAGCCGTGCAGGCCCAGACCGCCTCTGTGACGCCCGCTGCCCAAGAGGGGGCGACGTCCGGCGACGAGGTCGTGGTGACCGGGACGCGCATCCCCGCCGCCGGCCTGACCTCCAGCAGCCCGGTCGCCTCGACGAACGAGGCGCAGATCAGGTTGCGGTCCGCGCTGACGATCGAGGATTTCTCCACCACCATCCCGCAGCTTTCGGGCGGTGTGCGCCAGGGCTCGCAGGGCAGCGATGCGTTCGGCGCGCAGGTTCTCGAACTACGCAATTTCGGTCAAAGCCGCTCCTTGGTGCTGATCGACGGCACTCGTGCGGCACCGTTCAGTTTCCGGAACTCGGTCGACGTCAATGCCATTCCCGCATCGCTCATCAAGCGCGTCGATGTGCTGACCGGTGGTGCGGCGGCGGTCTATGGCGCGGATGCCGTTGCGGGCGTCGTGAACTTCATCCTCAACGACGAATATGAGGGCATCCGCGGCACCGCGACCAGCCGGTTGTCGGTCCATGGCGGTGCGCAATATGGCGGCTCGCTGATGCTGGGAACCGGCATTGGTGACCGTGGCAATCTGGTGATCGCGGCGGACTATACCCAGCGCGACGGTGTGCGGGCGGGACAGCGCAGCTGGGCCGCGACGCCCAACCAAACCATTCCGAGCATCGGCGGCGTCTTCACCGACGTCGCGAGCGGTCGACGCTTCGGCTTCACGGACGATGGCACGTTCACGACCACTCCTTCCGCCACCTCCAACATCTCGGCCACCTATCCCCTGATCTCGCCGCTCAAGCGGATCAACGTGGCCGCGCTGTACAAATATGAGATCACGCCGCAGATCGAGGTCTATGGCCGGGCCATGTATACCAATGCCCGTACCGAGGAGACGGGTACCCCCGGGGCGGCGCCCGCATCGGTCAACCGCACCGTTGGGATCAGCGCGACCAATCCGTTTCTGACGGATGCGATCCGCAACCAGTTGACGTTCGTGAACGGCACCGCCCAGGTAAACATGTCCCGGTCGCTCAGCGAACTGGGGCTGATCCGCTATGCAACCGAGCGTGATACATTGCAGGTCCAGTCGGGCCTGCGCGGACCATTGACCGATGCGGTGCGATGGAACGTCTATGCGCAATATGGCCGTTCGACGGAATCGTCGCTGATCTCGGGCGATGGCCTCGTCACCAGCCCGGCGGGCGCGAACAATTTCGCGTCGATCGTCAATACGGTCAACATCTTCGGGCCCAACCGGCCCGGGCTGGCCGCCGCGCTGGGCAGTACGATCGACGGCTTCAACCGCAAGCGTGACCAGTTCGTCACGGCAGGGACGGTCAGCGGCACGCTGGCCGAGCTGTTCTCCCTGCCTGCCGGGCCGATCGGCTTTGCCGGCGGCGTCGAATATCGGCGGGAAACGGCGAGCATCAATCAGGATAGTGCGCTGCTGACCGGCAACACCTATCGCCAGGGCGTGCAGGCCGCCTATCGCGGCGCGTTCGATGTCATCGAACTCTATGGCGAAGTCCTTGTCCCGCTGATCCACGACACTCCGCTGATCCAAAAGCTCGATGTCGGCGGCGCCTATCGCCTGTCGGATTATAATCGGTTCGGCACGCACGGTACGTGGAAGGTCGAGGGTAATTGGGAAGTCGACCGCAACCTGCGGCTGCGGGGCACCTATCAGCGCGTTTTGCGGACGCCCAATTTCGGGGAATTCGCCGCCAGCACCTCGTCGCTGCCGCTCAACAGCCTGGTCACCGTCGATCGCCTGAAGCCGCGCTATGGCGGCGATCCTTGCGTGATCGGCACCGGCAATGCGGCGCAATGCGCGCGGTTCGGCGCTCCGTCGGTGGGATCGGCCAATTCCACCGCCCCCGGCTACCTGACCGGCAACTATTATTATGGGGGCAATCCCGACATCAAACCGGAAACCGGCTATACGACGACGGCGGGTGCGGTGTTCACGCCGACCTTCCTGCCGGGCCTGAACGTGACGGTCGACTATTACAATCTCGACCTGCGTGGGGCTGTCGGCGTGATCCAGCCGATCGCGGCCATCACGAGCTGCTACATCACCAATCCGACCGCCAACAATCCGCTGTGCGCGCTGGTCACGCGCAACCCGAACGGCACCTTCGCCGATGCCTTCGTCAACAACCAGAATCTGGGTCGCCTGCTGCAACGCGGCTTCGACATCTCGGCGTCCTACACCCTTCGGCCGGACTGGCTGCCGGGCAAGGGCCTTCGCGCGAGCTATCAGGGCAATATCGTCACATCCTATCTGATCCAGGCGAACCCGACCGTGTCCGCGGTTCAGTGCAAGGGGACGTTCGGTGCTACCTGCTCCAGCGACGGCACGACGCTCGTCCAGCCGGATTATCGCCACACGGCCGGGCTCGGCTGGCTGTTGGACAGGGGCGTGATCCAGTTCGACTGGCAACGCATCGGCAAGGTCCGGTCGAGCACGGTCGGATCGACCGAGACGCTGAAGACGCAGGATGTCTTCGACCTGTCGGCCTCCTACGACTTCACCGACGTCGTCACGATGAGCGCGGGCGTCTACAACCTGTTCGACAAGGCGCCGCCGCGTGTGTCGACGGGCGGTGTGTTCAACACCTTCCCCGACACCTACGACATTCTGGGGCGGACGATCGGCTTCTCGCTGACCGCGCATCTCTGACCGGATAGCCTTGCCACGGCGTCCGGCCCGATCGGTGGGCCGGACGCCATCGCCTCATGCCTGCGGGCCTTTGGTCCGGGGCGATCGGAGTATGCTTCGATGATGCTGCCCTTCTCCATGGCCGACTGGCTCGTGATCGCTGGCTATCTGCTGCTGCTGGTCGCGGGCGGGTGGCTATTGACGCCGCGCCAGACGGCGTCGGCTCGCGAATATTTCTTGGCGGGCGGCACCGTTCCCGCCTGGCTCGCGGCGCTTTCGGTCCTGTCCGCCACCCAGTCGGCGGCGACTTTCCTCGGTGGGCCGGACTATGGCTATCACGGCGACCTGACCTATCTCAGCGCCAATATCGGCGGCGGCCTGATCGGGGCGATCTTCGTGGCCCATGTCCTGATCCCACGCTTCTACGCGATCCGCGCGAATACCGCCTATGAGTTGCTGACCCTGCGGTTCAGCGAGCGAGCGACCCGCTGGGCGGGTGGCATGTTCCTGGTCGGGAGGGTCTTTGCCGGTGGTGCGCGCGTATATCTCGCTGCCATCGCGCTGGCGATGGTCGTCACGGGCGGCGTCGGCGTGCAGGGCATCGTGATCGCCGCCGCCGCGCTGGTCGTGGCGAGTGTCGCGTTCACCTTCGTCGGCGGTCTGAAGTCGGTTCTGTGGAACGACCTGATCCAGTTCGTCGTCTATGTCGGCTCGGCGGTCGCGGTGCTGGTGTTCCTGCGCCTGTCGATCCCGGCCTCCAATGCCCAGATCCTGCAGGCGCTGGCCCATACCCCGCAGGGCGTCGACAAGCTGCGGCTGTTCGATTTCTCCCTGGACCTCTCGCGGCCCTTCTCGATTCTGGCGATCGTTACCGGGCTTGCACTGCTCTATATCGCCAATGCGGGCATGGATCAGGACACCACGCAGCGCCTGCTTTCGTGCAGGGATGCAAAGACGGGCACGCGTAGCCTCTATCTGTCGGTGCTGGCGACGGTGCCGACCGTCGGCATGTTCATTGTCATCGGCCTGTTGCTGTACGTGTTCTATGACCGCCCCGACCTGATGGTTGGTTCCGGCGCCGCCGCCGCCAGCGAGTTTGAGGGGCAGAAGATCAGCATTTTCATGCACTATATCCTGACGCAATTGCCCGGCGGCCTGCGCGGCCTGGTGACGATCGGCATCTGCGCGGCGGCGGTGGCGACCACCAATTCCGCGCTGAATGCGATGTCGTCGGTGCTGGTGCAGGATTTCTATCGCCCCTGGCGAGAACGGCGCGGGCCGGTCGAGGAGCACCACTTCGTCCAGGCCGGGCGCGCAGGCATGGGCATCATCGGCTTCGCGATGTTCCTGATGGCCGTCCTCTCCTTCTATTGGCAGCGCCACAGCTCGATGGGCCTGCTGGAGTTCGCGCTGCAGGTGATGGTGTTCAGCTATGCGGGGCTGCTGGGTGTCTATTTCACCGCCTTGTTCACCACGCGCGGGACGACCGGTTCGGCCATCGCCGCCATGTTGATCGGTTTCCTGGCGATCATCCTCCTGCAACCTGCCATCGCGCGCGCCGTCGGCCTGCCTCACCAACTGAGCGGGCTCTCCTTTCCTTTTCAGCTTTGCATAGGAACCGCCCTGGCGTTCCTGGTCTGCGCTGCGCCATCGGGCGCAGGCCGCTCCGCATCGAAGCTCCCATCGGGATCGACGCTATGATGAAAACCGAAACGCTCGACGCACGCTATCTCGACCTCGATAAGTGGCCGACGGAATTGGCCGTCCAGGCGATGCTGGAAGGCCAGATGGCGGCCATCGCCGCCATCCAGTCGCAGACCGCTGCGATCGCGCGGGCCGCCGAAGCGGCGGCGGCACGGCTCGGCCATGAGGGGCGCCTGATCTATGTCGGGGCAGGTACGTCCGGCCGGCTCGCCGTGCAGGACGGGACGGAGCTGAACCCCACGTTCAACTGGCCTATGAAACGCCTGATCTTCCTGATGGCGGGCGGTTACGGGGCGCTGACACAGGCATATGAAGGGGCGGAGGACAATACCGAGGCGGCACGCGCCGATATCGATGGCTGCGTTATCACCCCGTCCGATGTCGTCATCGGCGTGGCAGCCAGCGGCTCAACGCCCTACACCGTCGCGGCAATCGATCATGCCAGAACGCTCGGTGCGCTGACGATCGGGATTTCGAACAATGCGGGGACTCCGCTGATTGCACATGCAGAGCATCATGTGCTGGCCGATACGGGCAGCGAAGTTCTGGCGGGATCGACCCGGATGAAGGCGGGCACCGCGCAAAAGGCGGTGTTGAACCTGTTGTCCACCGCACTGATGCTGCGCCTGGGGTTTGTCTATCGCGGGCGAATGGTGGCCATGCGCGTTTCCAACGCGAAACTCTTGCAACGCGGTCGCCGCATGATCCAGGAACTGGCCGGTGTGGAGGCAGAGGTGGCGATCCGTGCGCTCGACGTGGCAGACAACGATATAAGGCGTGGCGTCCTCGTCGCCATGGGGGTCTCCCTGGGCGAGGCCGACGCGCTGCTCGATGCGCATCATGGCAGCCTGCGCGAGGTGCTGCAGGCGTTGGATGCGCGGGAGGCGTGACGATGCGCGACATCGCCTGGACGCGGAGCGACGAAGCGACGCCCCTGTATCTTCAACTCGCCCAGAGCCTGCGCGAGCATATCGACGGCGGGGGGATCGATCCGGGCAGCGCGCTGCCCTCGGAACGGGAACTGAGCGAAATGGTGGGCCTGTCGCGCGTCACCGTTCGTAAGGGCATAAGGCAGTTGATCGACGAAGGCGTGCTGGTCAGCCGCCACGGGTCGGGCACCTTCGTCGCGCGGCGGATCGAAGCATCGGGCGCGAAGCTGAATAGCTTTACCGATGACACCCGGTCGCGAGGGCAGGATCCCGGCGTTGTATGGATCTACAAATCCTACGCGCTGCCTACCGAGGAGGAAGCTGCGGCGGTGGGGGTGGCCCCCAATGTCCGCGTCGCCCGGCTGGGTCGCGTCCGTCTGGTCGGCGACGAGCCGTTGGCGATCGAACATGCGGTGATCCCTGCGATCTTCATGCCCGATCTCGATGCCTTGGGCGACTCCCTCTATCAGGCGTTGGAGACCCATGGCTTTCGCCCGACATCCGGCACGCAGCGCGTCCGCGCCTCGCTCGCCACGCAAACCGAAGCTGGAATCCTGAATGTACGACACAATTCCGAGGTCTTGCGGATCGAGCGCTGCACTCGCATTCCTGATGGCCGCATCGTGGAATTCACCCGTTCGGTCTATCGTGGGGATCGATACGAATTCGTAACGGATTTGAATGTCGTCTGAGCAGCCGGTGCCTTGCGAAACCCTGGGTGTGCCGTTCTGCCCCGGCAACTTTGATGCTGGGAATAGCCATGATGTCTCACAGGTCGGCACCTTTGCGGCTATTCCGGATGATCCTGTTTGCGACAACTGGCGGGCAGACAGGAGGAATCTTGCCAAATGCGCTGGGAGGCGGTCATCTGGTAGCATCGGAGGGCAAGGGATAGGGGCATTAGTTGCAGGATTCAGGCGATCCAACACCGCTGGCTGAAGGGCGAACCCGGTTGCGTCGCCTGAACATAAACCTGCTCTACGCGCTCGACGCGTTGCTCCATTCACCATCCTTGACCGCCGCGGCGCAGTCCATCGCGATCAGCCAGCCCGCGATGAGCGTCAAGCTGCGCCAGTTGCGCGATCAATTCAAAGACGAGTTGGTCGTGTTCGGCGAGCGTCGTCAGTTGACCGCCCTTGGCGATGCGCTGCGCCAACGGGTCGGTCGCCTGCTGCGCGAGGTCGATGACACGTTCCACTTGACGTTGGATTTCGATCCGGCAACGGCGCGGCGGACCATCACCATGACGGCACCCGAGGTCGTGGAACTGATGTTCTTCAGCCGCGTCGTGCCGCGACTGCGTGCGGTGGCACCGGGTATCGAACTGAAAATGACGCCTTTCGTTCATGGCTCCGTCCGGCGTCTGTTCGATGCGGGTGTGGATGTTGCCGTCGTTCCGCAGGCAATGGTCGACAAGGATCTATGTGCCGCGCGGCTGATCGATCACGCGCCGAGTGCGCTGGTGCGTGCGTCGCATCCGCTGGCGGGCCGTCGCGTCGGCGAAAAGACCTATCTCGAAGCGTCTCATGCGGGCGTCCACGCGGACATGGAACGCGCCATATTCGGCGACTTTGCGAATGACAGTCCGCTTGCACGGCGTAACGTCGCGATACGGACGGGCCTCCATTCGATGTTGCCGGTGCTGGCGATCGGGTCCGATCTGATCGTCACGACAAGCAACTGGTTCGCGCAGCATCAGGCCGCATTCCTGCCCGTCACCATTCTCGAACTGGATTTCCCCGTCACATCGACCGATCTCGTCGTCCAGTGGCAACCCTATCGCGACAAGGAGCCTGTCATTCGCTGGCTGGTCGCCGAGCTGGAACGCGCGGCGGCGGGGCTCGGCAAGCCGCTCGATCTGGAATTATAGGGGCATAACCAAATACAATTTGATGATGCCTGTGGTTGCGCGCAGTTTCTTCCCGACGAAGGAAAGGATCGCACCGGGCAAGCCCCGTGACAATCGGCGGCCGACTTCGCGACTGCAGAGTGAACCGTCGATGGTCTTGGACGACGATCGACGATCGACCGTCCCGCCTTAGGGTGGGGCTCGCTGTCATCGCTGTAAAGCGTGGCGTGGCCAACGCTTCAAATGGGTGTCCGACAGGGCATGGGGACGTGTGGCCGCGACGCGGGGAAGGGGGCTTTCATGCTGAGTCGTCGTGCGAAATTGCAAATTCGGGTTGCGGCCATCGCGATGGTGCCGATGACCGCCTGGGGGATGCCGGGGCCCGCCTCGGCGCAAGGCCAGCGCATCACGGTGCCGGCGATGCCGCTGAAGGATGCCCTGGCGCGTATTCATGAGCAGACGGGGGTGACGATCAACGCCGATCCCGATGCGGTGCGCGGGCTGAGCGCCCAGTCGGTGAAGGGCGCGCGCGACGCGATGGCGGCGGTCAGGCAGGCGACGCGGGGCCTGCGCCTTGCCGTCAGCCACGAGCGTGACGGCAGCATTCTGGTCGTCAATGACATCATCGTCATCGCGCATCGCGATGAAGCGGAAACCAATGTGACGGTGCGGGGGGCGACCAGTTCGACGCGGACCGGGGAGACCTTGCGCGATCAGCCGCGCAATGTTCAGGTCCTGTCCGCCAAACTTCTTGCCGAGCAGCAAGCGCAGAACCTGCCCGACGCGCTGCGGAACGCGGGTGGTGTGACCGTCAACGCCGCGACCGTGCAGGGCGGCGTCGGCTATACCGTGCGCGGTCTTTCGTCGGGCGGGGCGGTCAACGGTCTGCCGACGCCGTCCAACAGCAGCTTCGCGGCGGGCAGCACCCAACCGATCGCCAATGTCGAGCGACTGGAAGTCCTGAAGGGGCCCGATGCCATCCTGCTCGGCAGTGACAGCCTGGGCGGGACGGTGAACATCGTCACCAAGAAACCGAGCGCCGATGAGCGGCTGTACGTGTCGAGCGAGGTCGGCTCCTTCGGTTCGGTGCGCGGAACGGTCGATGCGAACCGGTCCATCTCCGCCGACGACAGCCTCAGCGCCCGTATCATCGCGACGGCGGCCACCGCGGACCATAATTTCGGCGGCTATCGCGGCAATGAGGATTATCTGTTCGCCCCTTCGATCCGCTACAAGAAGGGCGGGACCGACATCATCGCCAGCATCACGACCGGGAACCAGATTTTCGGCATGGTGCCCTATACGCTATACGATACGACGACGAAGCGGCCCGTGCCGATCCGGGCCGGAGTGCCCCTGATCGGTGGGCAGAACCAGTATTCGCAGATCAAGAGCACCATCTACGATGCACAGGTCAATCAGACGGTCGGAAGCTGGCTGACGATCGTGGGCCACTGGCAGCATCAGAATACCGACCTGTTCATCAGCCAATATTCGCCCTTCGTCGTGCTCGCCCCGAACCTGGTGCTCGTCAGCACGAGCGGCGTGAAGCAGCACGCCACCAACAACGCGGTCGACGGCTATGCCCGCATTGCGGTCAAGACCGGGCCGGTCGAGCACAAGCTGATCGCCGGCGCGATGGCAACGAATTTTAAGACGTCCGCAGACGATACCGGTTCGGGCGACATGTTCCCCTATGATTACGTCGCGGGCGATCCGCCCCTGCCGCCCCTGCCAAGGGATTACTTCACGACGAGCAGCGGCACCGGCAAGCAGACCTCCTATTATGCCCAGTATCTGGTGAAATATTGGAAGCTCGCCTTGCTCGCCAGTGTGCGCAAGACATCGTCCGACGCCATATCGAGCTTCCGGGATGGACCCACGGCTCGCTACACGTCCAATGGCGCCGTCACCCCCAGCTATGGCGCGGTGGTCGCGGTGACGGACAATGTGTCGGTCTATGGCCAGCTCGCCTTCGGTTTCATCGCCAGCTTTCAGTACGACCGACGCGGGAACCTGTTGCCCGACACGCGGACGCGCAATGCCGAGACGGGGATCAAGCTCGATCTGCTCGACAAGCGCGTGTTGCTCAATGCGTCCTGGTTCCGATTGAGCCAGAGCAACTACAAGGTCCCCGATCCGCTCGACCGGCTCTATTACATCAATCTGCCCGCGCAACTGGCGGAGGGTGTTGATGTCAGCGTCTCGGGCGAACCCCTCAAAGGCCTGATGGTCAGCGGCGCGTTCACCCGCACCGGATATTCCATGCTGACGCCCGGCAATGCGGACGTCGGGAGCACGGTGGTGCTTCAGCCGCGCGACCAGTACAGCGCCTATGCCTCCTATCGCCACCGCGTGGCCGATGATGTGACGGCGGGTCTCGGCGCGGGCGTCTTTGGGCGATCGAGTGCCGCCATCGACATGGCCGGGCAATATTGGGTGGGCCCGTCGGTGCAGACCGATCTCAACGGCTTCCTTACGATCGGTAAGCTGGACCTGAACCTGGGCGTCCGCAACCTGTTCGACCGCCGGAATTACGGTCCGACGATCACCACAAGCTATGTCCCACTCGGCGAACCGCGCACATGGCGGCTGACCGTCGGTTATCGTTTCCGTTGATGAAGGCTGGCTGATCGATGTTGCCACAACCCGTTCCATCCGGTGAATCCCGTCGTGAAACGGGGCTCGCCCGGCCGCAACCGGCGGGCGAGCGGTGGCGGCATGCCTTTGGCCTGTTGCGCGATTACTGGACGTCGAAGGACTGGAAATTCGCGTGGAGCGCCTTGATCGTCCTGCTGGCATTCCAGTTCGCGGGCGCATGGCTCTTCGTGCTGATGAACCGTTGGCAACAGCGCTTCTTCGACGGTGTCGAGAATCGCGACGTTGCGGGCTTTGCCTCGCTGCTCACCGCGTTCATCAGCATCCTGGCGTTGCAGGTCGCTTTCGAGACCATCGAGCCCTATGTCCGCCGCATATTGTGCCTGCGCTGGCGCGTCCATCTGACCCGGACCTATCTGGACCGCTGGCTGGCGCGCAACCGCTATGCCGAAATCGAACGGCTGCGGATGATCGACAATCCCGACCAGCGCATCGCGGACGACGTGAAATTCGTCTCCGATCCCGAGGTCGGCACCTTGTCGATCCTGCTGAGCCTGGTCAGCGCGGTCGTGTCGGCCGCGTCTTCGATCATGATCCTGCTCGAAACCGCCGCACCGATCCGCTTCGCGCTGTTCGGTCGGCATGTGGCGATACCGGGTAGCACGGTGGTCTATGCGGTTCTGTACGTGCTGGCGAGCAGCGTGGTGATGGTGCTGCTGGGCAGGCCGTATATCCGGGCGATGATGAGGTGGCAGCACCGCGAGGCGGATTTTCGGTCGAACCTGATCCATGTCCGCCGTAACGCCCCTCAGATCGGACTCGCCAATGCCATCGGAGCCGAGCGGCTCTCGCTTCGTACTGCCCTCCAGAACATCTATCTGACCTCGCGGTCCGTCATCCGGTCGCTGATCGGCCTCAACGCCGCCAACAGCCTGTATGATCGGATCGGATCCATCATCCCGCTGTTCATCCTCGTCCCGCGCTATTTCGCCGGTGCGATCAGCTTCGGTCAGGTCATGGGCGGCCGGGACGCCTTTCAGGCACTGGTGCCGCAACTGGGGTTCTTCGTGCACCTCTACCCCCGGATGGCGACGCAGATTTCGTACATCAACCGCCTGAAGGCCCTGGACGATGCGATCGATTACGAACGTCCGGCAGGCATCACGGCGACCGTCGGCACCTCGGCGGCGATCGCGGTGGAAACCGCTGGCCTCGTCATCCGCCGCCCGCATGGCGAGCCGCTGGTCGATGTCGGTGACTGGCAGGTGCGCGCGGGCGAACGCTGGGTGATCCGTGGGCCGTCGGGCGCGGGCAAGAGCACGTTGTTGCGCGCACTCGCCGGGCTGTGGCCCGATGGCGTGGGCCGGGTCGCATTGGCGGACCGGAGCACGGCCATGTTCGTGCCGCAGCGCCTCTATCTGCCGCTCGGCACGCTGAAGGCAGCGATCTGCTTTCCCGATGCGCCGGAAGATCATGCCGATGCCGAGATTGCCGCCATGCTCGACACGGTCCATCTGTCGCATCTCGCCGATGACCTGCACGCCCTGCGCATGTGGTCCGAGGAATTGTCCCCTGGCGAGCAGCAGCGGATCGCGCTGATGCGGATCCTGCTCCAGAAGCCCGATCTGCTGATCCTGGACGAGGCGACGAGCGCGCTCGATCCGGCGAACACGCAGCATTTCCACGATCTGCTCGGCCAGCGCCTGGCCGACGTCACGATCATCAGCGTCGTCCATGACGAGCGGCTCCACCGCTATCACGACCATGCGCTGATCATTGCCGACGGTCGCGCGGTGGCAGGACCTCTGGAGTCACGATCATGACCAGACTGCTGGCCGCGGATGTCGCGGACATGGAGGACATTGCCGGACAGGCGGTCGCCATCGCGCGGCGGATCGGGGCGGATCATGCCGTCGCCTCGGCGAGCGCCGGGGCGGGCGTGCGGGTGACGGCCCGCGCCGGGGCCACGGACACGGCACTGCGCGATGCGGGGCAGGGGCTTACCGTCACCGTCTATCGGGGGACGCGGGGCGGAACGGCTAGTACGGCGGCGCTCGACCGGCACGCGATCGCCGAGGCGGTGGACGAGGCCTATGCGATGGCGGCTTTGGTCGGCGAGGACCTCGACGCGCTGCCGCCTCTCCTGGCCGACATGGCCGTCGATACGCCGCTGCCGCCGCTCGATGCGCCGTCGGGGGTCGATATCGCCCGGCTGCGAATGATGGCGCTGGAGGGCGATGCGCTGATCCGCGCCGCGTCGGGATCAGGCATGACGCTGGAAACCGTGTCGTCAGGTGTCTCGTCCAGCGAGGGCGTCCATGCGCTGGCGACGAGCGCGGGTTTCTGTCGCGGGCAGACATATTCCAACCATGGCCGGTGGCTGGTGGCGCTGGCCCGCGATGCGGGCGGTGCGGTCAACGACAGCGCCGACAGCTTCGATCGACGCTTCGACCGGCTGATCCCGACCCAGCTATTGGCCGAGCGCGCGGTGGCACGGGCGGCGGGCCAATTGGGAGCGCGCGCGGTGCCGGGGCAGAGGGCACCCGTGCTGTTCGAGCCGCGCGCCGCGATCGCGGTGATCGGCAGCCTGGTCAACGCTCTGTCCGGCCATCCGCAGCTACGCGGCGCGACCTTCTTGCCCGATGCGCTGGGCAAGGCCGCCGCAGCGCCCCATCTCGACATGTACGAGAACCCCTATGAGCCCTTCGGTCCGGCAAGCGGCGGCTTCGACCGCGAAGGGATTGCGGGTCGGTGCCGCACCATCATCCGGGGTGGAACGGTCGAGGGGCTGTTTCTGGGTACGCGGTCGGCGCGGCGGCTGGGCATGGCATCGACCGGCAATGCCGATGGCCCGTGGAACCTCGCACTGACCAGTCGGGCCGAGCGTGGATCATTCGCGGACCTGTGCCGACGGATGGGGCGGGGGCTGATCGTGCGCCGACTGAACGGGGGCGCGGCTGATCCCGTGACCGGCAACTGGACCTATGCCGTCGCGGGCGCGTGGGTGGAGGACGGCTCGCCGGTCCACGCCGTCACCGACGTCACGGTCGGCGGCAATCTGCGTGACATGCTGACCGGCATCGTCGCGGTCGGCGACGATGTGGAGCGGCACGGTGCCTTTTCCACCGGATCCATCCTGATCGATGTCATGCAGATTGGAGGAGCGCCATGACCCCCAGCACCCCGATAGATAGCGCCATGGCGCGCATTCTGGCGCCCGCCGGGCTGGACATGGGTGACCTGTCCCGCGCGCTGGGCCAGTTGGCCAGCGCGCGCACCGACCTCGCCGACCTGTTCTTCGAGACGAAACGCACGCGGACTTTCTGGCTGGAGGACGGCCGCGTCGCGGGCGGATCGTACCAGATCGGACAAGGAGTTGGGGCGCGCGCGGCGCGGGGCGGCCAGGTTGCCTTTGCCCATTCGGCGGACATGGGCGCGGAGGCGCTCGCGACGCTGGCGGCGGCGGTGCGGGCGCTGGACGGGGGGGAGGGCGGTGAGGTCGCGGTGCCGATGATCGGCACGCCGCAGGTTCATAATCTCTATCCGCCGATCACGCTGAACGCGCCGGGCAGCGCCGGCCCGTGGATCGCCTTGCTGGAGCGGATCGACATGGTCGCCCGCGCGGCGGACCCGCGGGTCTCCAGGGTGGATGCCTTTCTGCGGATCGTCGACCAGACCATATTCGTCGCCGATCTCGACGGGCGTGTCGCGGGTGACGTTCGGCCGACAATGCAGTTGTTCGTCACCATCGTCGCGGAAAAAGAAGGTCGCCGCGCGCAGGGGCAGACGGGGCTGGGCGGACGTCATGGGGTCGAGGGCGTGAGCGACACCCGGATCGACGGGCTCGTCGCACAGGCGGTGGAGATGGCGTGTATCAATCTCGATGCCCGGCCGGCGCCGTCGGGCATGATGCCGGTCGTGCTAGGGCCCGGCTACCCCGGTGTCCTGTTCCATGAGGCGATCGGCCATGGTCTGGAGGGCGATCATCATCGCAAGAATCAGTCGGCCTTTACCGGGCGGATCGGCGAGCGGATCGCGGCGCCGGGCGTGACGGTGGTCGACGATGGCGGCCTGCCCGGCCTGATCGGCTCGCTTGGCGTCGATGACGAAGGCTCGGTGGCGATGCGCACGACGTTGATCGAGGATGGCGTGCTGACGGGGTTGATGCAGGATCGGCTCAACGCCGGGCTGATGAACGCCCGGCCGAGCGGAAACGGGCGTCGGCAATCTTATGCCCATCTGCCGATGCCGCGCATGACCAACACCTTCCTGCTCGCCGGGCGCCACGCGCCTGACGATGTGATCGCCTCGGTCAAGAACGGCATTTACGCCACCGCCTTTGGGGGAGGGCAGGTCGATATCGTCAGCGGCCGGTTCAACTTCACAACGACGCAGGCCTGGCTCATCGAGAATGGCCGGATCACCGCCCCGGTCGAGGGCGCGACGCTGATCGGGGTGGGGCATGAGGCCTTGAAGCAAATTTCGATGGTCGGCCACGACCTTGCCCTCGACGATGGGGTCGCCAGTTGTAGCAAGGACGGCCAGCATCTCGACGTTGGTGTCGGCCAGCCGACGATCCGGATCGATGCGATGATGGTCGGCGGCGCGTCGTGATCGTCGCGCTCGGCGCCCAACCAGAAATTCCCAGGAAAGTGAGATGCCTAACGTGACCACGATTCTTCCCGGCCATGAAAATCGTCCGGAAACGGCCGACCCCGTCTCGAGTGAGGCGCTGCAACTTTTGGTCTTCAGCGCGACCTGGTGCGGGCCGTGCAGGGCCATGGCGCCGGCAATCGAGGATATCGCCCAGGATTATGCCGGGGAGCTCGTCGTGGTAAAGATCGATATCGAAACATCGCCGAACCTCGCAAAAGAATTCGACGTGCGCGGGGTGCCCACGGTGATCACGCGCCGCGGGGGCGCGGTCATCGACCGCCATGTCGGTGGCATGACACGGACACGGCTTGCGCTCATGATCGAGGACGCGTTGAAGCGCGGGGACGCTGCGGAATGAACGGCATGACGACCGTGCCCGCGATGGTGACGCTCCGCCACGCATTGGGGATGGAGGAGCCCGATCCCGTGACAGCCAGAGCCGATGATGCGACGCGGCTGGCCTGCTGGATGCTGAACGCCATCCGGCCATGGCCCGAGGCGGCACGGAACGTCATGCAGGCTTTGCTCATGGCGCATCGGGAAGGTCGGACTGGTTCCGCCGAATGGCGAAATCTACGCAGCGCCGCCGTTGCGCTGGGCGATGACCGCGATGCCGAGGTTCGGGCGTTTGGCCATGTCGCGGAAGCCGCGGCCTGGCCCCTTGCGACCGCGCGGGCGGGGCTGGTCGAAATGATGCAAGCGATCTGCCAGCTCCGCGCCCAGCAGATGGCGAGGGCGACCGGGTGGACGGAGGAGGACGAGCAGGCCGCCCATGTCATCCTGACGGAGATCGAAGCGGGCGACAGTACGATGCAACCCCGGCGTGAGGACATCCCCGCTCTTTTCATGGCTGCAAACCCGGCTCTGGAGAAAAGATTCTGCGTGAACCTGACGGCCGCGAACGCCGCCTTTGGCGCTTTTAAAGCGGAGGTCGCGGCTTGGATCGCGGGCGCAGCCCGGTAACGGATTGGCGGCGCAGGTCGGGCAGCACGCGCCCGGTGTCGAAGACCGGGGGTGCGCAGGAAATAGCCCCAAGCCTTCGCCTTATGGTGAATTCTGTTCGGCCAAAACGGGCTCCATGCCGCTTCTGACGTTTGCCATAGTACCACATGAACGCAAAAGGGCTTTTACCCCGCTAAAACGGGCTCATAGCCGATCGGCAGGTCATGGCGGCGTCAAAAAAGGCGCATAGGGAATGGCCCTTTCGCTCGGCGGAGCGACGAACGGGGAAGCAAGGAATGAAATTCATCATTGCGGCTGGGCTGGTCATGACCGCGACACCCGCATTCGGGCGCGATGCTCCTGCCGATCTGGTCGATCCGTTCGTCGGGACGCTGGCCGATTTCGGGCAGTTGACGCCCGCTGCGGTGGCGCCATTCGGTATGGTGCAGCTGGGGCCCGATACCGATCCCGCCAACCATGCGGGCTATGATTTCGCGGCGGATCGGCTGCACGGCTTTTCGTTGACACGCGGCGTCGGGGTGGGTTGCGGTGGCGGGGGTGGCGACCTGCTGGTATCGTTACGGCCCGCTGGGACAAGCGGCCCGGCGGTCATGGACAAGCGCAGCGAGCGCGCGAGTGCGGGCTTCTATCAGGTCGCGTCCAACGATGGGGTCACGGCACAGGCCACTGCGACTCGGGGGGCGGGGCTGCTGCGCTTTCTGGTGCAACGGCCGGGACGGGTCGTGCTGCGGATCGATGCGGGGCACAGCTATGCCAAGCGGGCCTCCGCCGCATGGCGAACGGCGGACAGCGACGACCTGCGCGCCGAGATGGTGGCGGGGACGGTGTGCGATAAAGGGCTCTATCGTCTCTTTTCGTCCAGCCATGTGACATTGAACGGTCGCCCGCTTCACCGCACGCTGACCGTGAAGGAGGGCCTTGCGACCCTGGACCTCGATGTGCGGCGCGGCGACGTCGTGGAACTGGCGACGGGCCTGTCGAGTGTCGACGTCGATGGCGCCGCGCTCGTTCGCAAGCGGGAATTGGGAAATCGCCGGTTCGAGGCGGTCGCCACTGAGACGCGCGCGGCCTGGAACAATGTGCTCGGGCGGGTAAGGCCGGAAGGGTCTCGTGCCGAACGCGCGCTGTTCTACACCTCGCTGTTCCGGGTGTTCCAGACCCCGGTCGCGATCGACGATCCCGATCGTCGCCATCGGGAGAATGACGGCACGATTGCCCGGTCGGCCGCAGGCCAGACCCGTTATGCGAGTTGGTCTCTATGGGACAATTACCGGACCCAGCTACCCCTGCTTGCCCTGCTGCAACCCGAACGCAGCCAGGATATCGCCCGGTCGCTCGCCGATCTCTATAGGCGCGGCAAGGCGCAATGGGCGACGATGAACGAGCCGTTCCTGACGGTTCGCACCGAACATGCCGGGATCGCGCTGCTCGACATGCGGCGCAAAGGCATCGCCGGGTTCGACGCCAGGGCCGCCCTTAACGGCATGGTGGCGGACAGCGCCACGCTCCAGCGCGAAACGCCCGACCAGCAGATCGAGGCCGCCTATGACGACTGGGCGACCGCGCAGCTGGCGCAGGACCTGGGGGACGGGGCGACGGCGCGCCGTTTCTCGGCGCAGGCCTATGGCTATCGCCCGATGTGGCGTTCGGTCTTTCAGACGCCGGGCGCGGACGGCGATATCGTCAAGGCGAGGGGCCTGTATCAAGGGACGTTGTGGCAATATCGCTGGGCGCCGGTCTTCGATCTCGGCTGGATGGTGGCGACGGTCGGCCGGTCCGAGTGGCTGGCGCAGTTGCACCGCTTTTTCGACGCGGGCCTGTTCAACATGACCAATGAGCCTGACATCCAGGTCCCCTGGCTGTTCGCGGCGGCGGGGCAGCCCCAGGCGACCGCCGATCTCGTCCGCAAGATCCTGACGCAGCCGATGGCGCATCCCTATACCAATGCGGGCAAGCTGCCGCAGCCTTTTGTCGGCCACAGCTTTGCGCTGGCGCCGCAGGGATTTGCCGACGGGATGGACGACGATGCCGGGGCGATGACCGCCTGGTACGTCTTCGCCTCGCTGGGGCTGTATCCGCTGGTGCCGGGGGAGCCCCGGTATGTGGTTACGGTCCCGGCATTTGCGCGCACGAGCATCGATCTGGGGCAGGGGCGACGGATGACGGTGCGGCGGATCGGCCCCCGCGATGGCGTGGTCGTCCGCGCGGACTGGAACGGACGGACCCTGGCGGACTGGCGGGTCGGGCATCATGCGTTGCTGGAAGGGGGCATTTTGACTGTCACGACACGGCCGCGTTGATCCAGGTTGATGCATTTCCCTCAAAAGCTTCACAAATCTGTCGCGAACAACGGGCATCGGAGCCGCCACTTCATCCGAAACGGGGGAAATCATGACCTTTGCCAAAGCCGCGCTGCTGCGCGCGACCGCCCTGAGCGCGGCCCTTCTCGTCACCCCGCAACTGGCGAGTGCGCAGACAGCCAATGAGACGGCGGCGACCGATGCCGCGCAGGGCGATATGGCGGCGCAGTCGGCGACCGGCGAAGAGGTGATCGTCACGGGTTCGGCGCGGCGGCAGCGGCGCTTCGACGTGTCCTATGCGGTCAACTCGCTGGGGCAGGACGATGTGAAGCGACTTGCCCCGCTGAACTTCGCCGATCTGCTCGGCAAGCTGCCCGGTATCCAGGTCGAGGCGACTGGCGGCGAGGTGCAGAACGTCACGCGCATTCGCGGCATTCCGACCGATGACGGCTATGCCGTGTTCCAGCAGGACGGCCTGCCGCTGTTCCACGATATCAACGGCAATTTCTTCCGCGGCGACAGCCTCAACCGCTATGACCTGATGACCGAGCGGGTCGAGGTGGTGCGCGGCGGCCCGGCGCCGATCTTCGCCAGCCAGGCGGCGGCGATCGTCAACTCGATCACGGCGACCGGCACCGACACGACGCGCGGCAAGGTCCAGGTGACGGTGGGCACCACCGATCTGTATCGCCTGGACGCGATGCAGGCTGGGCCGCTGGGCGAGCGGACCTATTATGCGATCGGTGGCTATCTGCGGCAGGATGGGGGCCAGCGCGACAATGGCTTTCCCAATGATCGCGGCGGCCAGATCCGTGCCAATATCAAGCGTGACCTCGACAACGGCACGCTCAAGATCAGCGTCAACTATCTGAACGACCATAACAGCTTCTACCTGCCGATCCCGATCGCCGATCCGCGCAATCCGTCGGTGTCGCTCAATCCCTATATTGATTTCTTCCACGGCACGCTGAACTCGCCCGCCTTTCGCGGGGTGACGCTGAAGTACCGCGACTCTGCCGGGGTCGTGCGCAGCGAGACGCGGGATCTGGCCGATGGCCGTCACATGGAATATGGCAATATCGGCCTGCAATATGACGCCGAATTCGGCGGCTGGCAGTTCTCGGCCAAGACCGGCTACACCCAGGGCAAGCTGCGCTTCGACGCGTTCTATTCGACCTCCAACCCGGTCGACGCCAACAGCTTTGCCAATGGTTTCCAGAGTGCGGCGACCGCCGCGTTCGGGCCGGTCGCGCGGCTGGGCTATGCGCTGTCGGGGACCAATGGCGCGACGGCCTATGACCCTTATGCCGCGTCTGGCCTGGTCGTGCAGGGCCAGTATCGCGGCGTCGATTCCAGCTTCTATTCGGGGCAGGGCGATGTCAGCGTCACGCGCAAGTTCGAGACGGGCTTCGGCACGCATGACGTGCGGCTGGGCGGCTATGCCTCGGCCTATGGGCTGACCAACAAGGCGGTCTATCAGGATTATCTGATGGAGGTGCGCGGCCAGCCCCGGACGCTGGACCTCGTCGCCTATTCGGCGAGCGGGGCCGTGCTGGGCTCGGTGACCGACAAGGGCGTGCTGCGTTACGGCACGACGCTGAACCAGGGCGATGTCGATTCCACCGTCTATGCGCTCTATGCCAACGACACCTGGGAAGTGACGCCCGGCCTGCGCATCGATGGCGGCATTCGCCATGAATGGTACAATATCAGCGGCTATGGCCTGACATCGACCTCGGTCAATCTGGGCGATCCCGCCACGCTCGCCGACAACAGCGTCCGCAGCTTCGATGGCGGACGCCAGACACGCAAGGACAGCCCGGTCGCGACCAACTGGACGATCGGCATCAACTACGACGTCAGCACCCATTTCGGCGGCTATCTGCGTGCGTCGCATCTGGAGGTGCCGCCGCAGTCCGCCAGCTATTATAATATCAACCCCGTGCTGGTGAAGACGCAGGCCGACCAATATGAGGCTGGGCTGAAGGCATCCTTCGGGCGCAACTACTTCTATATGACGGGCTTCTATACGAAGTTCGATCCGTTCAACGCCTCGTTCGTGGCGTTCAACCCCACGACCGGCCGGAATGACCAGTCGGTGCCCTTTATCGGCCAGGCCGAGGTCAAGGGCGTCGAGGTCGACGGCACGCTGGCCCCGGTGCCATGGTTCTTCGTCTCCGGATCGTTCACCTATCAGGAACCCAAGTACAAGAATCTGCAGAACAGCTCGGGCGCCGACCCCTCGGCCGTCAACGGCAAGCAGATCATTCGCGAGCCCAAGGTGTTCGGCAATATCCGTCCGACCTTCGCCTTTGACGCAGGCGGCGATCAGGTGGAGGTCTATGGCCGCTACGAGTTCGTCGGACGTCGGTATGTCGACCTGTTCAACAATACCGGCCTGCCCGCCTATAATACCTTCGGGCTCGGCGCGACGCTGACCCATGGCGGGTTCCAGTTCCAGGTCGTCGGGGACAATATCTTCAACAACAAGGGACTGACCGAGGGCAATCCGCGCACCGACCAGCTCGACGGGCAGACTTCGCGCGATGCGATCTATGGCCGCCCGATCTTCGGGCGCAGCGTCCGCTTCGTCGTCAGCAAGGCTTGGTGAGGCCCATGGGGCGGCTGATGGCGGCGGTGGCACTGGCGATCTCCATTGCCCAGCCGCTGCCCGCCGCCGCGCCAGCGGTACGGGATACCCAGCTGGCGGCGATGGCGGAGCGGCTGTTTCCGGCGCTGCACGGGCCGCTGGCGGGAGACGCGCGGGATCGGCGCGTCGCGGCCTGTGCGGGAGCGCCTGCTTGCGTGGTCGCGGCGGCGATCCTGCGTGACGAGGAGCGGGAAGCCTTCGCCGCGCGCTTCCCGGATCAAGGGGATGACGTGCGGCGGCAGGTCGATGGGCTGAACGACATATTGCGCGTGTACGGCGTCGGCAAATTGCCGCGCTATCCGCTGATCGACGGGTCCGACGCGCCGTTCGGGAGCGAAGCCTTTGCGGCCAAGGTGGCCGATGCGGTCGTCATGGCCGGGGCGCAGCGCGGCGATCCGGCGGTCGGCGGCGACATCAGCCTGTCGCTGGCGCTCGCCTTGCTCGATGCCAATGACAAGAATGCGGCCGTCGCCTTCGAGCCCCTGGATCAGCGGTACAATGCCGCCGCCATCCGGCGGGCGCGGACCATGGCGTGGAGCCGCTATCGCTACACCGCGATCCTGGTCCTCGGGGTCGGGCCGGATGACCTGGAAACGCCGCTCAGCGCCAAGGGGAAGGTCAATGTGCGCGTCGCCGCCGAGCAATTTGCCAAGGGCGCGGCGCCGTTTCTGATCGTCAGCGGCAGTGCCGTGCATCCACGCGACACGCCGCATGTCGAGGCGCTGGAGATGCGGCGCGCCCTGATCGAACGCTATGGCATTCCGGCGGACGCGATCGTGGTCGAACCCTATGCGCGGCATACCACGACCAATGTCCGCAACGCCACGCGCCGCTTGATCGCGATGGGCGCGCCGCTCGACCGGGACATGCTCGTGGTCAGCAACGCCTCCCATATCGATGCGGTCGCCAGCCCGGCCTTTGTCGAGCGCAACCGCCGCGAACTCGGCTATCAGCCCGCCACCGTTGATGGGCGGATCGCGCTCACCGCGATCGCCATGAAGCCATCCCGTGAGGCGCTGCGCGCCGATCCCGCGGACCCGCTCGATCCCTGAACGGGCATGCCCAACAATGCGGCTCCGTCGATAGAGACACGCAGGCCGAATGCCAGATCTTACGAGCAGGCGGCCGAATTCGGTCTGCGTCAACGGGGTATCGCGAAGATGGATGGCAACACCAAGCCGGGCAGGGTGATGATCCTCGATGTTGCGGCCGCGCCGGGGGCAGACGATGACGATCGGTGTCATCGTGCCCAGGCTGACCGACACGGTCATGGCGATGCTGTACGAAGCCATCGCCCGGGCATGCGGGCGAACCGGTCGTATCGCGCTGGTCGCGACGACCGACGAGCAGGTCGAGGGCGAGCTATGGGCCGCCGAGTCCCTGTTGCAGCGTGGCGTGGATGGGCTGATCCTGGCCACCGCGCGCGACGATGACGATCTGCCCGACATTCTGGCCAAACGCGGCGTGCCGTTCGTGCTGGCGCTTCGGACCGACGGCAAGAGCCTGTCCTCCATCGGCGACGACCGGCTGGGCGGCAATCTGGCGACACGGCATCTCCTCGACCTGCTCATCTCGGGCCGCAGTCGGCCATGCGAGCCGATCCAGATGGCAGCGCCGACCCTCATCCCGCGACGCTCGACGATGGCCAATGGGGGGAAGGAGCGGACGGCGGGTGTCGCGACGCGCGAGGGGTAGCCGAAGCGACCGATCCCCGCCGGCAGGGGCGTCCGGCGTTGTAGCAATAGACGTGCCGCCGCCCATCACGCTCTGACTTCGCCCGCATCATGAATGCGCCCGTGACGCGGTACTTTCCGCCGAATCCCGTGTATCACAGGGTGATAACGATGGTTCGATAGGAGCGGATGCCCATATGCATGGGGTGCGAAAGGGCACGAACGCGAGCGGAATGCGGCGGTATAACGAGCGGCTGATCCTGTCTGCAATCCGGCGACTAAACGGTGCATCCAAGGCCGAGTTGGCGCGGGTGACGGGACTGTCACCCCAGGCCGTGGTCCGCATCATCGACGAACTCGACAACGACGGATTGCTGTTCCAGGCCGAAAAGCGCACGGGCGGCATGGGACAGCCCGCCACGGTCTATCGTATCAACGGCGCGCGGGGTTACACGGTCGGCGTGGAAATCGGCCGGAACGCCATGACGCTGGTCTTGCTGGACTTCGACGGGCAGCAAAAGGCGGTGCATTGCGATGCCAGCGCCTTTCCGACCATCGATCTGGTTGTGGAACGGATCGACCGGTTCCTGCACGAGCAACTGCCGGCGTCGCTGCGCGATCCCAGCACCTTTCTGGGCATTGGCATAGCGATGCCGTGGTTCCTGGGGGAATGGCGCGACGAACTCGGCATTTCCGAGGATCAGGCGGAGGAGTGGCGGCGCGGCGATGTCGCCAGCCGCCTGCGCGCCGGACTGCACTGGCCGACCTTTTTCGACAATGACGGTAATGCGGCGGCGCTGGCGCATCTGTTGTGCGGGGCGGGGGCCGACCTCCAGAGTTATCTTCTGATCAACCTCGGCACCTTTGTCGGCGGTGGCCTGGTCCTTGGCGGGCAGGTGGTGCAGGGGCGGCATGGCAATGCCGGGGCGCTGGCGTCGATGCCCGTCATGGCCGATGGTCGGCGCGATTCGCTGATCCATCATGCCTCGCTATACGATCGGGATCTCGCGGCGACGCCGGCCGAACTGGAGGGCTGGCGACGGCGCTGTACCGAAGCATTGGCCTTCGCGATCTCGGGTGCGAACAGCCTGCTCGATCTCGAAGCGGTCATCCTCGACGGATCGCTGGCAGCGGAGGAAATGGCCGACATCGCGGCGGCGGTGGAACGGCAGCTCGCCGAACATGCCCCACCTGATTTCTTCGCGCCCGAACTGCGCATCGGCACGCTGGGGCGGCAGGCTGCGGCGATCGGCGCAGGACTGTTGCCGCTGCACGCACAGTATTCGCCTGATCTCAGCAGCTTGTTCAAGCGCAGCTAGTCGACCTTTGCGAAAGCACGACAGCTCAAGGAGTGCCTGGTATCGCTAACGGCAAACGATTGCTTGGCAAGCCCCTGAAAAGTCGCAAAATTTGTCCTTGACCAACTAAATCACACTAGTAGATTTAATGGCATCGACCGCAATAGCGGCAGGTGATGGGAGGATGACGATGGCGACCGTATCTCGGCGTACAAGGCGGGCGGGCTGCTCGTGGTGACCGAACCGCTGCTGCTGGGCGGGATCGAGGCCGGGGGTACCAAGTTCCTGTGCGCCGTCGCCGATCGTGATAGGACGATTCTTGCCGAAACCCGGATCGCGACCACGACCCCGGCCGAGACTTTGGGCGCCGCCAGCGCCTTTTTCCGCGAGGCGCAGCGCGTCCATGGCGATCTGTCGGCCCTTTCGGTCGGCAGCTTCGGGCCGCTCTCGCTCAATCCGCTGTCGGCCGATTACGGCAGCATCACCTCGACGCCGAAACCCGGTTGGGAAAATGTCGACCTGCTCGGCCATCTGCGCCGGATGACGGACGCGCCGATGACGCTCGACACCGACGTGAACTGCGCGGCGGTGGGCGAGCGGCTGTTCGGCAGCGGACAGGGGCTGGACAGCTTCTGCTATGTCACGATCGGTACGGGGATAGGCGTCGGCTTGCTGATCGGTGGCGCGCCGCATGGCGGGGCGAACCACCCGGAGGCCGGGCATATCATGGTGCCGCGCGCGCCGGGAGACGACGCGTTCGAGGGCATTTGCCCGTTTCATGGCGATTGCCTGGAGGGGCTGGCCTCTGGTCCGGCGATGCGCGCGCGCTGGGGCATGCCAGCCGAACGCCTGCCCGCCGACCATCCGGCATGGGATATCGAGGCGGACTATATCGCCGCGCTCTGCGCCACGCTCACCTATGTCGTTCGCCCGGACCGGATCATCGTCGGCGGCGGGGTGATGCAGCCGCAAATGTACCCGAGGGTGCGATCCGCGCTGTTCGCGAAGCTCGCGGGCTATGATGCCAGCATGCGGGCGATCGACATGGACCAATATGTCGCCGCGCCGACCGCCGGGGCCTCCGCGGGGCTGACCGGCGCGCTGGCGCTCGCCTATCGCACCGCGACACGCCAATGGCCGATGCACTGGCGCATGGCCGAACCCTTTCACGCGAACAAGGAGACGGTCGATGCATAGCATCACCACGCCGGACGGTCGGCAGGATGTGGACGATGCACGGGCGACGATCGCGATCGTGCTGAGCGCGGCTGGGGCGGCGCTGGGCGGGTTGCTGTTCGGGTTCGATACCGCCGTCATTTCCGGGGCCACGCAGGCGTTGCAGGAACGCTTCGCCCTCACCGACGCATCGCTGGGGTTCACCGTCGCCTCCGCGCTGATCGGGACCGTCATCGGATCGCTGGTCACCGGCGCGCCCGCCGACCGATATGGGCGAAAGGCGATCATGCTGTCGGTCGCCATCGCTTATGTCATCTCGTCGCTGGGCACTGGTCTCGCGCAAAGCTGGCCGATGCTGATCGCGTTCCGGTTTCTGGGCGGCCTCGCGATCGGCGCGGCATCGGTGGTGACGCCGATCTATATCGCCGAAGTGTCGCCCGCGAAGTTCCGTGGGCGGCTGGTGGCGATGAACCAGCTCAACATCGTGCTGGGCATCCTGATCGCGTTCCTGAGCAACTATCTGATCGCGCAGGCGCTGCCGCCCGAAGCGGCGTGGCGGTGGATGTTCGGCATCGTCGCGGTGCCCTCGGCGCTGTTCCTGGCCGTGACCTTCCTGCTGCCCGAAAGCCCGCGCTGGCTGGCGGTGCACGGGCAACAGGCAAAGTCGGTGCAGGTCATGGCGCGCCTCGGCTTCCTGGACCCTGCGGCCGAACTGACGCGGATCGAGGCCGCAGAACGCCGCGATGTGGGGCAGGGCGATGCCCGGCTGTTCCAGAGCGCGTACAGCTTCCCGGTCGCCTGCGCCATCGCCATCGCGCTGTTCAACCAGCTGTCGGGCATCAACGCGCTGCTCTATTACGCGCCGCGCATCTTCGAACTGGCGGGGGCGGGGGCCGACAGCGCGCTGCTCCAGTCGATCGCGGTCGGGGGCACCAACCTGCTCTTCACCGTCGCCGCCCTGTTCTTCATCGATCGGTTCGGGCGCAAGCCGCTGCTGATCGTCGGGTCGGTCGTGTGCGCCGCCGCGCTGCTGCTGGTCGGTTGGCAGCTCGAGCGCAGCGTCCCGAACGGTACGCTGATCCTGGGCGGCCTGCTCGCCTTCATCGCCGCCTTCGCGATCAGCCAGGGGGCGGTGATCTGGGTCTTCATCTCGGAAGTCTTCCCCAGCGCGGTGCGCGGCAAGGGACAGGCGCTGGGGTCCACCACCCACTGGGTCGCGGCGGCGGCGATCACCTGGCTTTTCCCGATCGTGGCGAGCGCGGTCGGCGGCTGGGTCTTCGCATTCTTCGGGGCGATGATGCTGCTGCAACTGCTCTGGACGCTGCGCGTGATGCCGGAGACCAACGGCGTCGCACTCGAAGACATGAACCTGAAGGGGCAGGCGGCATGAAGACCATCGCCCTCCTCGCCATGACCGGGATCGCGCTGGCCTCCGCCGCGTCGGCGCAGCGTCCCGATCCGCGCCCTACCTATCACTTCGCGCCGCAGCGCAACTGGATGAACGATCCCAACGGCCTCGTCTATTATGACGGCGAGTATCACCTGTTCTTCCAGTATAATCCGCATGGCGATCGCTGGGGCCATATGAGTTGGGGCCATGCGGTCAGCCGCGATCTGGTCCATTGGCAGGAACTGCCGATCGCCATCCCCGAGACCGCCGATGTCATGGCCTTTTCGGGCAGCGCGGTGGTCGACTGGAACAACACGACCGGCTTCGGCCGGAACGGCAAGCCGCCGCTGGTCGCCATCTATACGGGGCATAATCCCAAGGCGAAGCTGCAATCGCAATATGTCGCCTATAGCAACGATCGCGGCCGGACCTGGACCGTGCATGGCGAGGTGCTGAGCGTCGGATCGCCCGAGTTCCGCGATCCCAAGGTGTTCTGGCATGCCCCCACGAAGCGTTGGGTGATGGTGGCGGTGATGGCTTTGGAGAACCGCGCGGTGCTGTTCACCTCGCCCGACCTCAAGCAATGGACCTTTGCCAGCAGCTTCGGGCCCGCTGGCGGACGGGGCAAGAACTGGGAATGCCCCGATCTGTTCGAACTGCCGGTCGAAGGCGGGGCGCCGGGCGAGAAGCGCTGGGTGCTGGGCATCAATCTCGGCGACAATGCGGTCGGCGGCGGTTCGGGCGGGCAGTATTTCGTCGGCGATTTCGACGGCAAGCGCTTCACCCCGGTGCCGGGCTGGCCCGGCGAGGCGCAGTGGATGGACTATGGCGCGGACTTTTACGCGGCCGTGTCGTGGAACGACCTGCCCCAGGATGACCCGCGCCGCATCTGGATCGGCTGGGCGAATGACTGGCGCTATGCCGAGGCCATACCGACCTGGCCCGCCCGGGGACTGATGACCGTGCCGCGCGAGGTGACGCTGAAGAAGACCCCCGCCGGTTATCGCATCGCCCAGGCGCCGGTGCGCGAGGTGGCGAGCCTGCGCGGCGAGCGACAGGATTTCGCCGCGACGCTCGGCGAAACGCCGGTCGATCTGCCGATCGCAGGCGGCTCGGCCGACCTGACGCTCGATCTCGACACCGGCACGGCGGAGCAGGTGACGATCGCCCTGACCGACGAACAGGGTTACCAGACGCTGATCGGCGTCAATCCGACCGTCGACGAGGTGTTCGTCGACCGCACCCGCTCGGGCCCGCATTTCCATGACGGTTTCGCCACCCGCCATATCGCGCCGGTCGATCTGAAGGGAAAGCGGGTTCGGCTGCGCGTGCTGGCCGATCAGTCGATCCTGGAGGTGTTCGTCGGCGACGGCACGCGCACCATTACGGACCGCTTCTTTCGCGGTGGCGGCCCGCTTCGCTGGAGCGCGAGCGCAAGGGGCGGATCGGCGCGACTGACGATGCAGGCTTGGCCGATGACCGGGGGCTCGCGCTGACATGAACGGCTTCGTCATGACGGTGGAAGCGATCGCGCCGGGCTGACGCCCACCCCGTCGATCTTTTGAAAATCAAAAAAAACATAACGGAAATCTGGGAGGATTTATGCCGAAGACCTTGCTCGCCCTGCTGACATCCAGTGCGCTGGTGCCGCTTGCTGCCAGTCCCGCCGTCGCGCAGGACAGGAGCACTGAGGCGCAGGCCGATGCCGCGCCCGAAAACGATGCCAGCGCCGATATCGTCGTCACCGGCTATCGCGCCGCACTGGGATCGGCGCAGGAGATCAAGCGCAACTCCGCATCGATCGTCGATGCGATCGTGTCGAACGACATCGGCAAGCTGCCCGACAACAATGCCGCCGAAGCGATTGCGCGCGTCACCGGCGTCACCGTCCAGCGCTATAATGACGAAGCCGGGGTGATCCTGGTGCGCGGCCTGCCCGATGTCGCGACCACCTTCAACGGCCGCGAATTCTTCTCGGCTGAGGACCGGGTGCTGCACCTTCAGGATTTTCCGGCGGGCGTCGCGGCGGGGATCGAGGTCTATAAATCGGGGACGTCCGACCTCATTGAGCCGGGGCTTGCCGGGCTGGTCAATCTGCGATCCCGCCGTCCGTTCGACGTCAAGGATACCGAGATCGCGGGCGAATTGCGCGCTTCCTATAATGACCAGGCGCGGGCGTTCGACCCGGCGGGCAATCTGCTGCTGACCAAGCGCTGGGATACGCCGATCGGGGAGGTCGGCGCGCTGATCAACGTCAGCTATGTCCGCACCACCTATCGCAACGCCGATCGCTATGCCGATTCCGCGATCATCTCGCCGCGCGGCTTCGGGGTGGACGACGCCGCCGACGATCTGACCGTGACCACGCCGGGCGTGGGCATGGATTTCCGCTTTCCTGCCAATGCGGGCAACTTCTACGAAAAGGGCGTGCGCCACCGCCCGGCGGTCAACGGCACGATCCAGTGGCGCCCGACCCCCGATCTCGAAGTCTTCGCCGAAGGGCTGTGGCAGGCCTATCGCGGCGAGGTGCTGCGCGATGCGTTCAACGTCAATTTTGAACGCCGCGATGCGAACGGCGTCGCCCCGACGCTCAGCAATGTCGTGCTGGTGCCGGGCGAGCCGGACAAGGCGGCCAGCTTCACCAAGACCGGCGGCTATGTCCCCGAATTCTATCGTTCGACCCAGAATGACCGAACCGATACGTGGCAGGCGGCGGCGGGTTTCAAATGGACCACCGGCCGCGCGACGCTGTCGGGCGACTTCGCCTATACCAACAGCAAATATCAGGCGTCAGAATATAGCCTCGACGCCCAGCTCGCCAGTGCGCCCACCATCAACGTCGATTGGGACGTGCGCGGATCGGCGGTGTTCGATCTGGGCGGCTATGCCATCGACAATCCGGCCAATAGCCGTTGGCGCGGCTATTACCAGCGCGACCTGGTGACCAAGGGCGATGGCGTCCAGGGTCGCATCGACCTGGATCTCGAAACGGACTGGGGCTGGCTGCCGCGGCTGCAATTCGGCTTCCGCGCCAGCGATCGCAACGCCTATTCGCAGAACAACAATCGCTATGCCTATACCGCCGGGCTGAACATCCCGCTCGACAGCCTGCCGACGGGGGCGCTCGGACTGATCACCGACGGGTTTCGCGACGACCCGCAACGCTTCAAGAACTGGCTTGCCCCCAGTCGCGATGCGATCCGCGACAATGGCGAGGCCCTGCGCCTGCTGGCGCTGCAATCGGTCCAGCGCGCGACCCTATTATTCCCCTCGGACAATGGCATTCGCGAAGCGGTGACCAAGTTCGCGACCGCCGAGATTCCGTTCGATCCGCTGGGCGGCTTCACCGCCAGCGAGGCGAGCTATGCCAGCTATGGCCAGGCGAAATACGACATCGACCTGGGCGGGGTGCGGATCGACGGCACGGTCGGCGCGCGCATCGTCAACACCGACGGCACCTATCGCGGGTTCAGCCGGGTGCAGGCCGCCGACGGCACGGTCGGTATCGTCCCCAGCGTCACGCGCCAGAATTATGTCGATGTGCTGCCTTCCGCGATCGCGCGGATCCGCTTCTCGAACGAATGGCAGATACGGCTGGGCTATACCCAGACGCGGACCCGGCCGGGCTTCGGCCAGCTCAATCCCTCGATCAACATCACCCGCAACAGCCCCGGTCCCGACGGCACGCCGCCGGTGTTCGACGCGAGCGGTTCGGGCGGCAATCCCGATCTGCGACCGCTGACGTCGAAGAATTACGATGCGTCGCTCGAATGGTATTTCTCGAAGAACGGATCGGCGTCGGTCGCCGCCTTCTATCGCGACCTGAACGGCTTCATCGGCTATTATACCCAGGTCGTGAACGATCCCATCTATGGCCGCGTCCAGCTTAACCGACCGGAAAATGCCGGCGACGGGCGGATCAAGGGGATCGAGGCGTCGCTCCAGACCTTTTTCGACTTCCTGCCCGGTGCGCTGTCGGGCTTCGGCGTCCAGGGCAATGTCACCTATCTCGATGGCACCAATCAGTTGCCCCGCGTGCTGGGCGAGGGCGACCGACAGGTGGAGATTACCGGCCTGTCGAAATGGGCGTACAACTTGACGGCCTTTTACGAGAAGAGCGGCATCTCCGCGCGGCTGTCCTATAACTGGCGATCGCGCTACGTCACCAGCTACAATCGCAATATCAACGAAGACCAATATGCCGGCGAGCTGGTGCGGCCGGTCTCCCGGCTCGATTTTTCGGCCAGCTACGACGCGTTCCGCAATATCTCCTTGGTCGCGAACGTCAGCAATATTCTGGCGCAGCCGTTCAAGAACTATCGCTTCTACAACGAAACGCAGTTCTTTGGCCGCGATTTGCGGGTGGAGGGGCGCTATTTCAGCCTGGGCGTCCGCTTCAAGATGTAATCCGGGCGGCGGACGTGCATCGCCGCGTTCGCCGGACCGTCCCGCTGCGAATATCGCGCGATCGCTCGAAGAAGCGATGCGCGGAGGAGGACGTGCGGCGGCTCGTCGCACGCGGAGAGGAAGCAGATGGCATCGATATTTTCGCGTCGTCAGACGCTCGGCTTCATCACGACCCTGCCCATGCTGTCCGCCTGTGGCGGATCGGGCGACGGGGGAGGGGGCAGCGCCTTGGCCGCCGGACTCGCTCCGGCCCCGACGCCGACGCCCAGCCCGACCCAAAGCCCCGCTCCGGCGGCGGTCGGCGGCCGTCCGCATTATCATATCGCCGCGCCCGATGGCGGCTGGATCAACGATCCGCAGCGCCCGGTGCGGATCGGCGACGGCTGGACGATGTGGGCGCTCTACAATCCCACATGGCCGAATGGCGGCACCGAATGGCGCCGCTGGACCTCGACCGATCTCGTCACATGGACCGATCGCGGTGTCTCGATCCCACGTCGGACGACGGCGTTCGGCGATGTGTGGAGCGGCAGCGCGGTGATCGACACCGACAACACCGCCGGCTTCGGGGCGGGTACGCTGATCGCGCTGGCGACCATGCCCGCCGACAATGCCGCCGGACAGAACCAGTCGACCGCGCTGTGGTATTCGCGCGACGGCGGGGCGAGCTTCGCCTTCCACGCGATCGCCCATCCCAATTTTCCGGGCAACAAGCCGTTCCGCGACCCGACCGTGTTCTGGCACGCACCCACGTCGCGTTGGGTGATGACCTTGTCGGAAGAGGGCAAGATCGGGTTCTACACCTCTCCGGACCTGAAACAGTGGAGCTATGCCAGCGGCTTTGTCTCCACCTTGGTCGGCGGGGTGATGGAATGTTCGCACCTCTTCCCGCTGCACCTCTACGACGCGAACGGGGCCACGGGCGTCGACAAATGGGTGTTGCTGGTCGGCGGCGACGGGACGGGCAGCGGCTTTACCGGCGGCAGCTATTATTGGGTGGGCAGCTTTGACGGGACCGGCTTCACCGCCGACAGCGCGACCGGCCATTGGCTCGACGGCGGGGCCGATTATTATGCCGCCATGGTGTGGCAGGACCCGCGAGCGGCCGATCCGCTAGCCGCGGCATGGACGATGGGCTGGATGAACAATTGGGCCTATGCCAATCAACTGCCCGCCCCCGCCGGCTATCGCGGACAGTTGAGCATCGTCCGCCAGATCCGCCTGCAGCGAAACTCCGACGGCACGCCCAGCCTACGCATGACGCCGATCGCGGCCCAGAATAATGCGTTCCAGAGCGTGATGCTCGGGACGGATCAGACCATCGCCGAGGGACGCGACTATGTCTGGCCCGCCGATGCCGGAATGATCGCCGGGCGGATCGACTTGACGCTCACGCGCGTCGGTGCCGAATGGCCGGGCGGGGTATGGTTGTCGGTGCGCGGCGGCCAAGGTTACTTCACTCAGATCGGCTTCGAACTGAACAAAAGCCATGTATTTGTGAAACGGGACACCAGTGGTCCTTACCCGCCCGACCATGGTGCATGGCGCGAGACTCGCAGCGTACGGTGCGAAGCCGCTGGCGGAAAGGTGACGGTCAGCATCTTCCTCGATGCCGGTTCGATCGAGGTGTTCATCAACGATGGTGACAGCGTCCTTTCCGACCTCATCAATGCGCCAAGGAATGCGACCAGCTTGAACCTCAACGCAAGCGGTGGTTCGGTTCGAGTATCCGAGGTTCGGGTTCTCGGGGGGAGCTAGGGCGGATCGACATTCAGCATTGCTTCTTCTTCCCTCTCCCCTGGACAGGGGAGAGGGTTAGCGAAGCTTGCCAGCCTGCTGGCTAGCGCAGCTTGGGTGAGGGGTTGAGCGAGCCCAAAGGCTCGCGCGCTCGCCAAGCGAGCGCCCACCCCTCACCCAGCTCCGACTAAGCCTTTGCTCTCGCAAAGGCCAAGTCTGCGCAACCCTCTCCCCTCTGCGAGGGGCGAGGGACGAAAGGCGTCGCTGAATGCCGTTCGGCCCTAGAATTCCGCGACCTTGCCCCAGGCGGAGTCGCGAAAGCGGTTCGGATGATAGGGTTTGGGGTCGACGATGGGTGCCGCGCCGCTGACGATATCGGCGATCAGATGGCCAGCCCCAGGCCCGATGCCGAAGCCATGCCCGCTAAAGCCCGCCGCCAGGATCAGGCCGGGCAGTTCGTCTACTTCGCCGATGCCGGGCACGCCGTCTGGGGTGCTGTCGACATAGCCCGCCCAGGCCCCGGTCACGACGCGTTCCGACAGGCGCGGCATCAGCGCGAGCGCGCGGGCATGGGTGCGCGCGACGGCCGCGCGGTCGGGCTTGGGATCCAGAATCCGCATCGCCTCCATCGGTGTCGGCCGGTCGAGCCGCCAGCGCACGAGCCGCTCATGGCCCGACCGTACGCCCTCCAACCCGCCGGGCGACAGCTTGCGCCAGCGACGCAGGAACATCGGCAGGAACTGGGTCGAAAAGCGCAGGAATTGCGGGGTGGGATCGACCTTGCCGCTGCCACTGATCGACAGCGTATAGCCGCCATCGCCGCGCCGGGTCATGGAGATATACTCGCTGTGCATTGCGGCCGGGAAGATGTCTTCGCCCGGCCCGACCGCCATGACCGTCTGGCGGATCGTGGCCTGTGGAAAGCGGATACCATATTGATTGCAGAAGGACGAAGCCCAGGCGCCCGCCGACAGCACCGCGATGCGGGTGCGGATCGTACCCCGTTCGGTGACCACGGCGGAAAGGCGCCCGCCTTCGGTTTCCAGCCCACGCACCGCGCAATTCTGATGCACCGTTCCACCCAGCGCCATCAGCGCGCGGGCGGCGGCGGGCGCGGCCTGCGACGGATCGGCGGTGCCATCGGTCGGGGAGAAGACGCCACCCTTCCACGGCTTGTTGCTGAACCGCCCGCGCTCGCTGGCCTCGGCCGACGAGAGCATGTGGGTGGTGACTCCCGCCGTCCGGGCGAAATCGCGCCAGCGTGCCCAGCCCTCGATTTCGGCTTCATTGTCGCTGAGATAGAGCAGCCCACAACGGCTGAACCCGGTGGCCTCGCCGGTGTCGGCAGCGAATTGTTCCCAGAGGTCGAGCGACTTGGTTGCCATGGGCAGTTCGCGCGCATCGCGGTTCTGCTGGCGGCACCAGCCCCAGTTGCGACTGGATTGCTCGCCACCGACGCGGCCCTTTTCGACCAGCGCGACCTTCAATCCGCGCTTTGCCAGATAATAGGCGGTGAAGCAGCCGACGATACCGCCGCCGATCACGACGACATCGGCCATGTCGGGCAGGGCGGGGCTTGGATCTACAAGGGTCAAGGGTGCGGGCATTCCGGGGCTCCAACGGGTCCGGGGAAGGGGGGCTGGCTTAAAAATATTTGAGCCAACCAAGGTCCTTGCGGCGCTTCTTCAGGTTCGAGAACCAGCGCGTCGGGAAGTAGAGCGGCACGATCATCGCGATCCACATCAGCCAGATCCACGGGATAGACGGAAAGCCGAAGACCGTTTCGTGATTGGTGCCCCAGATCGCGACCGCGCCCAGGTACATCATGCGCAGGACATACAGGTGGAGGAGATAGAAGAACATGGGCGCACCGCCGAACACCGCCAGCCAGCCGATCACCCGCGTGTCGTCCACCCGGTCGAACAGCGCCAGCAGAAGCGACCCGACGCCCAGCGTCGCCATCACGTAAAGCAGCGAGGGCGGATATTTGGTCAGCGCCAGGAAGCTCATGACGGTGCGGATCGGCGAACCGGGCACCACGAACCAGGGGGCGTCGCCATAGATGTTGAGCGCCCGCAACGCGACGAATCCGACCAGCATCAGCGCACCGGTCTGCGCCAGCCGCCGCTGCCGTGCCATGGCGTCGACACCGACGAACCACGGCCCGATCCCCCAGCCCAGGCAGATCACGCCGATCCACGGCAGCAGCGGATAGCTGAACCGAACCGGGAGGCCGCCGAAGCTCACCGTCCCGCGATCGTGCAGAAACGCCCAGACGGTGTGGAACATGCTCTCCTCGGGCACGGTGATCGGGCTCAGCAGATTATGCCCGGCGACGATGGCCACTCCGGTCGCGACGATGGCGGCGTGCGGCAGGCGGATCAGCAGCGAGAGCACGATCATGCTCAACCCGATCGCCCAGATGACCTGAAGATAGACGATCGTCGGTGGAAATTCGGCACGCCAAACGAAATTGACGACGGTCAGTTCGAGCAGGACGAGCAACGCACCGCGCTTGAACAGGAATGCGCTCGTCTCTGCACGGCTGTGCTTCCGGCCATAGAGATAGGCACCCAGTCCGGTCAGCGCGACGAAGATCGGCGCGCACAGGGTGCTGGTCATTCGGCTGAAGAAGGATGCAGGCGCGACGGTCAGCGCGTCGACCGGGTCGCCGATCGGCACCCATAGCAGGAACGCCTCGCGGACATGGTCGAGCAGCATCAGCACCATGACGAAGCCGCGCAGCGCGTCGATGCCGACCAACCGCGCGCCCGTCCGCGCTACGCTGTTGAAAGACTGGGGCCGGGACACGGTCCCATCGGGTGCAAGGCCCGCTGTCGTGATGCTTGCCATGGTGATGCTCTCCACAGGAGAAGGGAAAACTCGGTCGCGCCTCAGCAGCGCGACGGCGTCGATTTCGACCAAATGGCCGTGATGAAGTTCGGAAACGGGCACGGCATCTGCACAGTGGCCAGCGTCTCGGTGATCGGTGGCGGAACCGGTGTGGGTGCGTCGGCTAGGATCATCTTGGTTTCCATGGCGCGCTCAGGCCAGGATCGCCTTGGTTTCGAGATATTCCTCGAAGCCATGCAGCCCATATTCGCGGCCGTTGCCCGACTGTTTGTAGCCGCCAAAGGGCGCATGCGCGGTCCAGGCGGGGTAGTTGATATGGACCTGTCCGGATCGGATGCGCCGAGCGATGGCCCTGGCGCGGACCGGGTCGGTCGACTGGACATGCGCTCCCAAGCCGTAGACCGTGTCGTTGGCGATCGCCACCGCCTCATCCTCACTTTCGTAAGGCATGATGCACAGCACCGGTCCGAAAATCTCCTCACGGGCGATGCGCATGTCGCGGGTGACGCCCGAAAAGATCGTCGGCTGCACGTAGAAACCCCGGTCGAGCCCGGCGGGGCGGCCGGGGCCACCCGCGATCAACCGCGCGCCGTCCGCCTGGCCGGCCGCGATCATGTCCAGCACGCGGGCGTATTGCGCGGCATTGGCGATGGGGCCCATGGTCGTCGCCGTGTCATCGGGCGGGCCTACGCGCCATTCGGCGGCCGCACTCGCCGCCAGAAGCTCGACCTCGGCCAGCCGCGCGGCGGGGACCAACATCCTGGTCGGCGCGCTGCATGACTGGCCGACATTGCGCATTCCGGCCATCACGCCACGCGGAACGGCCTGCGCGAAGTCGGCATCGGGCAGCAGGATATTGGGTGACTTGCCACCCAATTCTTGCACGACGCGCTTCACGCTTACCGCCGCAGCCTGTGCGACCAGCACCCCCGCGCGGGTCGAGCCGGTGATCGAGATCATCGCAACGTCGGGATGCGCCGCCAGTGCCGCGCCGACGGCCTCACCGGTCCCGCCGATCAGATTGAAAACACCCGCGGGCGTACCCGCATCGTGCATCACGTCTGCAAACAACAGCGCGCTATAGGGTGATAATTCGCTGGGCTTCAGGACGACCGTACATCCGGCGGCGATAGCGGGCGCGACCTTGGCCGTGATCTGGTAGAGCGGCCAGTTCCACGGCGTGATGAGCGCGCAGACGCCGATCGCTTCCTTGCACAAAGTGAATCCCGCTTCCGGCCGCTCGAAGCGATAGTCCGCCAGTACCTCCATCTGAGCGCGGACATGCGCGATGGCGAAGGGCACATGCGACGCGCGGGCAAATCCGATGGCGGCCCCCATCTCGGTCGAGATCGCCTGGGCAAAGGCCTCGGCGCGCTCCTCCAGCAGAGCGGCGATCCGGCCGAGCAGCGCGACGCGTTCCGCGACCGGACTGCCCGCAAAAGCAGGAAAGGCGCGGGCGGCGGCGGCGACCGCCCGGTCGACATCGGCGGCAGACCCTGCTGCGATGGTGCCGATCAGGCTCTCGGTCGCCGGGTCGGTGACGGGAATTGCGGGTGCGGGCATCGCCGGCTCACACCACGCGCCATCGACATAGAATTGTCCCGCTCTGTCGTTCGTCATGTCCCACCCGTCCCGGCCCTACCGCATTCCCCTGAGCGCAGGCGCTCCCGACGCGATAAGGTCTGACCGGAGTGTAGCGGAGACCGGTCGGCAGACGCTTCCGAAAATCGGGGGGCAAACGGCATTCCCGCAGTGTCCGGCCGCCACGAGCAGCGATTTACCCCGTGGCATGCGCGCCAGCAGGCTATCCGCCACCGGAAATGCGCAGCATATTATGCTGTGACGTTATCAAGGTTGCTTGTCGTGCCGCATCGGCGCGGCTGCAACGAGCGATTCTGCCGAACGCCGGCCGCTATCACCGTGTTCGGCAATTCACATCAGCAAAGGGGGCCGACCATGCTTCGTCCAAAATATATCACCTTCGATTGTTATGGCACGCTGATCTATTTCGAGATGGCTCCGATCGCGCGGCGCCTCTACGCTGATCGGATCGCGGCGGCTGATATGGGCCGGTTCTGCGACGACTTTTCCGCCTATCGCCTCGACGAGGTGCTGGGTGCGTGGAAGCCCTATCGCGACGTCGTGGAAGGATCGCTGCGCCGCACCTGCGCGAAGTGGGGCATCGAATATCGCGATAGCGACACGGCCGACGTCTATGCCGCCGTCCCGACCTGGGGGCCGCACCCGGACGTGGTCGAGCCGCTGAAGCGCGTCGCGGCGGAATATCCGCTGGTCATCCTGTCCAACTCGATGGTCGATCTGATCCCGCAGAACGTCCGCAACCTCGAGGCGCCGTTCCACGCGGTCTATACCGCCGAGGAGGCCCAGGCCTACAAACCCCGGATGCAGGCGTTCGAGTATATGTTCGATCAGCTGGGTTGCGGGCCGGAGGATGTGCTGCACGTCTCGTCCAGCTTCCGGTACGACCTGATGACCGCCTATGACATGGGTATCAGGAACAAGGCCTTCGTCAATCGCGGGCACGAACCGCTGAACAGCTATTATCAGGTGCACGAGATTCCGAGCATCGCGGGCCTGCCGGGTCTGGTGGGACTGTGAGCGTGGCGACCGATGTGCGGTCGTTCATAGATCTGCGCGCCTTTGCCGCGTCGGCCGAAGCGCCCGCCACGGGGGACTATCGCACCGCACGCACCGCGTTGCCGCTGGTCGAGGGGCCGTGCCAGCTCGACCTGCTCGCGCTCGATGGCGGGGCGGGGTCGGAGGCGGGCCTCCCCGGCGACGAGTTCGTCATCGTGCTGGCGGGTTCGATACGGTTGGGGCCGGTGGTGCTGGAGGCGGATGGCTGTGCGGTGATTCCCAGCGGCGTGGCCTTTGACTGGGAAGCGGCGCCCGGCACGCGCGCGCTTGCGATGCGCTATGCGACCGACACGCCCGCCGTCGACCGGATCGTGCCGATCGACGAGAGCGCCGAGCTGAGGCCTTCCAATCCGCCGCTCGCCGAGCTGCTGGTCGGGCCGACGCCGTCGTGCCGCAACCATACCGATTATCGGTCGAGCGATGGCGTATTCATCTGCGGCACCTGGGACTCGACGCCCTATCACCGCATCGCGATGCGCTATCGCCATCACGAGCTGATGCACCTGCTTGAAGGGAGCGTGACGTTCGAGGACGAGACGGGGGCCAGCCGCACCTTCACCAAGGGCGACATCTTCCTGGCGGAACATGCTGCGCAATGTCTGTGGGACAGCCGGGAGCATGTAAAAAAGGTCTATGCAATCTGGCGGCCGATGGTCACCTGATCGCTTTCCGGGGCGATGCCGAAGACGGTATCGCCCCGCTTGCCCGCTCAGGGCGTCGCGAGAAGGTCAAGCGACTGGTGGCAGAATATCTGCCGATCCCCCTCCAGCAGGCGCGGCGGCATCGTATCGACGCAGGACGTGTTCGCGCGGATGCAGCGCGGGTGGAAGCTGCATCCGGTTGCCGACATCCGCGCACCCGCCGCCCCGGCTTGTCGGGCCGGTGTCTCCTCCAGCCAGCCCGGCCGCAATTCGGGGACCGAAGCGGTCAGCAACCGCGTATAGGGATGGTGGGCCCCGTGACCCAGGCCATCGCGCGTCACCTGCTCGGCGACACGACCGGCATAGAGGACCAGCACGTCATCGGCGATCGCCCGCACGATCTCGAGATCGTGGGTGATGAACATATAGGCGAGCCCGAGTTCGCGGCGCAGCTCGACCAGCAGGTCGAGCACGGCCTCCGCGATGACCGGGTCGAGCGCCGAGGTCACTTCGTCGCACAGCAGCAGGTCGGGGCGTGCCGCCAGCGCGCGGGCGAGATTGGCCCGCTGCTTCTGTCCACCGGACAGTTCGCCGGGCAACCGGTCGGCGAGCGATGCGGGCAGGCGGACAAGGTCGAGCAGTCGCGCCACCTCCGCCTTGGCCGATCGTCGCTCCAGCCCGTGATAGAAGGCGAGCGGCCGGGCAATGGCAGCACCGATGCTGACCGATGGGTTGAGCGCGGTGTCGGCGCTCTGGAAAACCATCTGCACCCGGCGAAGCTCGTCGCGCGACCGGTGCCGGACGAGCGGTGCGAGAGGATGGCCGTTCAGCAGGATGCGGCCCGCCGAGGGCGCGTGCAGCCCTGCCGCCACCCGTGCGAGCGTGCTCTTGCCACAGCCGGATTCGCCGATGACGCCCAGCACCTGGCCACGCCGGATCGAGACATCGATCCCGTCGAGGATTTTGGTCCGAGGCGCGCCGTCCGGCCCCGTCCCCCCATAACCCGCGACGATCCCCCACATATCGAGCAGCGGCGCCTCGTCGGTCGGTGGCGGAACGACGCAGGCACGGGGCGCGGCGGCCGCGACCAGGGCCTGCGCATAGCTGTGGCGCGGGGCGAACAGGATCTGCCGGGTCGTTCCCAGTTCCTGCACCTCGCCGCCGCGCAGTACCGCGATGCGGTCGGCGATCTGGGCGACGACCGACAGGTCGTGGGTGACATAGACGGCGGTGGTTCCCAGATCCCGCACCGCGTCCTTGAACGCCTTCAGCACCTCGATCTGGGTCGTGACGTCGAGTGCGGTGGTCGGTTCGTCGAAGATGACGAGGGCAGGGTCGGTGATCAGCGCCATCGCCGCCATCAGCCGCTGGAGCTGCCCGCCCGATACCTGATGCGGATAGCGTGCGCCGACGCCATCGGGGTCGGGGAGCGCGAGGCGGCGAAACAGAGCCTTGGCCTTGTCCTCGGCGGCGGCGCGGTCGAGCGTACCGTGGATCAGCGCAGGCTCGATCACCTGCGCCATGATGGTCAGCGACGGGTTGAATGCGGCGGCGGCGCTCTGTGCCACATAGGCGACGGTGCGGCCACGGACCTGACGCAGTTGTTCGGGCGTCGCGCCATCTAGCCGATGGCCGGCTACCTCGATCACGCCGCCCGCGATCCGGCAGCCGGGACGCGCATAGCCGAGCAGCGACAGGGCGATGGTCGTCTTGCCCGACCCCGACTCCCCGATCAGGGCCAGCACCTCGCCCTTCGTGATCGACAGGCTGACATCGGGTACGATCACGATCTCGCGTCCGTCTTCGCCGACGGCCGTGATGCGCAGATGGTCGATGCGGGCAAGCGGCACGCCGGTCATCGCCGCCGCCGTCCGGGAAGGGAGTCGATCACCAGGTTCATTCCTATCGTAAGGGAAGCGATCGCCACCGCCGGGAACAGCACGGCGGGCGCGCCGAAGCCCAGCCCGGCGATATTCTCGCGAACCAGCGCGCCCAGGTCCGCCTGGGGTGGCTGGACACCGAGGCCCAGAAAGGACAGGCCACTGAGAAGCAGGACGATGAACACGAAACGCAGACCAAAATCGGCGGCGAGGGGGCCGGTGACGTTGGGCAGCACCTCCCGCACGACGATATAGGGCAGACGCTCGCCGCGGGCGCGGGCGGCGGCGACGAAATCCAGCGCCATCACGCCCACCGCCAGCGCGCGGGCGGTGCGGAAGGCACCGGGGGTATAGATGATCGCCAGCGTGCCGATCAGCACGGGTATCGAAGCGCCGGTCGCCGCGATCACCACCAGCGCCAGCATCAGGCTGGGGATGGCGATAATGATGTCGAAGGTTCGCGACAGGGCCATGTCGATCCACCCGCCGGCCGCGGCGGCCAGGCCAAGCAGGATGCCCGACATCGCTGCTATACTGGTCGCGACAAAGGCGATGAGGACGGTATAGCGCGCGCCGTACAGCACCCGGCTGAGCATATCGCGACCCAGATAGTCGGTGCCCAGTGGGAAGCGGCGGCTGACCCCGTCGAACACGTCGAGATGCACGACCTCGCCCACGCCATGGGGCGCGATGCCGGGGCCGAGCAGCGCGACGAGGATCCATGCCGATACGAGGGCCAGGCCGATCCGGCCGCTGGTCGTGAACCTCCTCATCGGTGACGCAGCCGGGGATTGGCCAGGATCGTGACCACATCGGCGGTCGTCACCAGGATCAGATAGGCGGTGCAGAAGATGATCGCGACCGCCTGGACCAGCGGCAGGTCGCGGGTGGCGACCGCGTCGACCATCAGTCGCGCGATGCCGGGATAGTTGAAGATGATCTCGACCACGATGACGCCCCCCAGCAAGGTCGACAGGCTGAGCGCGATCGCATTGGCGATCGGCCCGATGGCATTGGGCAAGGCATGGCGCAGTACCACGCGGGCCGGTGAGCAGCCCTTCAGCCGCGCCGCCTCGCAATAGGACGTGTCGAGCGCGTCGATCACCGCCGCGCGGGTCATGCGGACCATCTGCGCCATGACGAAACAGGCAAGGCTGAATACCGGCAGCGCGAACACCCGGACCAGGTCCCAGATCGAATGAACGTCGCGGGTGGAGGTCAGGGCGGGGAGCCAGCGCAGCGTCACCGCGAAGAGCATGACCGCCAGCGTCGCGATCAGGAATTCCGGTACGGACACGATGCCGATCGTCGCGATGCTGATAGCCCGGTCGAATGCGGTACCCCGCCTGACCGCAGCCATGATGCCCAGCGCCAGGGCCAGCGGCACCGACACCAGTGCGGTCAGCCCGGCCAGCGTCAGCGAATTGACCAATCGCGCCCCGATCATCTCACGCATCGGCAGGCCGGTGATCAGGGAATGGCCCAGGTCGCCGGTCAGTACGCCGCCCGCCCATTCCAGATATCGTCGCCAGGCGGGCTGGTCGAGATGCATAGCCTGGCGCAGGCCCGCCAGTGCCTCGGGCGTAGCGCTCTGGCCCAGTATCGCCTCGGCCACATCGCCCTCCATCAGCTGCGCGATGGCGAACACCGCCAGCGACACGAATATCAGCGTCGCCAGCGCCGCAGCCACCCGGCGGCCGATCAGCACCATGAGGGGAGAGTGGATCATGCGCCCTCCATCCATGCGTCGGCGGCAAAGTCGAAACCCATCAATCCTCCCTGCGGCATGGGTCGCAGGCCCTTCACCCTCGGGTTGTGCGCATCGAGCGAGCTGAGGAACAGCGGAATGCCGATACCCGCCTGGTCATGGACCAGATGCTGCATCTCGCCATAGAGCGACTTGCGGCGTACCTCGTCCGTCTCGCCGCGCGCGGCCCGAAGCAGGCTGTCGAAACGCGTATTCTTCCAACCGCTCTCGTTCCACGGCGCGTCGGAGGCAAAGAACTGGGTGAAGATGATATCCGCCGTCGGACGGGCGTTGACGTTGCCGAAGCCCAACGGGACCTTCATCCAGCTGTTCGTCCAGTAACCATCGGAAGGCACGCGCCGGATATCGAACCGAACCCCTGCGCGTCGCCCGGCATTCTGGATCAGCACGGCCATGTCGTCCGACTTGTCCGCCGCCGTCGAGGTGACGATGGGCAGGCGCGCGCCGATCATCCCGGCTCGCGCGAAATGATGGCGGGCGCGGTCCGGGTCGAAGGCGCGCTGCGGCACGCTGGGGTCGAAATAGGGATTGGTCGGCGCGATCGGCTGGTCGTTGCCGATCGTCGCATAGCCGCGGAAAATGGCGTTGCGCATCGTCTCGCGGTCCAGCAGCAGCTTCAGGCCTGCCACAAAATCCGGATGGCTGGTCGGCCCCCGGTCCAGCCGGGCGATCAGGTTGGTATAGCCGCCGGACTTGGTCACCAGCAGGTCGAAGCCCGCATGCTCCAGATGATGGGCGATACGCGGATTGATCGCGTGGATCAGGTCGACATCGCCCGACAGCAGCGCATTGATCCGCGCGCTGTCGTCCGAAATGGAGAAGAGTTCGATCTCGCCCAGCCGCACCTTGCGCCGCCAATAGTCGGGCCAGCGCACCGCGAGCGAGCGCACGCCGGGTGCGAACTCGACCATGCGCATCGGTCCGGTGCCGACCGGATGGCGGAAGTCGCGGGTACCGTCGCGGACGATCTGGAATTGCGATATGCCCAGGATCGTCGGCAGGTCGGAATTGGCGCTTTCCAAGACAAGGCGGACATGATCCGGCCCATCGGCGCGGACCGATGCGAATTGCTGGGCAAAGATTCGCGCCTTCGACCCCACCGCCGGGTCGAGATGGCGGTTCAGCGAGTAGACAACGTCCGCGGCGGTGAGTGGCGATCCGTCGTGAAAACGCACGCCACGCCGCAACCGGATCGACCAGTCGCGCGAATCCTGGCTCTCTATCGCCTCGGCCAGCGCAAATTGGGGACGGGACCGTGCGTCCAGCCGGGTCAGCCCGTCATAGACCATCGCGCAGCGGCAGAAGTCGGAGACCACCGTCTGGCGCGCCGGGTCCATCGTGTCGGCGGTCGAACTGACCGCGACCGCCACCCGCAACCGCCCGCCCGCTGGTTCGGGACGCGCGGGCGTAAAGCCGCATGCGCCCAGGCCCAGCGACAGGCCGCCGCCGCCGATCAGGCGAATTGCGTCGCGCCGCCCGATCAATGCCGCCAGTCCTGATAGCGGTAATAGGCCCCGACCAGCGGAAGGAACCAGGGCGGTCCGAAATGCCCCGGGACGGCTGGCCAGTCGATGCCGTGGAAGGGATTGGCCTCGGCGGGGATGGCCCCGGTCATGATCCGCGCCATCACCTCGCCCATCAGCACCGAAATCTGCGTGCCATGGCCGCTATAGCCCATCGCATAATGCACCCCGTCGCGAACTCCGGCGCGCGGCAGGCGGTCGGCGGTCAGGTCGACGATCCCGCCCCAATTATGTGCGATGCGGACCCCCGCCAATCCCGGAAAGATCTCGCGCATCCGCGCCGCGAGGATCGCTCCGCTGCGCAGGTCGTTGCGCGGGGTCGAGAGCGCGAAGCGGGCGCGGCCGCCGAAGATCAGCCGGTTGTCGGCGGTCAGGCGGAAATAATTGCCGATGTTGCGTGTCGTCGTCCCGTTGCGCCGTCCCGGCATGATCGTGTCGGCCAGATCCCCGAGCGGATCGGTTGCGACGATGAAGCTGCCGATCGGCACGATCCGCCGCCGCAGCCAGCGGAACGGCCCGGTCATCGATGCGCCCGTCGCCAGCAGGACGTCATCCGCAATGATCGTACCGCGCGGCGTGACCAGCTTGTGCCGTCCGCCCGGCACCCGCGACAGCCCGGTCAGCGGCGTATTCTCATATAGCCTGGCACCGTGGCGGGCCGCGGCGCGCGCCAGCCCTGCGGCGAAGCGGCCCATATGGAGGGAGGCGCTGCGCGGGAAGACCAGCCCGCCATGGAAGGCATCGGAGCGGATTTCCCCGGCCAGCTGGTTGCGGTCGAGCAGGCGGATGTCCGGCTCCACCGTCTGCGCCAGCAACTCGGCGGAGCGGGCGAGCTTGACCGCATGGTCGGGCTTGTCGGCCAGTTTCAGTTTGCCGTTGCGGGTGAAGTCGCAGGTAATGGCTTCCTCGTTCACGATGGCCTCCACCCGGTCGACCCCGGCATCGAAGGCGCGATAGAGGTCGGTGGCGCGCTGAGCCCCGAAGCGCGCGTTGAGGGCGGCGAAATCGCCCGCAATGCCGTTGTTGCACTGGCCGCCATTGCGGCCCGATGCTTCGCACGCGATACGCCCTGCCTCGATCAGGATCACCTGCGTCCCTGCCATCGCCAGTTGGCGGGCGGCCGAAAGGCCGGTGAACCCGCCTCCGACGACCACGACCGTCGCCCGGGCGGGGAGCGGTGGCACCCCATCCTGCGCAAAGCGTTCGCCGCTATCCAACCAATAGGATTCCAGCATCATCGTGCGGTTTCGCGTCCCCCCGGTGCCGGGCCGCCCGACGCGGCTCCGACGCGGCATAGTCTGCTACGCTGCGTCGGCATGGTATCACTTTAGTTGCGTTGTCGGCCGGTCTTATGTGCCGATCCGACCCATCGGGACCGCACAGCATACCGCATCCTTCTCAGCGGGAAACCGCCGCGAGAGGCGCCGGGGCCAGCAATATGGGGGTGTGATACCCGATGCGGCAGGATATTCCGTGCAGGCATCCAAATCGCACGTGAAATGCTTCGGAAGGCGGTGAGCGACGCACCTCCTGCATCATGGTTGCGATAAAAGAATGGGAGAGGATTTCGATGGAACGAAAAACCATGCCAACAAGCGCCGAATTGCCCCCTGCCGAGGTCGAGCATCGCACGATGCGGCTTCGCGCCATGACCCCGCAGGATGTCGCCGCGCTGCACCTGCTGGCCAAGGCCGAACAATGGCCGCACCGAGCGGAGGACCTTGCCGACATGCTGGCCGTGGGCTCCGGCACGGTGGCGGAGCTGAACGGCGAGATCATCGGCACGACGATGTGGTGGCGGGCCGGTCCGGCCACCGCGACGCTGGGCATGGTGATCGTTTCGCGCCGTCATCGCGGGGCTGGCCTCGGCCGGATCGTGATGGACGCGGTGCTCGACCAGATTGCGGCCGCGCTGGGCCCCGACGCTGCGATCATGCTGAACGCGACCGAGGATGGGCTGCCGCTCTATCGCAAGCTCGGCTTTCGCGGCGTCGGTGAAATCCTCCAGCATCAGGGGGCGGCGTTTCAGGCCCCGCTGGTTCCACTGGAGCCGGGGGAGCGTATCCGGCCGATGGGGGAGCGCGACGGCGCGGTCGTCGATTCGCTGGTCCACGCGGCGACCGGCCTCGATCGTCCGTCGGTCATGACGCTGTTGCGCGAGAAGGCGCACGGCGTCGTGCTGACGCATGGCGATACGGTGACCGGGGCGGCGCTTTTCCGCCGGTTCGGACGCGGCTATGTCGTCGGGCCGGTGATCGCGCCCGACGCTACCCGCGCCAAGGCACTGATCGCCCAGTGGATCGGATCGCGCAGCGGTGAATTCATCCGGCTGGACATTCCGGGCGATAGCGGGCTTGGGGCGTGGCTGGAGGAACTGGGGCTGGTCCGCGTCGGCCGGGTGGTGACGATGGTAAGGGGCGGGGAGCCGCAAGGCACCGCACCCGGCACCGGCTTTGCGATCGTGAGCCAGGCGCTATGCTGAACGCTCAGGACCTGCGCGCGACCGGCTTGCTGATCGAGACGATGCTGATTGATGGTGCCTGGACGGGCGCGAACGACGGCGCGACGCTCGAGGTGACCGATCCGGCGACCGGCGAGACGATCGGGACGATTCCGGCGGCGGGGACGGCCGAGACCGAGGCGGCGATCGCCGCCGCCGCCGCTGCGTTGCCCGGATGGCGGCGCCGCACGGCGGACGATCGCGCGACCCTGCTCGAGGCATGGCACCGGCTGATCCTCGACCATATCGATGCACTGGCCGCGATCATGACCACCGAGCAGGGCAAGCCGCTGGCCGAGGCGAAGGGGGAAATCGGCTATGCCGCCAGTTTCGTCAAATGGTTTGCGGGCGAGGGGCGGCGGATCGCCGGGCACATGATCCCCGCGCCGACCACCGACCGCCGCATCCTGGCGACCCGCGAGCCCGTCGGCGTGTGCGCAGCGATCACCCCCTGGAACTTTCCCGCCGCGATGATCACCCGCAAGGTCGCGCCCGCGCTCGCGGCGGGGTGCACCGTCGTCATCAAGCCGTCCGAGCTCACGCCCTTCACGGCGCTGGCGCTGGTCAGGCTGGCCGAACGCGCGGGGATACCGGCGGGTGTCGTCAACATCGTCACCGGCATGCCCCAGGCGATCGGCGCGGCGCTGACCGCCTCGCCGGTGGTGCGCAAACTGTCTTTTACGGGATCGACGCGGGTCGGGGCGCTGCTGATGCGGCAGTCCGCGGACACGCTGAAGCGGTTGAGCCTGGAACTGGGCGGCAACGCGCCCTTCATCGTGTTCGATGATGCCGATGTCGATGCGGCGGTGGCCGGGGCGATGGCCTCCAAGTTCCGCAATGCCGGACAGACCTGCGTCTGCGCCAACCGCTTGTTCGTGCAGGACGGCATTCACGATCGTTTCGTGGAAAAGCTGGGCCAGGCGGTGCGTGCCTTGCGCGTCGGGGATGGGCGGCGGGCGGGGGTCACCATTGGTCCGCTGATCAACGCCGCCGCCACGACCAAGGTCGCCGAGCATGTCGCCGACGCACTGGCCAAGGGCGCCCATATCGCCGCTGCCCCCGACGGCGTGAGCGGGGATGCGCGCTTTGCGCGGCCGGTGGTGCTGACCGAAGCGACGCCCGACATGCGGCTGGCCTCCGAAGAGACGTTTGGGCCGGTCGCCCCGATCTTCCGCTTCCGCGACGAGGAAGAGGCGGTCGCGCTCGCCAATGCGACGCCGTTCGGCTTGGCCAGCTATTTCTATACCGACGACCTGCACCGAGCCTGGCGCGTGGGAGAGGCGCTGGAGTTCGGCATGGTCGGGCTGAACACGGGCGCGCTGGCGATGGAGATGGCGCCGTTCGGCGGGATCAAGGCTTCCGGGCTCGGCCGGGAAGGTGGGCGCGAGGGGATCGAGGAATATCTGGAAACCAAGGCGTTCCATTGGGGGGGATTGAAGGGCCTGTGAGACATTACCGGATTGCGGTGATCCCCGGCGACGGGATCGGCAAGGAAGTCGTCCCCGAAGGCGTGCGCGCACTGGAGGCGGCGGCGGCGGCCTATGGCTTCACCGTCGAGCAGCAATGGCATGATTTCGCCTGTTGCGACTATTATGTCCGCCACGGTCGGATGATGCCCGAGGATTGGAAGGCGCGGATCGGCGATGTCGATGCGATCTTCTTCGGCGCGGTAGGCTGGCCCGACACCGTGCCCGATCATATCTCACTGTGGGATTCGCTGATCCAGTTCCGGCGCGAGTATGACCAATATGTCAATCTGCGCCCGGCGCGGCTGATGCCGGGCGTGCCTTGCCCGTTGGCGGGGCGGAAGCCCGGCGACATCGACATGATGATCGTGCGTGAGAATACCGAAGGCGAATATTCCGCGATCGGCGGCACCGCTTTTCCCGGTACCGACCGTGAGGTGGTGCTTCAGGAAACGGTCATGACCCGTACCGGCACCGACCGCATATTGCGATATGCGTTCGAACTGGCGCAGAAGCGGCCTGCCAGGCATTTGACCTCCGCCACCAAATCCAACGGCATCGCGATCACCATGCCCTGGTGGGATAGTCGCGTCGCGGAGATGGCGGAGAAATACCCGGAGGTGCGGACAGACAAATATCATATCGACATCCTCGCCGCGCAGTTCGTGATGAATCCCGACCGCTTCGACGTGGTCGTCGCCTCCAATCTGTTCGGTGACATCCTGTCCGATCTGGGCCCGGCCTGCACCGGCACGATCGGCATCGCGCCATGCGGCAACATCAATCCGGATCGCGCGGTTCCGTCGCTGTTCGAACCGGTCCATGGCTCGGCGCCCGATATCGCCGGGCAGGGGATCGCCAATCCGGTCGGCCAGATCTGGTGCGCGGCGATGATGCTCGATCACCTCGGCGAGACGGCTGCGGCGGCGTCCATCGTCACTGCGATCGAGACGGTGCTGGCCAGCCAGGGCGGCCGCACGCGCGATCTGAAGGGATCCGCCGACACCGTGCAATGCGGCAAGGCGATCGCGGCGGCGATCGGTTGAGGACGGGGGCGGCATAATCTGCCGCCGGGTCGGAAAACTCGGCAGCTTCCCATGCCGGGAAAGGGGCGAGCGGCCCCTTCCGCCGTACCGGACGCCTAAGCTGGCATCATTCAAGACAATAAGGCCAGTCATGTTCTCCAATTCGCTGATCGAGGCGGATCGCCGCCACCTCATCCATCCCGTCACGTCATGGCGCGGGCATGAGGCGCGGGGCGCGACCGTGCTGACCGAGGGGCAGGGCATGTACCTGACCGACAGCGACGGGCATCGCCTTCTCGATGCCTTTGCCGGGCTATGGTGCGTCAATATCGGCTATGGTCACGACAGCGTGGTCGAGGCGGCCGCCGAACAGATGCGGCGTCTGCCCTATGCGACCGGCTATTTCTCCTATGCCAGCGAACCGGCGATCCGGCTGGCCGAGCGGCTGGCGGGCCTGGCGCCCAAGGGACTGGACCGCGTTTATTTCACGCAAGGGGGATCGGACTCGGTCGACTCCGCGCTGCGCTTCATCGTTCACTATTGGAACGCCAGGGGGCGTCCGACCAAGAAGCATATCATCGCGCTCGACAAGGGCTATCACGGTTCGTCGTCCAATGGTGCGGGCATTACCGGCCTGCCAGCCTTCCACCGCCTGTTCGACCTGCCGCACAGCTGGCAGCATCACATTCCGGCGCCCTATCCCTATCGCCATGCGGCCGGCGACGATCCGGCTGCGGTGATCGCCGCCAGCGTCGCTGCGCTGAAGGACAAGGTTGCCGAGCTTGGGGCGGAGAATGTCGCGGCCTTCTTCGCCGAGCCGGTGCAGGGTTCGGCGGGCGTGATCGTACCGCCCAAGGGGTGGCTGGCCGCCATTCGTGCGGCCTGCACCGAACTCGGCATCCTGATGGTCGTCGACGAGGTCATTACCGGTTTCGGCCGGACGGGGCCGATGTTTGCCTGCGAGCATGAGGGCGTGTCGCCCGACCTGATGACGCTGGCGAAGGGGCTGACCGCCGGTTACGTGCCGATGGGCGCGGTGTTGATGTCGGCGGAGGTCTATGACGGCATCGCAGACGGTCCCGACAATCACCTGCCGATCGGGCACGGCGCCACCTATTCGGGACATCCGGTCGCGGCGGCGGTGGCGATGGCAGTGCTCGACCTTTACGAAGGCGGCATCATCGCCAACGGTCTTGCCCGCGCGCCGCAGCTGGCCGACGGGCTGGCGGCGATCGCCGATCATCCGCTGGTCGGCGACGTGCGACAGGCGGGGATGCTGGCGGGGATCGAGCTTGTCGCCGACAAGGCCGCCAAGACGCGCTTCGACCCGGCGCTGGGCCTGCCCGACCGGTTGGCGAGGGCAGGCTATGCCCACGGCATCATCTTCCGCGCCTTTGCCGACGGGACGATCGGGCTTGCCCCCGCGATCAGTTGCGACGAGGCGGATATGGCGACCTTGCTTGCGCGGTTGACGCGCACGTTGGATGATGTCGCCGAGCAACAGGAGGTGCGGGCCGCGCTGCGATGATCGCGGTTCGTACGGGGAATGAAGGGGTATATCCGCCACCATGACGTCAGCGCCCAAACTTGATCGACTGGACTTTCGTATTCTGGCGCAGCTGCAGCGCAACGGGCGGATCACCAATGTCGACCTGGCCGATGCGGTGGGCTTGTCGCCCAGCCCCTGCCTGTCGCGGGTCAAGCGGCTGGAGAAGGCGGGCTATATCACCGGTTATGGCGCGCATGTCGCGCTCGCCAAGCTGGGCGAGACGCTGACCGTCTTTACCGAGGTGACGTTGAAGGATCATCGCACCGGCGACTTTTCCCGTTTTGAACAACGCGCACGCAATGTGCCCGAGATCGTGGAATGTCATCTGGTTAGCGGTGGATATGATTATCTGATCAAGTTCATCACCCGCAACGTCTCGCAATATCAGGAACTGATCGAGTCCATTCTCGAGAGCGATTTCGGGATCGAGAAATATTTCAGCTATATCGTCCTCAAGTCGCCGATCGTGAAGCGTTACGACCCTATCGAAACCTTGTTCGAGGATCGCGGCTGACGTTGTCGGAAGGTCTGCTTATGCCCATCGATGCCCAGGAACTCGGCCATCTCGTTGCGCTTCGGCGTGATCTTCATGCGCATCCGGAACTGGGCTTTCACGAGCATCGCACCGCGGGGATCGTCGCCGATGCGCTCCGGTCCGCAGGGCTGGAGGTGACAACCGGGATCGGCGGCACGGGGGTCGTCGGCACGCTGCGTCACGGCCCCGGCAACGGTGCGATCGGTTTCCGCGCGGACATGGATGCGCTGCCCTTCGTGGAAGCGACGGGGCTGCCCTATGCCAGCACGACGCCGGGCGTCTTTCATGGCTGCGGCCATGACGGGCACAGCGCGACGCTGATCGGGGCAGCGCGGTTTCTGGCGCGGACCCGCGATTTCTCCGGCACGATCCATTTCATCTTCCAGCCCGCCGAGGAAGGGCTGGGTGGTGCGGATGCGATGGTGCGGGACGGGCTATTCGACCGGTTCCCCTGCGACCGGGTGTTCGCGCTCCACAACTGGCCCGACCTGCCGCTGGGCAGCGCCCGGACGCGGCACGGACCGATCATGGCGGCGGCGGACCGCTTCGACATCACCATTTCGGGGCGCGGCGGCCATGCCGCCATGCCGCACCAGACTCCGGATGCCATACTGGCCGCTGCCACCCTGATCGGCGAATTGAACACGATCGTTGCGCGCCGCGTCGCCCCTACCGAAAGCGCGGTGCTGTCGGTCACGAAGGTCACCGGCGGGGATTCGCACAATGTCATCCCGGCGGAGGTGAGGCTGACCGGCACCGTGCGCACCTTTTCGGTGGCGGTGCAGGACCGCATCGAGGCGTCGCTGCGGGCGATCTGCGAAGGTGTGGCGCGGGCGAGCGAGACTCAGGTGTCGGTCGATTATATCCGCTACTACCCTGCGACGATCAATGACGCCGACAGCGCCGACATCGCACTGGCGGCGGCTCGCGCGGTGTGCCCGGATGCGCAGCTTGCTGCCGATCCCGCCTTCACCTCGGAGGATTTCGCCTTCATGCTGCGGGCGCGGCCGGGCGCGTATCTGTGGCTCGGGCAGCGCGACGATGGCCATGCCGCGCCGTTGCATCACCCCGGCTATGACTTCAACGATGCGGTCATTCCCTCTGGCATCGCGTGGTTCGCCCAACTGGCCCGGATCCTACTGCCCGCCTGAAGGCGGCGCCCCGGCAGACCCGCCTCCTCCGGCGGCAAGATCGTGTCGGTGAGGTGCGCGCAAATCCGCATTTCGTTCCGATCCGGTCACGGCTTCGCAATAAAATGCTTGTCGCTGCTGCCCATGATGCCGGCATCGCAGAGAGGGCGACACAATGGCCCGCCGGTCCACGAAGACCGCGACGAAGGCCAGGGCGCCGTCACGAAGAGGACGATGCGACTGCCACTATCATTTCGGGGGAAAATATATGCGCTATCGACATCTGCTATCGTTCAGCGTCGCCGCTCTGGCGATCACGACATCCACGGTGGTCTCGGCGCAGACGGTGCCGGTGGCGTTTCGTCCGGCGGCGGGGGCGGCCGATGGCGATCCCAAGACCGCGGCGATCGCTGAGGAACCCCAGCAGGCCGACATCGTCGTGCAGGGCCAGCGCCAGCAATATGTCGCCGCCGTCCCCACGATCGAGGTGCCCCAGAGCATCCAGGTCCTGTCGGCCGAGACGTTGCGCGATGCGGGTGTAACCCGGCTGGACAACGCACTGGACTTTGCAACCGGCATTGCCCGCCAGAATAATTTCGGCGGCCTGTTCGACGTGTTCGCCTGCCGTGGCTTTTCGGGGGACGAAGGCTCGGCCAGCAACTATCTGGTCAACGGGTTCAACGCCGCGCGCGGCTATGGCGGATCGCGCGACACCTCGAATATCGAGCAGATCCAGGTGCTGAAGGGCCCCAATTCCTCGCTGTTCGGGCGCGGCGAGCCGGGCTGTACGGTCAATATCATCACTAAGAAGCCGGGGTTCGACCTGCACGGCGGCGCGATCCTGTCGGCGGGCAGCTTCAACACCTTTCGCAGCGAGGGCGACTTCAACGTGCCGCTGTCGTCGCGCATCGCGATGCGCGTGACGGGCGCGGCGGAGTCGGCTGACAGCTTCCGTGATTTCAATTCCAGCCGGAAGATTACGGTCACGCCCTCCTTCCTCGTCAAACTGGGCGAGGACAGCTCGGCCAGCTATGAGTTCGAGTTCATCGACCAGAAAGTGACCTTCGATCGCGGTATCGTCGCGCCGACCGGCGATCTGTCTCTCATTCCGCGCAACCGCTTTTTCGGCGAGCCGGGCGACGGACCCGTCCATGTCCGCGCCATGGGCCACCAGGCCCAGTTGCAGCATGATTTCGACAAGAACTGGTCGATCATCCTGGGCGTCGGCTATCGCGACACCTTCTTCCGGGGCGTGTCGACCGAAGCGGAGCTGGCTGCAGGGCGCCAGCGGCTCTACACCGACGGCATCACTCTTTCGCGCCAGCGACGCGACCGGGATTACAAGACTACCGACCTGACCTTCCGCGGGGAATTGAGCGGCACGTTCGATACCGGGCCGCTGACCCATCATATGATCGTCGGTGCCGACTGGGACGATTATGAGCTGGACATTGTCCAGAACCGCTATCGCCCGCCAGCCGTCGCATCGCAGACGGCCGGAAATCTGGCGGCGGGCAATCGCATCAACATCTTCGATCCCGCCTATGGCAAGCTGCCCAGCACCGGCGCGTTCCAGAGCTATCTGGAGCGTCAATATAGCTGGGGTGCCTATTTGCAGGATCAGATCGACGTCACGGACGGACTGAAGTTGCGCGCGGGCGGCCGCTACGACCAGTTCGAGCAGATCATTGACGACCGTGTCTCGCGCCGCCGCGCGCAGCAGTTCCGCACCGCGTTCAGCCCTTCGGTGGGTGCGACGTACCTGTTCGGACCGCAATTCTCGCTCTACGCCAATTACGGACGTGGTTTCCGCCCGAACAACGGCACGGACGCGAACGGCAACGCCTTTGTGCCCGAGCGTACCACCTCCTATGAGGCGGGGGCCAAGGTTTCGCTGCTCCACCAGCGGCTGACCGGCACGGTCGCATTGTTCAAGACCAACAAGAACAACGTCCTGACCGCCGATCCCATCAACGCCAATTTCTCGCTGGCGGTCGGCAAGGCACGAAGCAAGGGCGTCGAAGCCGAGCTGTCGGGCCAGCTGCCCGCCGGGTTCCGGGTCCAGCTGAACTATGCCTATATCGATGCCGAAGTGGCGCAGGATGCGCTCGACCCCAATTTCGGCTTCGGCCTGCGCGAAGGCGATCCGCTGATCAACATCGCAAAGAACAGCGGCAGCGCGCTGGTCTTCAAGGATTTCGATATTGGTGAAAAGCGCCTGACCGTGGGTGCGGGTGTCAATTATGTCGGCAAGCGCCTGGGCGAGACCGGTTACCGCTTTGCCAACGGCAGTTTCTACTATCTGCCCGCCTATACGCTGACCCGCATGACCGCGGCGTTCGAGGCAACCGACCGGCTGCGTATCTCGGGCGAGGTCACCAACCTGTTCAACGTCCACTATTTCCCCAGTTCCTATTCGCGGCTGTGGACGCTGCCGGGTGCACCGCGTCAGTTCATGGTCCGGATCGGTTATTCCTATTGATCGGTGGGCGGCCGTCTTCCCCCCGGCCTGGTTCGAAAAAACCATGGCGGGTGAGGGGCGGCCGCTCCGCCCGCGTATTGAAGGGCAACGGTTCTTCACCCCCAATCGGAGTTCGATCCCATGCGTCGTATCCTGCTCGGCCTGGCCCTGTCTGCGTCCCTTTCCGCGCCCGTCCTGGCGCATCCCAAGCTGCTCGGCGCCAGTCCCGCGGCCGACACCACGGTCGCGACGGCACCGCGGACTCTGGTCCTCAACTTCTCCGAAAAGCTGATCGCCCCGATGTCGGGGGCTGAGCTGACCATGATCATGCCTGGCATGGCCGGGCATGCCATCCCCGTGAAGACCTCGGTCGGGGCGGACGGGCGTTCGCTGGTCCTGGTTCCTGCGTCACCCTTGCCGCGTGGCCAGTATCAAGTGGACTGGCATGTCGTGTCGGCCGACACGCATCGCATCACCGGCAGCTACAAGATTCAGGTCGGCTGACCCATGGCGGAGGCCGCGCTGATCCTTGCGCGGGGATTGTCGCTGACCATCCTTCCCGGACTGTTCGGACTGGCCCTGTTCGCAAAAGGAGGGCGGTGGCCGCTGGTAGCGGTCACCGTCCTTGCCATTCTTGCGTCGGCCATCGGCTTCGTCCTGCTGGCCGTTGCGATGACCGGCGGCGACTATGCCGCCCTGAGTGGCGACCTGCTGACCATGCTCCTCCGGGACACCGCGCCGGGGCTGGCCTTTGTGATGCGCCTGATGCTGCTCGGGGCGCTGCTTCTGACATTGCTGGTGCGGTCGATCGTGCCACGGTCCGTCGTTGCACTGTTCGCGGCGGGCGCTACGGCGACCCTGGCCTGGAACGGGCATGGTGCCATGGACTCCGGCGCGGTCGGCTGGATCCACCTGGGTGCCGATATCGTCCATATGCTGGCGGTCGGAGCGTGGATCGGTGCGCTGATCGTCTTTCTTGGTCTTGTCGTCCGCCGCGAGCCCGATCACGAGGCGGCGGCACGAGCGCTGGCGGGCTTTGCGGGCGTGGGCAGCGTGATTGTTGCCACTATCCTGGCCACGGGACTGGTCAATGCCGCGATGCTGATCGGGGTCGATGGGATCACACGGTTGCCCCAGAGCCTTTACGGTCGGCTGATGATCGCCAAGCTGGCGCTGTTCGGGGCCATGCTGATGCTCGCCTCCGCGAACCGATACTGGCTGACCCCCGGCCTGATCGCATCCGGACAGAAGGGGCTGCGGGCTTTGCGGATCAGCCTGTCGCTGGAACTGGCCGCTGCGGTGGCGATCGTTGGGCTGGTGGCCTGGGCGGGGATTTGCGAGCCGCCGATCTCCGCCATGTGATCGGCCACGCCCCGCCCGAAGCGGTCAATCGCGTATGAATGCGCTGTCGTAGAAGCCGTCGAGCCGGACGACGAGAGTCACCGGCACCGCCCCCCGGTTCTTCCAGTACCAGCCATGCGTGCCGGCAAAGGGCGCGGTGAAGCTGCCCTGACCGGAGCGGACATTCTTCTGCTTCCAATAGTCGGTGAAGTCGCTCTCGCCGCCGCCGATAGGCTCGCCGTGCATGTCGGCTCGGACGAGGCCGGAGGCGTTCCAGCGGAAGTTGAAGCTGTCACCCGCCTTCATCCGTGCTTTCACCTCGACGCCCTTGCCGGGGGCGAGCGTCACGGTCTTCTCGTCGGAGCGGAAGGGCGTGACGCGGGCGATGTTGGCCTTGGTTTGGGTTGGTATCGCGATGGCGTCGGGCGTGCCGATCATGGGGGCGGGGGCGTCCTCCGTCTCCTCGCCGCCATTCGCCATGCGTGTCAGGCCCAGGAGGCGGCCGACCCCGGTCGGGTCGATCCCATATTCGGCGGGTAGGACGAACAGGGTCAGGATCGCGGCGCCCGCGCCCAGTGCGGCGAGCGAGGCGCGTCCGACGGTGCGAGGGGATGCGACGGCAGGATCGGTGGTAAGCGTGGCGGTCATGCGGCCTTCTCCATCAGGAAACCGGCGAACTGATAGCCGGTCAGGACGATACCCGCGCTCATCAGCACGGTATTGGCGACGACGACGCGGCGCGCGAAGTTCGGCGAGCGCCGCCACAGCGTCATGAGAAACAGGATCGCGCACAGGGCCAGGAACTGCCCCATCTCGACCCCGACATTGAAGCTGACGAGATTGGGGACCAATCCGTCGCGCGACGCGATCAGGCTCTGGAGCTTGGTCGCAAGACCGAAGCCGTGGAAGAGACCGAAGATCAGTACCGCGGCTTTCTGGTTGGGCTGAAACCCGATCAGCATCGGGAACGCTCCCAGATTGTCCAGCGCCTTGTAGACGACCGACAGGCCGATGATCGCGTCGATCAGATAGGGATTGGCATGGATGTTGAAGAACACGCCCGCGAGCAGGGTCGTGCTGTGCCCGATGGCGAACAGCGTGACATATGTGCCGACATCCTTCAGCCGATAGAGAAAGAAGATGACGCCGAACAGGAACAGCAGATGGTCGTATCCGGTGACCATGTGCTTGGCGCCCAGATACAGATAGGGGATGATATTGATCCCCGGATTGTTCTGGATGAACGCCTTGTCCCCCTCGGCGACGCCGTGTGCGGCGGCCATGCCGTGACAACCGACCGCCAGGGCGATGCCGACCAGCGGCAGCACCCTGCGTCGCATCCCGCAGGTCATCGGATCACGAAGGTCGCCGTCTGGCGCGCCTGGGTCTGACGGTCGATCAGGAGGACGCCGACCTTCGATCCGGGGGCGACGACCGCGCCCTTGGCGACGAACTGGTTGCGCGTGGCCGGGGTCAGCGCGATCTCGGTCTTCTTGGCGCCCGTGGTCACGACCAGCTTGCCCGACATTCCGGACGCGGGCACCTCGTCACCATCCTCCATCACATAGAGCGATACGCCGCCCTTGGCGCGGACCAACTCGAACACGGTGTCCCCGACCTCGACCACCTGCCCGCCATGGCGGGGCTTGTCGTCGCCATGGGCGAGGGCGGGTGACGCGGCGAGCATCAGGGGAAGGCAAGCGATGGCGTATTTCATGATCGGTCTCCGCTGGCGGTCAGGGGTCATTTCTCGGGCGCGTGCGGCAAGGTGAAGGACAGCGTCGCGGTGTGTTCGTAACGGTCGATCTTGGCCGGCTGATCGGACGGAGAGACATAGACGGCGCGCAGGACGTTCAATCCCTGGTTGCGCACCGGCAGGGTGACGGCGCCATCGGGTCCGGTCGCGATCTCGGCCGCATCGGGGTCGTTGACCATGTCGTTGATGATCGTCGCGCCCGCGACAGGCTTGCCCTTGAAGAACACGCGGTAGGTCATCGGCGTGCCCAGCTTGTCGGGCAGGGTGCCGACCGGCACGATCTGCAGCGTCTGCGCGGGGATCAACGGCACAGGTTTTGCCAGCGGCCCCTTGATCATCGTGGCATATTTGATCGTCGTCTCGCTCTTGACGGAATTGGGCACCTCGTCCTTGGGTTTCTTGACGAATTCGCCATCGGGCAGTTTGGACCAGGTGCCGTTCTGAAGGACCGCGCTGACGATCGTCGGCGGGGCGTCGGTGTCCACCAGCACGACCGGCCCTGCCGCGCGGAGCTGCGCCCGGATCGGGTTCAACTCGGCATCCCAGGCCTGCACGCTTTCCATATTCGGCTGGCGCTTGACCGCCTCCAGGTCGTCGCCGCCGATGCCGTAGATGATGGCGATCTGCTTGGCGCGCTGCGCGAACCAGATGCCGTGGGCGTCGGCCATGGTGGGGATCGAGAGCCCTGCGGACAGGACGGTGGACCAGATCAGCGTCGTTCGCTTCGCCACGTCATCACTCCTTTGCCAATGTCACCAGAGGCTAGTCGTGGATCGACCGCAGCTTTGACCGTCTTTCGCCGTCCATGCGAACAAGATGCCGCCATGGCGGCGATGCAAAGCACGTCCTTTGCCTGCCCCGGCGGCGACCGGGGGCAGGCCCCGGATCAGGTCCGGGCCAGGCGTTCCGTTCCGGGTCGTTCCGGTGCCCTGGTGCGGCGCGAGACCCACGCCGCGATCGCGGGCAGCACGACCAGCGTCAGCGCGGTCGAGGTGATGAGGCCGCCGATCACCACCGTCGCCAGCGGCCGCTGCACCTCCGCGCCCGTACCGGTCGCCAGAGCCATCGGCACGAAGCCCAGCGAGGCGACGAGCGCCGTCATCAGGACGGGACGCACCCGCTCCATCGCGCCTTCGGCGATGGCCTGATCGTCCGCCTCGCCCATCTCGCGGTGGCGGGCGATGGCGCTCATCATGACCAGTCCGTTCAGCACCGCCACGCCCGAAAGTGCGATGAAGCCGACCGCCGCCGTGATCGAGAAAGGGATGCCCCGTATCAGCAGGGCGAAAACGCCCCCCGCCAGCGCCATCGGCACCGCCGAGAACACGATCAGCGCGGGGACGAAACCGCCAAGTGCCATGAACAGCAGCGCATAGATGGCGAGGAAGCAGATCGGCACCACCAGCATCAGGCGAAGCTGCGCCGATTGCAGGCTCTGAAAGGTGCCGCCCCATTCGGTGTACATGCCCGGCGGCAGGGTCATCTTCGCGATCCGCGCCTCCGCTTCCGCGACGAAGCCGCCCAGGTCGCGGCCCCGGACATTCACCTGCACGGTGATCATCCGCTTGCCATTTTCGCGGCTGATCTGGTTGAGCCCCTGGGTGTAGTGGAAGCTCGCCACCTCGCGCAGGGGAACCGAGCGGGCGGTCTGGCCCTCGGCGGCGGGGAGCATCACCGGGATGGCGCCCAGCGTGTCGATATCGTCGCGCTGCACGTCGGGCAGGCGCACGACGACCGCGAAGCGGCGATCCCCCTCGAATAGCAAACCGGCCTCGCGTCCGCCGAGCGCCGCCGCGACGGTCGCCGCGACCGCATCGACCGACAGGCCCAGACGCCCCGCCGCCTGACGGTCGATCCGCACGTCGAAGGTCGGCGCACCGTCGGTCTGTTCGACGCTGACATCCGCCGCGCCCGGAATCGTGCGCACGACATCGGCGATCTTCTGCCCTTCGTCCCCCATGGCGTCGAGGTCGTCGCCGTACAGCTTGATCGCGACATCGGCGCGTACGCCCGCGATCAGTTCGTTGAACCGCATCTGGATCGGCTGCTGGATCTCGGTGCGGTTACCGATGACCTGCTTCATCCGTTCCTCGATCCGGCGAATGATGTCGGCCTTGGACCGCACCTCTGCGGGCCACTCGTTCTCGGGCTTGGGGATGACATAGGTGTCCGACGCGTTGGGTGGCATCGGATCGGTGCCCAGATCGGCATTGCCGTTCTTGGAAAAGACCAGCGCCACCTCGGGCAGCGTCTTCAGCGCATTCTCGATCCGCATCTGCATCTGCGTCGACTGGTCGATCGAGGCGGAGGGCACGCGAAAGTTCGTGACCGTGATATCCTTTTCGTCGAGCTGCGGCATGAACTCCTCACCCAGCCACCCGAAGCCCAGGATCGCGGCCACGAACACCGCCGCCCCGCCCAGCACGAAGGGACGCGGCCGGGTGATTGCGCGGGCGAGCACGGGGGCATAGCGCGCCTTGAACCAGCGGATCGGTCGCACTTCGGTTTCCTCGACGCGCCCCTTTATGAAGATCGCGATCATCGCGGGTACGAAGGTCAGCGAAAGAATGAAGGCGCAGCCGAGCGCGATCATCAGCGTGATCGCCATGGGTGCGAAGGTCTTGCCCTCCACCCCCTGGAAGGTGAGAAGCGGCGCGAAGGTCAGGAAGATGATCGCCTGGCCATAGACGGTCGGCCGGATCATCTCGCGCGCCGAGGCGGCGGTGGTCTCCAACCGTTCCGCGCGAGTCAGCAGTCGTCCTTCGACATGCTGCCGCTCGGCCAAATGGCGCAGCGCATTCTCGACGATGATGACCGCCCCGTCGACGATCAGTCCGAAGTCAAGCGCGCCAAGGCTCATCAGATTGCCCGAGACGCCCAGCATGTTCATGCCGGTCGCGGTCATCACCATGGTGATCGGGATGACGGCCGCGGTGATCAGCGCGGCGCGGACATTGCCGAGCAGCAGGAACAATATGACGATGACGAGCAGCGCGCCCTCGAACAGGTTCTTGCGTACGGTGGCGATGGTGGCGTTGACCAGTTTCGAACGGTTGTAGACCGGCTCCGCAAAGACGTCCGGGGGCAGCGTTCGGTTGATCCGGACGAGCTTGTCGGCGACGGCGGTCGACACGATGCGGCTATTCTCGCCGACCAGCATCAGCACGGTCGAGATGACCGCCTCGGACCCCATGCGGCTGCCGGAGCCGGTGCGGACCGCGCCGCCGATCGTCACCTGGCCGACATCGCGCACCCGGACGGGCACGGCATTGCGTGTGGCAATCACCGCGTCCTGAATGTCTTCGACCGATTTCAGCCGCGCGTCGGCGCGTACCAGAAAGCTCTCGCCCGCGCGGCGGACGTAATTCGCCCCCGCCGACACATTGGCGCGCTCCACCGCATCGGCCAGCTCGGTCATGGAAATGCCATAGGCGGCCAGCGCGGACAGGTTCGGCTCGATCAGATATTGTTTGACATAGCCGCCGTTGGAATCGACCCCTGCCACACCCTTCACGGTGCGCATCTGCGGCCGGATGATCCAGTCCTGCACGGTGCGAAGATAGGCCGCCTTGGCGAGTTCGGTGGTGAGCCTTGCGCCCTCGGGCGTCAGATAGCTGCCGTCGCTCTGCCAGCCCGGCCTGCCGTCGATCCGGGGCGCACCGCGCCCATCGGGATGGCGAAAGGCGATGGAATAGAAGAAGATTTCGCCCAGGCCGGTGCTTAGCGGGGCGAGATTCGGCTGGACCCCGGCGGGCAGGCTGTCCCTTGCCTGGGCCAGTCGCTCGGCGATCTGCTGGCGCGCGAAATAGATGCTGGTGGCATCGGTGAACACCGCCGTTACCTGGCTGAAGCCGTTGCGCGACAGCGAGCGGGTCATTTCCAGACCTGGAATGCCGGCCAGCGCCGTTTCGATGGGAAAGGTCACCTGCTTTTCCACATCGACCGGGCCCAGCGCGGGAACGAAGGTACTGACCTGCACCTGGCGATTGGTGACGTCGGGCACGGCATCGATCGGGAGCTGCGTGATCTGCCACGCGCCGACCACGATAACGGCCAGCGTCAGGACCGCGACCAGCCAGCGAAGCCGGACCGAGCCGGACAGGATGGCCGCGATCATTCCTCGCCCCCCATATCCTTTTCGAGTTCCGCCTTGATCAGAAAGGCGTTGGTCGTGGCGATTTTCGTGCCCGCCGTGATGCCGTCGGCGATGGCGACCATGCCGCCCGCCCGGCCCGCGATCCTGACCGGCCGCGCGCGGAAGCCCTGCGCCGTGCGGACGAAGACCACCTCCTGCTCGCCCAGCGTCTGCACCGCGTCTTGCGGGATCATGATGCTATTCCGCGCGGCACCGCCGCTGGCGAATATGTGGGCCTGGACAAGCTGACCCGGCGCGAGCGCGGCCGTGGAGGCGAGCGGCGTGACGATGACGGTGGCGGTGCGTGACTGGGGATCGACTACCCCGGTCGCGGCGCGGACCCGGCCCGCAACGGTCTGCCCCTCGCGGGTGACGAGTTCCACCCGGTCGCCGTCCCGGATTCGCGCGGCTTCTGCCGGGGGCACGGCGGCCGCGATCTCCAGACGGCGGGGATCGGCGACGCGGAACAAATTGGTCTCGGCGGCGACATATTGCCCCAGCTTCGCCTCGGTCAGTGTGACGCGCCCGGATATGGGGCTGGTGACGGCGACGGAGCGTCCGTCCCTCGTCACCCGCGCCGCGCCCGCCGCCGCACCCGCGCGACGGGCATCGGCCTGCGCTACGGCGAGATTGGCTTCGGCCGCCTCATAGTCTGCGCGCGGCGATACGCCCTGCGCCAGCAGCCCGCGCTCGCGGGCGAGTTGTCGCCGGGCCAGCCCGACGCGGGCCATGGCGGTGGCGCGGTCGGCGGTGATCTGCGAGGCGTCGCGGCTTTCGATCAACGCCAGCGCCTGTCCGGCGCGTACCGTGTCCCCCATGCGGACGAGAATGCGCGTGACGGTGCCCGGCACGCGGGCGGTCAATATGGCATCCCCGTCGGGCGTGGCCTGCACGGTGGCGGTGGCGATCACGGCCTGGTCCAGCTCCCCCGTGCCTGCGGCCGAGACGGCGATCTGCGAGGCCGTTATGGCCTGTGGCGAGATGGCCAGCGTGTCGCGCGGCCCGGTCTTGGTCGAGGACGGAGAGGCGGGGGGAGGGGTAGGCGGTGCGCCGGGCTGGGTCAGCTTCGCGGCGGCGAAGCCGAGCGTGGCCGCCGCCGCCAGGCCGAGCGTGGTCCCTCCGTAAAGACGATATCGGGCGGTCATTGGACCGGTTCTCCGGTAATGCTGAGGCCTGCGAGGCGAGCGAGTGAGGCGCGCGCGTCGAAGCGTGCGATGTCGGCGTCCAGAATGACGCCGCGCGCGGCGCCGAGATTGTGGCGAGCGCTCAGAAGCTCGCTCAGCGGGGCCTTGCCCGCCTCATAGGCAAGGCGGGCCAGCCGATAGGCTTCCTCCGCCGTCGCGAGCGTGCGGCGTGCCGCGACACCCCGCGCGTCAGTCGCCGCGATCAGGGCCAGTGCGGAACGGGCACCTGCTTCGGCTTCCAGTCGGGCGGCGGCGGCTCGCGCCTCGCGGCCCTGCAATTCGGCCTGGGCGGCGGCGATATTGCCGCGATTGCGATCGAACACCGGCAGGGGAATCGTCACGCCCGCGACGATGGCGGGCCCTCTGGCGACCCGCAGTTGACGTACCCCCAATTGGGCGGTGATATCGGGCGTGGCGTGCCGCCGTTGCACGGTGACGGCCTGGGCGGCAGCCTCGCGTTCGGCCATGGCGAGCCGCACGGTCGCGCTTTGGCGCGGGTCGACCGGACCACTCGGCGGCTGCGCAATCACACGATCGATGAGGGACTCCGCCAGACCCGTATAGGGCGTGGGTGATCCCGCCAGTGCCGCCAGCCGGGCAAGCGCACCGACCCGCTGCGCATGGGCGATTTCCAGGTCCGACTCCATCGTATGCAGCTCGGTCTCGGCCTGGACCTGGCGCAACCGGGCTTCCTTGCCCGCCGCAACCAGCGCGCGGGCGACCTTGAGCACGTCGGTCGCTTCCTCGACCTCATCCTCGGCCAGTGCGATGCGGCGGTCCGCGATCTCGGCGGCCGCATAGGCACGCGCCAGTTCGGTCGCGAAGGCGCTGCGCCCTTCGACCCCGCGCGCCGACGCGGCTGCCACTGCCGCATCCCCGGCGGCGATCCGCGCGGCGCGCTTGCCGCCGAGCTCGATCGGCTGGTCGATTTGGAACGTCGTCTGCTGCTGGTCGCGGGCATTGGTGCGCAGGTCGCCCGCGAAATTCTCGCCATAGAGATTGATCGACGGATTGGGACGCGCCCGCGCCTGTTCGGCATGGCCGCGCGCCTGCGCCACATCGGCGTCGAGCGCGGCAACGCGCGGCGCATCGCGCGCCCGACGCAGCAATTCCGGGAAAGGAGGCGCGGTCTGCGCCCAGCTCGCACCGGCAGGGCATAGCGCCGCCAGCGTACCGGCAAGCGCCATCATGCGCGCCCGGCCAATATAACCGTTCATATCTTCGCTGTTCCTGCCACATGGGAAGCCTGTTGGCGCCGAAGCGCCCAACCGGGCTCAGCGGCGCGGGGGCCTCAGCAAGGTCGCGGGGGCGATACCTCCGAGCCGGTCTTCCATGGCGATCGTCCAGCGGATGGCGGGGGCGTCGATCATGCGCGCGAGAGGCGTGACGCCGGCATGGACGACCCATTGGCCGACCGTATGCGCAAGCGCATGAAGGGGCGCGTCCGGATCGCTGTGCGACGCGGCATCGTCGTGCAGTATGACGACGGCATGGACGGCATCTTCGTCATGCACCAAGGCGCTATGCCAACCCGACAAGCCGATCAGCCCGGACACCGCCAGCAAAGCCAGCGCAGCGCTCAGAAAGACGGATCGGACGTGACGGGTCGCCATAGATACGAGCATGTCCTGCCGGACTGGCTGAGGCAAGCCCATCGCGATCTTCGATCCCGCAGGATCGCCCGTGACGGGGCCGTCATTTGGCAGATCGTTCCGCTGTTGCCATGAGGCATGGACGCAAGTCGACGCGCGCCGCCGTTACGGGAAGGGCGGCGCGCGTCATGTTTAGGGTCTTATCCAGCGGCCGGCCGGACGGGCTGGCGAGTATGGGGGTAGAGTTTACGGATCATACTCGCCGACGCATCAGCGGTCCCTCCGACCTGGGGGGCGATCACCGGTCTTATGCCGTCGCGCCGCCGTCGATGTTGAGCGTCGTGCCGGTGATATAGCTCGCATCCGGTCCGGCGAGGAATGCGACCGCGCCTGCGATCTCCTCGACCTTGCCATAGCGGCCGAGCGGGATCGCTTGCAGCACCTGCCCCGCGAACTCGCTGTCGGCGGGGTTCATGTCGGTGTCGATCGGTCCCGGCTGGATGGTGTTGACTAGTATGTTGCGGGACGCGAGGTCCTTGGCCCAGCCGCGTGCCAGTGCCGCCACCGCCGCCTTGGTCGCGCTGTAGACCGTGGTCGCGGGAAAGGCCATTTCGCCCGAGATGCTGCCGATCAGGATGATCCGGCCGCCATCACGCAGATGCGGCAGCGCCGCGCGGGTGCCGACATGGAGGCCCTTCACATTGACGCCGAACTGGCGGTCATAGGTCTCGTCGGTATCCTCGGCGAGCGTCGAGAATTCGGCGACACCGGCATTGTGGACCAGGATGTCGATCCCGCCCAGAGCTGCGGCGGCCTGTTCGACACCCGCGCGCTGCGAGGCCGGATCGGCGGCATCGGCCTGGAAGGCGAAGGCGGTGCCGCCCGCGCGCTCGATCGCCGCCACGGTCTCGTCGGCCGCTGCCTTGTTCCCGGCATAGGTGATCGCCACGGCCGCGCCATCCGCCGCGAGCCGCTTGGCGATGGCTGAGCCGATACCGCGCGAACCACCGGTGACGAGCGCTGTCTTGCCTGCAAGGGACATGTGCATTCTCCAAAAACTGGGCCCGCGACCACGATGTCGTGCGCTGTCGGCAGGCAGAAGATGGGGGCATGCTTTAATGGTTCAATAATCCCGAACTATTAAATTTACCGTAGGGCCCTATATCTGTCGCATGCCCCGCTTCACCCATCCCCGGCTGGAGGACGTTCCGCTCGATCTGGCGCTGCATGCGCTGGCCGATCCCAATCGGCTGGCCATGGTGGCGCGGCTCGCCGCGACCGAACGGCTGAGCTGCACCGACGCCGCCCCGTGCGAGTCCATCCCGAAGAGCACGCTGTCCAACCATTTGAAGCTGCTCCGCGCGGCCGGGCTGATCGAGACGACGCAAGCGGGGCGCGAAATGATCAACACGCTGCGCCGCGCCGAATTCGACCGGCGCTTTCCCGGTCTGCTCGACGCCGTGCTCGCCAACCGGACGGCCTGATTACCCGCCGATGGCGTTCAGTTGCGCCACCGCATCCTCGGGCAGCGTCAGCGAGGCGGCGGCGAGATTCTCGTGAAGATGCGCGACCGAGGAGGTGCCGGGGATCAGCAGGATGTTGGGCGAGCGCTGGAGCAGCCAGGCGAGCGCCACCTGCATCGGCGTCGCCTTGAGCCGCGCCGCCACGTCGGACAACGCCGCCGACTGGAGCGGGCTGAACCCGCCGAGCGGGAAGAAGGGCACATAGGCGACGCCTTCCGCCGCCAGCGCGTCGATAAAGCGATCGTCGTCGCGGTGGGCGAGGTTGTACTGGTTCTGAACCCCGACGATCTTCGCGATGTCGCGGGCTTCCTCGAACTGCGTCGGCGTCACGTTGCTGAGCCCGATATGACGTACCAGCCCCTGGCGTTGCAGGTCCGCGACCGCCCTTAGCGGCGCGGCGAGCGACCCTTCCGCCGGACCGTGGACGTCGAACATCAGCCGCAGGTTGACGACGTCGAGCGTCTCCAGCCCCAGGTTCGTCAGATTGTCCTCGACGGCGCGGGTCAGTTCGTCCGGTTCGAACGCGGGCAGCCATGAGGCGTCGTCACCGCGCCGCGCGCCGATCTTGGTCACGATCAGCAGCTCGTCGGAATAGGGGGACAGCGCTTCGCGGATCAGCTGGTTAGTGACATGCGGGCCGTAGAAATCGCTGGTGTCGATATGGTTGACCCCAGCCTCGACGGCGGCGCGCAGGACGGCGAGCGCCGCATCATGGTCGCGCGGCGGACCGAACACGCCGGGCCCGGCGAGCTGCATCGCGCCGTAACCCAGCCGCTTCACTTGGCGGCCTGCGAAGGAATAGGTGCCTGCCTGGTCGATCGTCATCGTCGTGTCTCCTGTGCTGGCCCCGAAATACGGCTTGCGGATCATCGTGATAAGTCGGAGTGATCCGCACGGGCTGTACGGAAAACCGAACGATGAAAGCAGACCTTGCCGATCTCAATGCATTCCTGGCGGTCGCCCAGGCGCGTGGCTTTCGCGATGCGGCACGCACCGTCGGGTCGAGCGCCTTGACGCTGAGCGAAGCGGTGCGGCGGCTGGAGGCGCGGCTGGGCGTCCGGCTGCTCCATCGCACCACGCGCAGCGTCGTGCCGACCGAGGCGGGGGCGCGGCTGATCGAGCGGCTGGCCCCGGCGCTGGGCGAGGTGGAGGCGGCGCTCGACGTCGTGAACCTGTTCCGCGACCGCCCGGCGGGCACGCTCAAGCTCAACGTGCCGGTCAGCGCGGCGCGGCTGGTGCTGCCCGCGATCCTGCCCGGCTTCCTGGCCGCCTATCCCGACATCCAGGTCGAGATCGTCGCCGAGGACGGCTTTGTCGACATGGTGGCATCGGGCTGCGACGCGGGCATCCGCTATGACGAACGGCTGGAGCAGGACATGATCGCGGTGCCGATCGGCCCGCGTAGCCAGCGTTTCGCGACGGCGGCGGCACCCGCCTATCTGGAGGCGCGGGGTAGGCCGAGCCATCCGCGCGACCTGCTGGGTCATGCCTGTCTGCGCGGCCGCTTCACCAGTGGCGCGCTGACCAGTCCATGGGAGTTCGAGCGGTCCGGCGAGATCGTGCGGGTCGAGCCGCAGGGACCGCTGATCGCCAGCGTATCCGGCGCGGCGGACCTGCTGGTGGACGTGGCGGTCGCGGGCGGCGGGATCATCCACCTGTTCGAGGACTGGCTCGCGCCCGCGCTGGAGAGCGGTGCGCTCGAGCCGGTGCTGCCCGACTGGTGGCAGTCCTTCTCCGGCCCGTTCCTCTATTATTCGGGCCGCCGTCTGGTGCCGCCACCGCTGCGGGCGTTCGTCGACTATATCCGTGGCTAGAGCATCGCGAGCGGTTCGGGACCGTGTGGGGGCGGAAAGAGCCTGTCGAGCCGATGCAACTCGGCATCGGACAGGGTGAGGTCCAGTGCGGCGCGATTGTCCCGCACATGCGCGACCGATCCGGCCTTGGGGATGGGCAGGACGCCATCCCGCGCCAGCAGCCAGGCCAGGGCGAGCTGCGCGGGCGCGACGCCGCGCTCCCCGGCCATGTCGGCAAGCTCGGGATGCGCCAGAAGGCGCCCTTGCTCGACCGGGCTATAGGCCATGACCGGCATGCGATGCTGCCCGAGCCAGGGGATCAGGTCGTATTCCGGACCGCGCCGGGTCAGGTTGTAGAGGATCTGGTTCGTTTGGCAGCGTTCGCCGCCACTCGCGACGAGTTCCGCCATGTCGTCCGTGTCGAGGTTGCTGACGCCCCAGCGCAGGATCTTGCCTGCCGCGACCAGCCGCTCCATCGCCTCGACCGTCTCGGCCAGCGGCACATTGCCCCGCCAGTGCAGCAGGTACAGGTCGAGCCGGTCGGTGCCGAGCCGGTCCAGGCTCGCCTCGCAAGCCCGCTGGAGCCGACTGCGTGAGGCATTTTGCGGATAGGCCTTGCTGACCAGGAACACCTCATCGCGCAGGCCCGCTATCGCCTCGCCGACGAGGCGCTCGGACTCGCCGTCGGCATACATCTCGGCGGTGTCGATCAGGGTCAGGCCGAGCGACAGCCCCTCGCGCAGCGCGGCGATCTCGTCGGATCGGCGGGCGGCGTCTTCGGCCATCATCCAGGTGCCCTGGCCCAGCGCGGGGACGGTCGTACCGTCGGGAAAGCGGATCGTTTTCATGCGGCGGTCAACGTCCGCCCGGTGACATGGTGCCGCTGGAGGAAAGCGCGGAGCAGGGACCGCGCTCTGCCCTCAATCGTTCAGCCAATCCGCCGTGATCACGCCGCTATGCCCTTCCGGCGCCAGCGCGGCGCGCAGCGCTTCCAGCAGCGGCGGCAGCGCCTGGGTGAAGGCATAGGGCGGATTGACTATGAAGAGGCCCGCGCCGTTATAGATGCCGGGCTGATCGGCATCGTACAGCCAATGTTCCACCGACAGGAATTTCGGGATGCCGAGCCTCCGCAGCTGGTCCTTCCACCGCTGATGCGTCGCGCGGTCTTTCAGCGGATACCAGATGACCGTCACGCCATGGGCCCATTTGCGGTGCGCTGCGGCGAGGGTCGCGGTGATGCGGGCGCGTTCGTCGGTCTGCTCATAGGGCGGATCGACCACCACGACGCCGCGACCGGTGCGGGTCGGCAGCATCGCCAGCCAAAGCTCATAGGCATCGCGCTCATGCACGGCCGCAGGCGTACCGCGCATCGCACCGCGTAGCGCACGGGCATCCTCGGGATGCTTCTCGTTGAGGATCAGCAAGTCCTGCGGACGCAGCAGTTGCGCCAGGAACTGCGGCGAGCCGGGGTAGAGGCGCGGTTCCGCCCCGTCATTCACCGCCTGCACGGCGGCGCGATAGTCGTCCAGCAAGGGGTTTGGATCGGCAAAGGCTCGCACCACGCCCTGGGCGGCCTCGCCGGTGCGTTGGGCCTGCTCGCCGTCGAGGTCGTAGAGCCCGCAACCGGCATGAGTATCGATCAGGGTCAGTGCACCCTGTTTCTGCTGCAAAGCCCGGACAAGGGCGATCAGCAGGCTGTGCTTCACGACATCGGCGCTGTTGCCGGCATGGAAGGAATGGCGATAATTCATGGAAATCCAAAACTCTGCCGAATGGCCCTCATGCGATCTGCCGTACGGGAAAGCCGATCGCGAGACGATGGCGGCAACCCATCCGCAGCTCGTATGAGCCGGGCGGATGCCGTCAAGTCGCCTCCGGGCAAAGCCTCAAATCAGGTTTCGCGGTCGGCGGCAACCGGCAACGGGCAGGGGCGTGGCCCGCAATGCCGCCCGCCGCCCGTCAGGCCGCGTCATCGCTCCGATCTGCGGCTGGCGACCGTGCCCGGCGGAGTAACCTCCTCGAACGCGCCCGGCGCGATCCCGGCGACCGACCAGTCGCCGATCGACCAGCGGACCAGCCTCAGCGTGGGCAGTCCGACCGCCGCCGTCATGCGCCGCACCTGCCGGTTGCGGCCTTCGCGGATGGTGATCTTGAGCCAGCTGTCGGGGATGGACTTGCGCTGGCGGATCGGCGGATCGCGCAGCCACAGGTCCGGCGCGTCGATACGCGCGACCTCAGCAGGCAGGGTCATGCCATCCTTGAGCCGGACGCCCCGCCGCAGGCCCTCCAGTTCCTGGTCCTGCGGATCGCCTTCGACCTGCACCAGATAGGTCTTGGGCATCTTGAAGCGGGGATCGGCGATGCGCGCCTGCAGCCGCCCGTCATCGCATAGCAGCAACAGGCCCTCGCTATCCCGATCGAGCCTTCCGGCGGGATAGACGCCCTTCACCGTAATGAAGTCGGACAGGGTCGCGCGGACCGTCGGCGATCCGCGATCCGTGAATTGCGATAGGACCCCGAAGGGTTTGTTGAACAACAGCAGGCGGCTCATCCCGCGCTCATACCGCCGGGCTGCGGCTTTGTCTTCTGGCGCGGGGCGCCGCCGGTCCACGCGCGCGCGCCGTGTCGCAAATCTTCGGGGCGTGCGGCGCACGCATTCCGGCGGCGGGGCGGGCGAGGCATCATCCTGTCCAAAGCCTCGGGGGAGCTTGGACATGATGACCTTGGACAGTTGCGGGGAGGACGCTGGCGCTCCGTTCTTTGGCGGGGCGCTGCGGGACGCCGACCCCGCCGTCGCGGCGGCGATCGAGGCGGAATGGGTGCGCCAATCCGACAAGCTGGAACTGATCGCGTCGGAGAATATCGTCTCGACGGCGGTGCTCCAGGCGCAGGGTTCGGTCCTGACCAACAAATATGCCGAGGGTTATCCGGGGCGCCGCTATTATGGCGGCTGCGAGCATGTCGACGTGACCGAGCAGCTCGCCATCGACCGGGCGTGCGCGTTGTTCGGCGCGCGGTTCGCCAACGTCCAGCCGCATTCCGGCGCCCAGGCCAATATGGCGGTGCAGTTCGCGCTGATGAAGCCCGGCGATACGCTGATGGGGATGAGCCTGGCGCATGGCGGGCATCTGACCCATGGCGCGGCGCCGACCTTTTCGGGCAAGTGGCTGAACGCGATTCCCTACGGCGTGCGCGAGGAGGATCAGCGGATCGACTATGACGCGGTCGCCGAGCTGGCGCGGGATTATCATCCCCGGCTGATCATCGCGGGCGGCTCGGCCTATCCGCGCCAGATCGATTTCGCACGGTTCCGGGCGATCGCGGACTCGGTCGATGCGGTGCTGATGGTCGACATGGCGCATTTCGCCGGACTGGTGGCGGGCGGCGTTCATCCCAATCCGCTGGACCATGCGCATGTCGTCACGACCACGACCCACAAGACGCTGCGGGGGCCGCGCGGCGGCCTGATCCTGACCAATGACGAGGCGCTGGCGAAGAAGGTCAACTCGGCCATCTTCCCCGGCATCCAGGGCGGCCCGCTCGAGCATGTCATCGCCGCCAAGGCGGTCGCGTTCGGCGCGGCGCTGCGCCCGTCCTTCCGGGACTATGCCCGGCGCGTCGTGGAAAATGCCCAGGCCCTGGCCGCCGCGCTGGCCGCGAACGGCTATACCATCGTGTCCGGCGGCACCGACACCCATGTCGTGCTGGTCGACCTGAGGCCCAAGGGCCTGACCGGCAAGCGCGCCGAACAGATCCTGGATGCCGCCGGCATCACCTGCAACAAGAACGGCATCCCGTTCGATCCGGAGAAACCCGCCGTGACATCTGGTATCCGTCTCGGGAGTGGCGCGCTGACCAGCCGTGGCTTCGACGTCGCCGCCTTTCAGCAGGTCGCGCGGCTGATCAACCGCATCCTCGACGCGGCCTCCGCCGGGGACGTGCCCGACGCGCTGATCGAACAGACACGGGGCGAGGTGGTCGCGCTGTGCGCCCGCTATCCGATCTACGCGACGTCGCGCGGCTGAGGCCGGGAAAGGGAGGGGGACGATGCAACGCTTTTCCGCATTCTCGCTGTTCCGGCAGGGGCTCGGCGGTCACAAGGGGTGGAAGCCGCAATGGCGCAACGCCAGCCCCAAGCCCTCCTATGACGCGATCATCGTCGGCGGCGGCGGGCATGGACTGGGTGCGGCCTATTATCTGGCCAGCCGGTTCGGCATCCGCAACGTCGCGGTGGTGGAGAAGGGATGGATCGGCGGCGGCAATACCGGGCGCAACACCACCATCATCCGTTCCAACTATCTCTTCGACGAGAGCGCCGCGCTCTACGATCATGCGCTAAAGATGTGGGAGGGGTTGAGCCAGGAGCTCAACTACAACGTCATGTTCTCGCAGCGCGGGGTGATGATGCTGGCGCACAACATCCACGACGTGCAGGTCTTCAAGCGGCACGTCCATGCCAACCGGATCAACGGCGTCGACAATGAATGGCTGACGCCGGAAGAGGCCAAGGCCTTTTGTCCGCCGCTGAACATCTCGCCCGACATGCGCTATCCCGTGCTGGGCGCGGCGCTCCAGCGGCGGGGCGGCACCGCGCGGCACGATGCGGTCGCCTGGGGCTATGCCCGCGCCGCCGACGCGCTGGGCGTCGACATCATCGAGAATTGCGAAGTCACCGGCATCCGCCGCGACGCGAGCGGCGCGGTGACGGGTGTGGAGACGACGCGCGGCTTCATCGGATCGAAGCGTGTCGGCGTCTCGGCGGCAGGGCATACCAGCGTGGTGCTGGGCATGGCGGACGTGCGGTTGCCGCTGGAAAGCTATCCGCTGCAAGCCCTGGTGTCCGAACCGGTAAAGCCGATCTTCCCCTGTGTCGTCATGTCCAACACCATCCACGCCTATATGAGCCAGTCCGACAAGGGCGAGCTGGTGATCGGGGCGGGGACCGATGCCTATACCAGCTATACGCAGCGGGGCGGCCTGCACATCGCCACGCACACGCTGGAGGCGATTTGCGAGCTGTTCCCGCAGTTCCGGCGGATGCGGATGCTGCGTAGCTGGGGCGGGATCGTCGACGTGACGCCCGATCGCTCGCCGATCATCGCCAAGACGCCGGTGCCGGGCCTGTATGTCAATTGTGGCTGGGGCACCGGCGGGTTCAAGGCGACGCCGGGCGCCGCGCACCTGCTGGCCCACACCATCGCGCGTGACGAGCCGCATCCGATCAACGCTCCCTTCACGATCGAGCGTTTCCGTGACGGCCAAATGATCGACGAGGCGGCGGCCGCCGCCGTCGCCCACTGAGAGGCGCGACCATGCTTATCATCCCCTGTCCCTATTGCGGTGAGCGGCCCGAGCTGGAGTTCAGCTATGCCGGAGAGGCGCATATCGAGCGTCCGGCACGGCCGGCCGAGCTGACCGATGCGGAGTGGAGCACCTATCTCTACACCCGGTCCAATCCCAAGGGGCGACATGCCGAGCGCTGGCGTCACCTCCATGGCTGCGCCCGTTTCTTCAACGCCATCCGCGACACGCGGACCGACGCGTTCGTCGCGACCTACAAGGTGGGCGAACAGCCGCCGGAGGGAGACCAGGCATGACGACCGGCCATCATCGCATCGCGCCGGGCCGCGTCACCACCGGACGCACGCTGCGCTTCACCTTCGACGGGAAGGAGTATACCGGGCAGGAGGGCGACACGCTCGCCTCGGCATTGCTGGCGAACGGCGTGCACCTGGTCGGGCGGTCGTTCAAATATCACCGGCCGCGCGGCATCATGGGTGCAGGGGCGGACGAGCCCAATGCCTTGGTCGGCATTCGTCGCGACCGGGCACGCTATACGCCCAATCTGCTCGCGACCCAGGTCGAACTCTATGACGGGCTGGATGCGGTCAGCCAGAACCGGCACCCAAGCCTCGAACGTGACCGCATGGCGATCAATGATCGGCTGTTGAGCCGCTTCATTCCGGCGGGCTTCTACTACAAGACGTTCATGTGGCCCAAAAAGGCGTGGGACCGGCTGTACGAACCGCGCATCCGCGAGGCGGCGGGGTTGGGCATCGCACCGTCCGAGCCCGATCCGGATCGCTATACGCAGCGTTACGCGCATTGCGACGTGCTGGTCATCGGCGGCGGACCGGCGGGGATCGCGGCGGCGCGGCAGGCGGCGGAGGCAGGCGCGCGGGTGATGCTGTGCGACGATCGCCCCCGGATCGGCGGATCGCTGCTGGCGGCGGCCGACACCATGATCGACGGGCTGCCGGCGACGGAGTGGCTGACGCGGGAGCTGACGGCACTGGCCGCGTTGCCGGGCGTCACGCTTTTGCCGCGCACGATCGCGTTCGGCTATTACCCGCACAACTGGATCGGGCTGACCGAGAAGCTGACCGATCATCTGGCGAACCCGGCCGAGGGCATGCCGCGCGAGCGGCTGTGGCAGGTGCGCGCCCGCCAGGTCGTGCTCGCCACAGGCGCGATCGAGCGGCCGCTGGTCTTTCCCGACAATGACCGGCCGGGCATCATGCTGGCGGACGCCGCGCGTACCTATCTCCAGCAATATGGCGTCGCGGTCGGGCAACGCATCGTCATCGTCGGCGCACACGACAATGCCTATCGCGTCGCGCACGAGATGGCGGCGGCGGGCGTGACGGTCGCGATGGTCGCGGACATCCGCCGGCCGTCCGCCGCATCGGGGGCGGCGCAGGCGGCGGGGCTGCCGGTCGCGACCGATGCCAGGATCGAGGGCACGACCGGCGGCCTGCGGGTCGCGTCCATCACCATCACCGCGCAGGGCAAGACCGTGCGTCACGACTGCGATGCGGTGCTGATGGCGGGCGGTTTCACGCCCAGCGTCCACCTCTTCTCCCAATCGCGCGGAAAGCTGGCCTGGGACGAGGGGCTCCAGGCCTATCTGCCCGACGTATCGGCCGAGGCGGAGCGGTCGGCAGGCGCGTGCCGGGGCCGGTTCGCGCTGGCCGAGGCGCTGGGCGACGGTATCGCGGCGGGGCGGGACGCGGCGTCGGCGGCGGGCTTCACGGCGTCCAGCCCGGCCCTGCTTCCCATGGTCGCGCTGCGCCATGCGCAAGGCGAGGGTGGCCATATGGGCGCAGCCCCGACGTCGCGCGATCTGGGCAAGGCCAAGGCGTTCGTTGACTGGCAGAACGACGTCACCGCCCGCGACATCCTGCTGGCGACCCGCGAGGGGTTCCTATCGATCGAGCATGTCAAGCGCTACACGACCACGGGCATGGCGACCGACCAGGGCAAGCTGTCCAATATCAACGCGCTGGGCATCGTGTCGGAGGCGACCGGGCGGTCGATCCCGGAGATCGGGCTGACCACCTTCCGCTCGCCCTATACGCCGGTCACGTTCGGTGCGCTGGCGGGCCATGCGCGTGGCGACCTGTTTGATCCGGCGCGGATCACCGCGATCCACGACTGGGCCAGGGAGCAAGGCGCGGCGTTCGAGGATGTCGGCAACTGGCGCCGCGCGCATTACTTCCCGCGTCCCGGCGAGGACCTGCACGCCGCCGTCGCGCGCGAATGCGTGGGCGTACGGCGGGGCGTCGGCATCTTCGACGCCTCCACCCTGGGCAAGATCGAGATCGTCGGGCCGGATGCGGCCGAATTCATGAACCGCTTCTTCGTCAATGCCTGGACCAAGCTGGGCGTCGGCAAGTGCCGCTATGGCGTGCTGCTGCGCGAGGACGGCTTCGTGATGGACGACGGCGTGGTCGGGCGGCTGGCGACGGATCGTTTCCATGTGACGACGACCACCGGCGGCGCGGCGCGGGTCCTGGGCATGATGGAGGATTATCTCCAGACCGAATGGCCCGACCTGAACGTCTGGCTGACCTCGACCACCGAGCAATGGTCGGTGATCGCGGTGCAGGGCCCGAAGGCGCGCGAGGTGATCGCGCCGCTGATCGAGGGGCTGGACATATCGGCCGCCGCCTTCCCGCATATGAGCATCGCCGATGCCCGCATCTGCGGCGTGCCGATGCGGCTGATGCGGGTCAGCTTCACCGGCGAGCTGGGCTTCGAGGTGAACGTGCCGAGCGGTCATGGCCGGATGGTGTGGGAGGCGATCTGGGAATGCGGCAAGGCGTTCGACATGGTGCCCTATGGCACCGAGACGATGCACGTCCTGCGCGCGGAAAAGGGCTATATCATCGTCGGACAGGAAACCGACGGTACGGTCACGCCCGACGATGTCGGCCTGTCCTGGGCGATCGGCAAGGCGAAGCCCGATTTCGTCGGCAAGCGATCGCTCGCCCGGCCCGCGATGAGGGCGCCCGACCGCAAGCAGCTGGTCGGCCTGAAGAGCCTGGACGGTCGAACGGTGCTGGAGGAGGGCGCGCAGATCGTGGCGCCGTCGGCTGCCACGACGCCGATCGGGCATGTCACCTCCGCCTATCGCAGCGCCGTACTGGACGCGCCGATCGCGCTGGCGCTGGTGCGCGGCGGCCACCAGCGTCTGGGCGAGACGCTCCACGTGCCCATGCCGGGCGGGCCGATCGCGGTCGAGATCGTCTCCCCCGTTTTCTACGATCCGGAAGGCACCCGCATCGATGTCTGATCTCTCCCCCGCTTCGCCTTTCGCGGCCGGTAGCGCGTCGGTCCGTCCGCTGGGCCATTTCGGCCGCGCCGTGCTGCGCTGTCCGGCGGCGACCCTCGATCTGGTCGCCGAACGGCTCGGCATCGTCCTGCCGCGCGAGGCTTGCCGCTCGGCGATCGAGGCGGATGTCGCGGCCCTTTGGCTGGGGCCGGACGAATGGCTGCTCCTGGCGGCGGATGCGCGCGATGACTGGGTGGCGACGCTCCAGGCGCGGCTGCGCGATGCCGTGTGTTCGCTGGTCGATGTCAGCCATCGGCAGGTCGCGCTGGAGATTGCGGGCGGGCGCATGATGGCCGAGACGCTGTTGGCGAGCGGCTGCGCGCTCGACCTGTCGCTTCGTGCCTTCCCGGTCGGGATGTGCACGCGGACCATGTACGACAAGGCGGAAATCATCCTCTGGCGCCGCGCGCCGGACCGTTTCCATCTCGAGACGTGGCGGTCCTTCGCGCGCTATGTCGAGGGGCTGCTCCACGTCGCGGAGACCGAGGCGTAGGCCGATGCTGGGCGTGCGGGACCTGTTTCGCGTCGGCATCGGGCCTTCCTCGTCGCACACGGTCGGGCCGATGAAGGCGGCGCAGGGCTTTGCGGCAAGGCTCCGGGGCCTGGCGTTCGAGCGGGTGCGGGTCGATCTTCTGGGCTCGCTGGCCTGGACGGGCATGGGCCATGCGACCGACAAGGCGGTCATGCTGGGGCTTGCGGGCTTTCTCCCCGACACGATCGAGCCGGAGCAGATCGACTTGGTCGTCGAGCAGGCCCGTGCCGCGCGGAGCCTGATGGTGGCCGGACGGGCGATCGCCTTCGATCCCGACGCCGATATCGTCTTCGACCGCGACGGCGAGACGCCGGTCCATCCCAACACGCTGCGTCTGACCGCGCTGGGCCGGGACGGGGAGGCCGTGGTCAGCGAGCGTTGGTGCTCGATCGGCGGCGGGTTCATCGTGCCCGAGGAGCGGTTCGGGGAAGATGCGGCCGAGGACGATCGCGGGGAGCCGCCCTTTCCGTTTCGCACCGCCGCGCAGTTGCTGGCCATCTGCCGTCGGCACGGCCTGTCGATCGCCGAGGTGATGCGCGCCAACGAACGCGCGCGCACCTCGGAGGAGGAACTGGATGTCTATCTGGACCGGGTCATCGCGGTGATGATGACCTGCATCGACCGGGGGATGCAGACCGAGGGGGTCCTGCCGGGGCGGCTGAAGGTGCCGCGCCGGGCACCCGCCCTGCGCCAGAAGCTGGCCGCCGACCGTTTCCGCAACCGGCAGGCGCCGCACAATATCATGGACCATATCAGCCTGTTCGCCATTGCGGTGAACGAGGAGAATGCGGCGGGCGGGCGCGTCGTCACCGCGCCGACCAACGGCGCCGCCGGGGTCGTGCCTGCCGTGCTGCGCTATTACCGCGATTTCTGGCCCGATGCCGACCGCGCGGGCATGCACGACTTCCTGCTGACCGCCGGTGCGATCGGGGTGTTGACCAAGCTCAACGCCTCAATCTCCGGCGCGGAGGTCGGCTGTCAGGGGGAGGTCGGGACCGCCAGCGCGATGGCCGCCGCCGGGCTGGCCGCGGTGATGGGCGCCAGCGACGCGCAGACCGAGAATGCGGCCGAGATCGCGATGGAGCATCATCTCGGCATGACCTGCGATCCGGTCGCGGGGCTGGTGCAGGTGCCCTGCATCGAGCGCAATGCCTTTGGTGCGGTCAAGGCGATCAATGCGGCATCTCTGTCGCTGCGCGGCGACGGGACGCATATCGTCTCGCTCGACCAGGTGATCGAGACGATGATGCGCACCGGCACCGACATGCACGCCAAGTATAAGGAGACGTCGCAAGGCGGCTTGGCGGTGAGTTTTCCCGAATGTTGACGAGTGGATCATGACCGAAGACGAAATCTACGCCCAGTTCGCGGCCGCCGGGATCGCGATGGAGAAGATCGAGCATCCGCCCGTCTTCACCGTCGAGGAGAGCGCGGGCATCCATGCCGCCTTGCCCGCCGCGCACACCAAGAACCTGTTCCTGAAGGACAAGCAGAAGCGCTTCTGGCTGATCGTGCTGCCGCATGACCGGCGTGCCGACCTGAAGGCTTTTGCCGAGACGCTGGGCGCGGGCAAATTCTCGTTCGGCAAGCCCGACGAAATGGAACAGCTGCTGGGCGTGACGCCGGGCGCGGTGACGCCGCTGGCGGTCACGCACGCGCCGCCCGGCCCGGTATCTTTGGTCTTTGACGAGAGCTTCCGCCACGCCGAGCGGATCGCCGTCCATCCGCTGCGCAACAGCGCGACCATCGCGGTGCCGTTCGCGCCGATGGTCGCGTGGCTTGAGGGGCTTGGCCATGACGTGCGGGTCGTCGCGCTGCCGGGCGGGGCATCCGTGGCGCCGTGAGGTCGCGATCCTGATGGTCCGACCGGGCGGTGTCGCCGACATCCTCCACCACATGGGATGGTAATGCCAATGTCCGCCAGATTGACGCCGGGCTTCGACCTCAACGCCGTGGAGGTCTTCATCCTGACCTCCGAGCTTGGCGGCATGACCCAGAGCGCGCGGCATCTGGGCATGACGCAATCGGCGGTTTCGCAGATCATCTCGAAGCTCGAAATGGCGCTCAATACGCGTCTGTTCGATCGCACCATGCGCCCGCTGGCGCTGACCCCGGCGGGCAAGCTGTTGCGGCGCGAAGGCGCGGAACTGGTCGCGGCGGCCAGGATGCTGGCACGCGAGGTCTGCGAGCAATCCTCGCAGACCGCCGAATGCGTCGTCGTCGCCATGGCGGAGAGCATCGCCAACCACCTGACCGCGCCGTTGCTGCGCGCTCTAGGATCGCGGGCGCAGCAATGGCAGATGCGATCGGGTATATCGCTGGTCCAGCACCGCGAATTCCTGGCACGCAGCATCGACATGCTGATCACGGGGTCCAGCCAGCTGGAGGATGTCGAGGAGATTGAGCATCACCCGATCATGGAGGAACCCTTCGTGATCGTCGCGCCCGCCGCCTATGCGGACATGCCGGTTTCGATCGATGCGATGACCCAGCTGCCATTTGTCCGCTATTCGCTCCTGTCGGCGATGGGGCAACGGATCGAACGCCAGCTCGCCCGGATGAAGCTGCGCATTCCCAATGTGATCGAAGTGGATTCCACCCATCAGCAATTGTCCACCGTCGTCGCGCTGGAAGGGTGGAGCATCGCCACCCCGCTGTGCCTGGCCAGTCAGATCGAGCTTCTGCCCGCGCTGACGGTGTTGCCGATGCCGCGGGGCAGCTTTCGCCGTCGCATCCAGCTGGTGGCGCGCAAGGGCGAATTCGGCGACCTGCCGCGCGACATGGCGCTTCAGGCCGCCGCGATCCTGCGGGGCGGGAAAGTGGACTCGCTCATCCGCATGTTTCCCTGGATCGAGGGGGCTATGGCCTGGGAGGGGCCGCCCTCATAGGGCGAAAGCGCGCCTGCCGGTGCCTCAATCCGAAGCGGCGCTGGCGACGGCGCGCCCGTTGGCCAGCGCGTGGCGGGACTCCAGCGGCGAACATCCGAAGCGCCGCCGGAACATCCGGCTCATATGCGAGGAGTCGCAGAAGCCGCACTCCACCGCGATCATCGTGATCGATTTGGCGCTGCTTTCCAGCATGTGCCGGGCGAGCGACAGCCGAATGTCCATGAACGCTGCCTGCGGCGATACCCCCAATGCCGTCTTGAACCGGCGTTCCAGCTGCCGCTTGCTCTTCCCCATGCGCTGCGCGATGTCGGCGACCGACAGCGGCGTCTCGATATTCTGCTGGGTGATCAGCAGCGCGCGCAGCACGATGGGATCGTCGGTACGATAGTCGAGCATCGCGCCGGGCTGGGCCTTTTCGCCGGTCAGCGCCTCGTCGATGATCATGATGTGCAGGCTCTTGCTGGCCTGTGCCCGCCCGACATGCTTGTCGACCAGATAGGCGGCGAGATGCGCCGAACTCGCGCCCCCGGAACAGGTCAGCCGGTCGCGGTCGACGATGAAGATCTGGTCGGACACCGGGTCCAGCCCGTCAAACTGGTCCAGGAAGTCGCGGTGGTGGAACCAGCTGACGCAGCATTTATACCCGGCCAGCACGCCCGCGCTGTGGAGCAGGAACGCGCCCGTGCATACTCCCACCAGCGGCACGCCCAGCGCGGCGGCCTTGCGCAGATAGGCGACATATTCGCTGTCGAAGCCGTCGATCTCATCGACCAGTCCGCCCACCACGACGATATAGTCGAAGCGGGTGGGGTCGCCCAGCTGTTCGTCGGGCTGGATGGCGATGCCGGAACTGGAGGGGATGGCGGCGGAGTTGCGCGACAGGATCTTCCAGTCGCACAAGATATGTCGGCTGCGATCGCCCTCGTCGGCGGCGAGCCGTAGGACGTCCACGAAGTTGGCGAAGGCGCACAGCGTGAACCGCCGCGCGAGAATGAAACCGACCGACAATCGCAGTCCCTTTGCACGGCGTTGCAGCGACGCGCTCAGTACCGACGGTGGGGGGCGATCCATTCCGTTCTCCGGTCGGCCGATAAACTTCGGACGGCATGTCGTAGAGTTTGTGTCCATTTGACGCAAATATTCTTTCCGCCTCGGCGCACCCCGTCGCAAACCTACTGTTGTCGAAAGGGATTTCACCCGGTTCGGCACGATTATTCTGGCGAGGGGGCGGCGGAATGAAGGTGATGGTGCCCGTCAAGCGCGTGGTCGATCACAATGTGAAGATTCGCGTCAAGAGCGACGGATCGGGGGTCGATCTTGCGAATGTGAAGATGGCGATGAACCCCTTTGACGAGATCGCGGTCGAGGAAGCGGTGCGGCTGAAGGAAGCCGGGATCGCCAGCGAGATCGTCGTGGTCTCGATCGGCCCGGCCCAGGCGCAGGACGTGCTGCGCAGCGCACTGGCGATCGGCGCGGACCGGGCGATCCTCGTGAAGACCGACACGATGCCCGAGCCGCTGGCGGTCGCCAAATTGTTGCGGGAGATCGCCGCGCGCGAGGGGCCGGGACTGATCCTGCTCGGCAAGCAGGCCATTGACGATGACGCCAACCAGACCGGGCAGATGCTGTCGGCGCTGCTGGGCTGGTCGCAGGCGACCTTCGCATCGCATATCGCCGTCGCCGACGGCGTGGCCGATGTGATGCGCGAGGTCGATGGCGGCCTTCAGCTGATCCGGGTCGCTCTGCCCGCGGTCATATCGGTCGACCTTCGCCTCAACGAGCCGCGCTATGCCTCGCTGCCGAACATCATGAAGGCCAAGAAAAAGCCGCTCGAGGAGGTCGACGCCGACAGCCTTGGCGTCGACGTCGCGCCGCGCCTGACGGTGCTGACCACCGAGGAGCCGAAGGTCCGCGAGCCGGGCGTGCGCCTGGGCTCGGCGGCCGAACTGGTCGGCAAGCTGAAGGAAGCGGCCGGCATCCTTTGATCGCGAAGGGGGGAGCGAGAGCAATGTCCATTCTTCTATTGGCCGAACACGACAATTCGACCCTTTCGGAACTGACCGCGCGCGCGCTGACCGCCGCGTCGGCGATCGGAGGCGAGATCGACCTGTTGGTGGCGGGCCTGGGTGCGCGGGATGTGGCGCTGGCGGCGTCCAGACTGGCCGGGGTGCGGCGTGTGCTGCTGGCCGAGGGGGCAGCGCTGGAACATCGGCTGGCCGAACCTACCGCCGCGCTGATCGTGTCGCTGGCCGGTGGCTATGACGCGATCGTCGCCCCGGCGAGCAGCAACGGCAAGAGCATCCTGCCGCGCGTGGCCGCGTTGCTGGACGTCATGCAATTGTCGGAGATCGTGGCGGTCGTCGCACCTGATACGTTCAAGCGGCCGGTCTATGCGGGCAATGCGGTGCAGACGGTGCGGTCGACGGACCCGGTCAAGGTGGTGACGGTTCGCACGGCGGCCTTCGCGGCGGCGGCTTTCCAGGATGACCTAGCCGAGATCGTGACGGTCGACGTTCCGGACGCGCCCGACCTATCGACCTTCGTCGAAAATCGCTTCGCCGCCAGCGAGCGTCCCGATCTGGCCGCCGCGCGGATCGTCGTGTCGGGCGGTCGCGCGCTGGGATCGGCGGAGAAGTTCCGCGAGACGATCCTGCCGCTCGCCGACCGGCTGGGGGCGGCGGTCGGCGCGTCGCGCGCGGCGGTGGATGCGGGCTATGCGCCCAATGACTGGCAGGTCGGACAGACCGGCAAGATCGTCGCGCCCGACCTCTATGTCGCCTGCGGCATCTCCGGCGCGATCCAGCATCTGGCGGGGATGAAGGATGCCAAGGTGATCGTTGCGATCAACAAGGACGAAGACGCGCCGATCTTCCAGGTGGCCGATTACGGCCTGGTCGGCGACCTGTTCGAGGTCCTGCCGGACCTGGAACGCCAGCTCTGAGCCCTAGCGAAAGCCTTTCCATGACCGAGAAGTCCTATGTCATACGGCTGGGTTGCAAGGACCAGCCGGGCATCGTGGCCGCCGTCACCACCGCGCTGGCGGGGCTGGGGGCCAATATCCTGGAATCGAACCAGTTCTGGGATCGGCAGGCGGATCATTTCTTCCTGCGGATCGCGGTGACGGTGAGCGAGGCGGTGACGCGCGACGCGATCGAGGGGGTGCTGCACCCCGCCATCGCGCGGTTCGGCCTCGATCTGACGATCGTCGATGTCGCCGAGCGTCCGAAGATCATCGTGATGGTCTCGAAATTCGACCATGCGATGCATCACCTGCTGTACCAGATCAAGGTTCGCTGGCTGAACGCCGAAGTCGTGGCGATCGTCTCCAACCACGATGCGGCGCGCAGGGCGGCGGAGATCGAGGGGGTGCCCTTTCATCACTGGCCGGTCACGAAGGACAACAAGGCCGAGCAGGAAGCCAAGCTGCTCGCCCTGGTCGAGGAGACGGGGGCGGAACTGGTCGTCCTCGCCCGCTATATGCAGGTGCTGTCGAACGAGCTGTCCGAACGGCTCTACGGCCGGGTCATCAACATCCACCACTCGTTCCTGCCGAGCTTCAAGGGCGCCAAGCCCTATCACCAGGCGCATGAGCGCGGGGTCAAGCTGATCGGCGCGACCGCGCATTACGTCACCCCCGACCTGGACGAGGGGCCGATCATCGAACAGGAAACCGAGCGGGTCAGCCATATGATGACCAGCGAGGATTTCGTCGCGGCAGGGCGCGACATCGAATCTCGCGTGCTGGCCCGCGCCGTCAAATATCATCTCGAAGGGCGGGTGATGCTCAACAGCCACCGCACCGTGGTGTTCGCGCCGTGAAGGCCGGGCGGATGCACGACATGATCCCCGCGACGACCTCGTACCGATAGGAGTAGAGAATGGCAGCGCTTCCCGAAAAGGCCCGTGTCGTGATCGTCGGCGTCGGCGGTATCGTCGGCGCATCGGTCGTCCATCATCTGGTCGAACGCGGCTGGGACGATATTGTCGGCATCGACAAGTCGGGCGTGCCGACCGATATCGGCTCGACCGCGCATGCCTCCGACTTCTGCTACGCGACCAGTCACGATTATCTGTCGACCTGGACGACGCTCTACTCGATCGATTTCTTCGAGAAGATGGGCCATTATTCGCGCATCGGCGGCTTGGAAGTCGCGCGGGTCGGCGACGATCAGCGGATGGACGAGATCCGCCGCAAGGTCGCCTCGGGCAAGGCATTCGGGACGCGCGCGGAGCTGGTCGATCCCGCGACGATCAAGGCGAAGTTCCCGCTGATCGAGGAAAGCCTGGTGCAAGGCGGACTGTGGGACCCGGATGCCGGTCTGGTCGTCCCCCGGTCGCAGACGGTGGCGGGCAAGCTGGTCGACCAGGCGGTCGCGGCGGGCAAGCTGACCGTGTTCGCCAACAACCAGGCGGAATCGCTCATCATAGAGGATGGACGGATCAAGGGCGTGGTGACGACACGCGGCACGATCATGGCCGATTATGTCGTGGTCTGCACCGGCCTGTGGGGCCGCCTGATCGCCGAGATGGCGGGAGAGGATCTGCCGGTCTTCCCGGTCGACCACCCGCTGACCTTCTTCGGTCCGTATAACGAGTTCGAGGGGACGGGGAAGGACATTGGCTATCCGCTGCTGCGCGATCAGGGCAATTCGGCCTATATGCGCGACACCGGCGATCCCCGTACGACCGAGGGCGGGCAGATCGAATGGGGCTATTATGAGGAGCACGCGCCCCGCCTCGTCCATCCGCGCGACCTGCTGGAGAAGGAGGAGGCGCGCCTCTCGCCGTCGCAGCGCGACCTGGAGATGGAACAGGTGCTCGAACCGCTGGAACGCGCGATCGAGCTGACGCCGATCCTGGGCGAGCTGGGCTATAATGAGAGCCATTCGTTCAACGGCCTGCTCCAGACCACCACCGATGGCGGCCCGTCGATCGGCGAGAGCCAGAAGGTGCGCGGCCTGTGGTATGCGGTCGGTATCTGGGTGAAGGACGGCCCCGGCATGGGCAAGCTGGTCGCCGACTGGATGACCGACGGGCGCACCGCGATCGACCATGCCAGCATCGACTATGCGCGCTTCAACCCGTTCCAGTTGGAGGCGAAATTCATCGAGGAACGCTGCCTGGAGACCGCCGCCAAGATCTATAACCCGCCGGTCCACCCGCGCGAGCCCTTTTCGGGCGGTCGCGGCATTCGCCGCTCGCCCTTCTGGGAGCGCGAGAAGGAACTGGGCGGCTATTTCATGGAACTCGGCGGCTGGGAACGCGCGCATGGCTATGCCGCGAACGAGCATCTGCTGGAGAAATATGCCAATCAGGTGCCGGTGCGCGAGAATGAGTGGGACAATCGCCATTTCTGGCGCGTGTCCAACGCCGAGCAGCTGGAACTCAGTGCCGATTGCGGCCTGATCAACCTGTCGCACTTCCACATCACCGATATCGAGGGGCCGGATCACGTCGCGCTGATGGAGTGGCTGTGCGCGGCGAAGGTCGGCGGCGATGCGACGATCGGGAAGGGGGTCTATACCCATTTCCTGGACGACGAGGGCAATGTCCGCGCCGACTTCACCGTGTTCCGCCTCGCCGACCGCTGCCGCCTGGTGAACGGCGCCGATGCGGGTCCGCGCGACGTCCATTATATGCGCCGCGTCGCGCAGGATCGCGGGCTGGACGTGACCGTCACCGACGTGACCGAGAAGTACGTCACTATCGGCATCTGGGGCCCCAACGCCCGCGTCAATCTCCAGAAGGTGGTGGAGGACCCCGACGCGCTGTCGCTGGAGAATTTCCCCTTCGCCGCGATCCGCACCGTTCGCATCGCGGGCAAAGACGTGATGGCGTTCCGCATCTCCTATGTCGGCGAACAAGGGTGGGAGCTGCACATGGCCTATGAAGACGGGCTGGCAGTGTGGGATGCGCTGCGCTCGACCGGCGTGATCGCGGTCGGGATCGAGACCTATGCCAATTCGCGGCGCATGGAGAAAAGCCTGCGCCTGCAGAATGCCGACCTGCTGACCCATTATAATCTGCTCGAAGCCGATCTGGCGCGCCCCAAGGCCAAGGAAGCCGATTTCCGCGGCAAGGCGAAGCATCTGGAACACCGCGCGCGCGCGCATCAGCCCGCCAAGCTGTGCACGCTGGTGATGACCGACAATGTCGATGCGAAGGGGGTGAAGCGCTATCCCGTCGGCATCCTGCCGGTGATCGATCCCGAGACGGGCGAAGTGCCGGTCGACGAACTGGGGCGGCGGTCCTACACCAGCTCGATCGCCTATGGCCCCTCGATCGGCAAGAACATCGCGCTGGCCTATCTGCCCTGGGCGCTGTGCCAAGAGGGGCGCAAGCTGGAGGTCGAATATTTCGGGGAGCGTTATCCGGTGGAGGTCGCCTCGGTCGGCTATCGCCCGCTCTACGACCCCGAAAACCGCAAGCCGAAGAGCTGACGCCAGCGACTATTAGCAAATGCCGGGTTGCTCATAAAATCAGCGTTGCGACAATGATCCCCGAAGCTCGCCCGTGTGATTCACGTCGGTCGGGACCACCCATGAGAAGAAGGATGGCAAGGTGAACGCCCGTAGCGAGATGCTGAACCTGATCCGGTCCCGCAAGGCGGGATATTCGCTGCCCCAGCCCTTCTATGTCGACCAGGATTTCTTCGACCTGGATCTGGAGCTGATCTGGTATCGCGACTGGCTGTTCGCCGGGCACGACTGCGAACTCGCCAAGCCGGGCAGCTATTTCACGATGCAGGTCGGGGCCTATCCGATCGTCGTCCTGCGCGATCGCGACGGCACGATCCGCGCTTTCCACAATAGCTGCCGCCATCGGGGCAGCCGGGTTTGCAATGCGGAGCGTGGCGTCGCCCCGAAGCTGGTCTGCCCCTATCATCAATGGACCTATAATCTGGACGGTTCGCTGGCCTTCGCGCGCCAGATGGGCGAGGATTTCGACCGCAGCCAGCATTCGCTGAAGCCCGTCGCGTGCGAGAGTGTCGCGGGCTATATCTTCGTCTGCCTCGCGGCCGAGCCGCCCGCCTTTGCGCCCTTCAGCGACCTGATGCGCCCCTATTTCGCGCCGCACAACCTGGCCGATACGAAGATCGCCTTTCAGTCGACCATCGTCGAGAAGGGCAATTGGAAGCTGGTGTGGGAAAACAACCGCGAATGCTATCATTGCGCGGGCAGTCATCCCGAATTGTGCAAGACCTATTCGGAATCGCCCAACGTCACCGGCGTCGCGGGCGGCGGCGAGGATCCCGAGATGGCCGACCACTGGGCGCGGTGCGAGGCGGCGGGGCTGCCCGCGCAATTCCGCATGCACGACAGCGGCCAGTTCCGTGCGATCCGGGCACCGCTGCTGCGCGATGCCGAAAGCTATACGATGAACGGAGCGCGCGCGGTGGCGCGCGGGCTGTCGGACGGGGTGGCGGCCGAACGCATCGGCGCGTTGATGCTGTTCAACTATCCGACGACGTGGAACCATGTCCTGATCGACCATGCCGTGACCTTCCGCGTGATGCCGATCGGGCCGAACGAGACGGCGGTGACGACCAAATGGCTGGTCCACAAGGATGCGGTGGAGGGCGTCGACTATGACCTCGACCGGCTGACCCATGTCTGGACGCAGACCAACGACCAGGATCGTCGCATCGTCGAGGAGAATGCGCTGGGCATCCGCTCGCCCGCCTATGAACCGGGGCCCTATTCGCCCTTGCAGGAAGGCGGCGTGATCCAGTTCGTCGACTGGTATGCGCGCTCCGTCGAGGAACGGCTGGGCGGGGCCGGGCGGGGCCATGTCCGGCGCGTGGCATGAGCGGGGGGACGCATCTGCATCTCGATGACATGGCCGTATGGAACGACCGGCTCCACCAATTGGAGGTGATCGGCGTCCATGCCGAAACCCCGACGGTCCGGACCTTCGTCTTCCGCGCCGATCCCGGCCTCTGGTTCCGCTATCGTCCGGGCCAGTTCGTGACGCTGGAACTCCCGATCGAGGGTGGGCCGCTGCTGCGCACCTATACCCTGTCGTCCTCGCCGTCCCGCCCCCTGTCGGTGGCGGTGACCGTCAAGGCGCAGGCGGAGAGCATCGGCACGCGATGGATGTTCGATCATCTGCGTGTCGGCATGCGGCTGCGCGCTTATGGTCCGACGGGGCATTTCACCCATGTCGCCCATCCGGCGTCGCGCTATCTGTTCGTATCGGTGGGATCGGGCATCACCCCGATGATGGCGATGCTCCGCTGGATCGCCGATGTCGCGCCGGACAGCGATATCGCCTTCGTCACCGTGGCGCGCAGTCCCGACGAACTGATCTTCCGGCACGAACTCGAACTGCTCGACCGGCAGATGCCGAACCTGGCGCTGAGCATGATCGTGCGCGACACGCCGCCGGGCGTGGCCTGGAGCGGGCATCGCGGCCGTCTGGACGCCACGCGGCTGCCCATCCTCGTGCCCGACATGCTGACGCGCGAGGTGTTCTGCTGTGGCCCCGATGGCTTCATGGACACCGTGCGCGGCATCTTCGCCGATGCGGGCCACGACATGGCGCGCTATCATCAGGAGAGTTTCGGGGATTTGCCGGTGGCGACCCGCGAGGCACCCGCCGATCCGGCCGCGCCGGATGCCGATGCTGCGACGATCCGGTTCCTGGAGTCCGACGTCGCAGCGGTCGCGCCCGCTGGCCAGACCGTCCTCGAAATCGCCCGCTCGGTCGGCGTGCGCATCCCGGCCGCCTGTGAGTCCGGGCTTTGCGGCACCTGCAGGATCAGCCTGGCCGCCGGAGCGGTCGACATGAACCACAATGGCGGCATCCTCGACGAAGACATAGCGGACGGATACATCCTGGCCTGCTGCTCCGTTCCGCGCGGCGATGTGCAGGTCGGGGCCTAGCCGCCCCGCTGATCCTGCCCCCCATCACGACGCGTCCGCCCGCAGGCCTTTCGGGCGCTGCGGGCGGAGCGGTGTTCAATCGCCGCGGGCGAGATCGCTCTGGAAGGGGGAGATCCAGTGCTGGTCGAATGCCCCCGTACCGCTTTCGCGCCCATGCGACCCGTCGGCCATGAAATGGCGCCGCGCGAGCAGGGCGGTGTTGGGCGTCGCACGACGTTCCACCCAGATCCGCAATCCGTCGGCATAGAATAGCATCGGCCAGTCGCTGGCGCTGTCCCCGGCGGCGAGCAGCGGATGGCGCACCGGGTCGATATAGGTCCGGATCGCCGCGACCTTGCCCTCATGCCAGGTGAGCGGCGCCCAGAGCGTCGGGGTCAGGACCATGTCGGCGTGATGCTCGGCGGAATAGACGCCGTCGAGGAAATGCCCCTTGGCGATCTGTTGCCGGGCGGTCGTTACCGCCCCGGTTTTCGGATCGCGGAGCAGCATGGTGACACCGATCACCCGGTCCGGCGGCACGTCCAGCCCATAGCGCGGATCGGAGACGACCATCCGCACCAGCTCCTCGAGCGAGGCGGTGACGACATAGATCCGCACGCCCCGCGCGCGCAGGCCGGCGAGCAGCTGGCGCTGCCCCGGCATGATGCGGGGCGGCATGACCGTGCCCGCAACCTCGCGATCGCCGACCCGGTAGCGGACCGGGATCGGTCGCCCATCGGCGATCATCGCGTCGACCTGCTGCTTCAACAGCTTCAGCGACAGACCTGAGAAAGCCTGGGCGATCCAGGGATAGCATAGATTGTCATCGACCTCGCACAGCCGATGATAATAGCCATACAGGCTTTCCCCCGGCAGCATCGGCACCGGCTTCAGCATGGGATCGAGGCGGTCCGCACGCAGGAACCCATGGTTTTCCAGCCATGGCAGCAGTGATTCTTCGAGGTCGCTGACCCAGAGCGTGTTGTCGGCGTCGAAGGTCGCATAGTCGCCGGGCTGGGCGTGCGACAGCGTCGTATCGATCGCGGCCCGCTCGGCCGGTGTCCAGTTGGCGAGCGTATCGGGGGCGGCGCCGACCAGGGCGATGGACGCCAGTGCCATGACGAGCCGCTTCATGCCGACGCTCCCGTCCGGATCGCGGGATCGCTGCGACTGGGACGCCCCGTCTCGACATGACCAGCGAAGCGGCGGGCCCATGTCGTGCCCGCTATCGCGACCGTCAGGTCGTACCAATGGTCGTTCCCCGCCACGTCATAGCCGATGGTGCGGGTCGCGCCGGGCGCCATCCGCCACGTCTGTTCGGGATGGCCGGTGCCAGCGGGGGGTGTCACCGCAACCCGGATGGGCGCGGTGCCGTGATGCGTGATCGTCAGCATGATCCTGTCACCTCTTTCAGCCAGGGACGCGTGCAATCCCGGCGGTCCGTCCATCGTCCCGGAAAGCCCGCGCAGGAAACCATTTGGTCCGTGGATTTCCAGTCGATAGTCGCCGTGCGCGGGAAGGCCGTGCGGCGTGTCCGACATGGTCGTGCCGGGCAGGACGGTGTAGTGCCATGGCCCCGCCATTCCCATCACGTCGTACACCGCGAAGACGGCGGCGGCGGTCCCGGTGTTGGCGAAGCGCAGCGCCAGGCCCGGCGCCGTCGCTTCGTCAACCGTCAGCCGATAGGGCAATGGCCGCGCCGGACGACCTCCCGGTTCCTGCACGGGAGGATCGCCGACGGTGCCGGGCACGGGCTCGGGCAGGCGGGCCTGACGGGCGAGGCGGGCCGTGGCATCGCGCGTCGATGGCAAGGCGTGCAGCGCCGACGCATCGGGATCCTCGAAGTCGAACATGCTCGTCAGATCGCCCGTGACCGCACGCCGCCACGGGCTGATATTGGGTTCCATGACGCCGAACCGCCGCTCCAGGAAACGCAGGACGGAGGTGTGGTCGAAGACCTGGCTGTTCACCCATCCGCCCCGCGTCCATGGCGATACCACGATGAGGGGGACGCGAACGCCCAGTCCGACCGGCTGCCCGCGATAGCTCTCGCCCGCCACATCGATCCCCGACCGCCCGGCTGTCGGAGTCAGTGCCGGGAGCGGCCCCGGCATATGATCGAAAAAGCCGTCATTCTCGTCATAGGTGATGATCAGGGCGGTCCTCGCCCAGACCGCCGGGTTCGCGGTCAGAGCATCGATCACCCGCGACACCAGCGACTCGCCCAGTGCCGGTGGGGCCTCGGGATGTTCCGAATAACGCTGGGGGGCGACGATCCAGGATACCTGCGGCAAGGCTCCGGCGGTCACATCGGCGGCAAAGGCGTCGACCAGATGCTGGGCCGTGGTCTCCGCCGCGTTCGCCGCCGTCGATCCGGGCACGATCGCCCGGCCGCGCCGATACAGTTCGTCCTGCGGAGAAAGGCCCCGAAACGCCGCGAAATAGGCGAGGCTGTTGTCGCCGTAATTGTCATGTTCCTGGTACAGCTTCCACCGGATGCCCGCCTGCTGCAACCGTTCGGCATAGGTGGTCCAGCGCGCGCCGGGAAAGTCGGGGCGGTCGCGGGCGGCATCGCCGGTCCAGTTGCCGTCATCGGCATTGTCGACCGCCTGCGGACCTCGATCGCCTACGGTCAGGCCGCTGGTTCCCGTGAACAGATACATGCGGTTTGGGTTCGTCGGACCGTGAAGCGAGGCGTAATAGGCATCGCCGATCGTGAACGCATCGGCCAGCGCATAGTAAAAGGGAATGTCGGCGCGACGGAAATAGCCCATCGTCATGGGCGTCTTGTGTCGCACCCAGCAGTCATAGGCCGCCCATTCGGCGCTGTTCGATTTCCAGCTGTGATCCAGGCTCTTCAGCAGCTGGCCCCGCGTGCGCGACGTGTCGAGGTGAAAGGGCGGGACGATCCCATGACCATCGGCGCCAGGCTGGTGAAAGACGCTGCGCCCCGACCGCAGCGTCAGCGGCCTCGGATCGCCGAACCCTCGCACGCCCGACAGGGTGCCGAAATAATGATCGAAGGACCGGTTCTCCTGCATCAGGATCACGACATGGTCGATATCGGCGATCGTCCCGCTTCGGCGATCGGCGGGCAGCGCGAGGGCCCGCGCGATGGACGGCGGCATCGCGCACGCTGCGGCAGCGCCCGCCATCGAGGACAGGAAATGACGGCGACTGTGCTGATCCATGTCGGCCTCCAAGCGCGGCCGGGCCTGTCGGTCCCGCCCTACGATCGCTGCGTTGAATAAACAATCAAGGAATGCCGGACAAGATCATTCTGGTCCTATGCAATGCCCTGCTCCCCGCATCGCGCCTTGCCCCACCTTAGGAGCGCAGCGGCCATAACGTTCGCTAATATGCCCCATGGAAGATGCTGATCGCTCGTTCAACGCTCGTGAAACCATCTTGCAAAAATTTGTGCGGATGCGAACAATTGAATGCCGAATCGGGCCGTCGCGGAACATTTTGGGGGGTGTGGGATGACTAAGATCGTTGCCTATCTGCTTGCGGGAACGGGCATGCTCACAATGGCCGTTGCGGCCCAGGCACAGGATGCCGCCAAGGCGCCGAAGCCGACCATCGGCGCGCAGGGCAATTCGGGCGATGCCGAGGCCGCCCATGGCGACATCGTCGTGCTGGGCTTTGGCCAGGCGCGCCAGGTGCAGACGGTCGCGGCCATCGATATGGAGCGGCTCACCCCCGGCACGTCGCCGCTCAAGGCGATCGCCAAGCTGCCGGGCGTCAATTTCCAGTCGGCCGATGCGTTCGGCGCCTATGAATGGTCGACGCGGATCAGCTTGCGCGGGTTCAACCAGAACCAGCTCGGCTTCACGCTCGACGGGGTGCCGCTCGGCGACATGAGCTATGGCAATGTCAACGGCCTGCACATCAGCCGCGCGATCATTTCCGACAACCTCGCCAGCACGACCGTCGCGCAAGGGGCGGGCGCGCTCGGGACGGCGTCGACCAGCAACCTGGGCGGCACGCTGCAATTCGTCAGCCGCAAGCCGTCCGACACGTTCGACATCGTCGGGTCGGGCACCTATGGCAGCAACAATACCTGGCGCGGCTTCGCGCGGCTCGACACCGGCGATCTGGGTGGCGGGGTCAAGGGCTATCTCAGCTACGCCTATCTCACCACCGACAAGTGGAAGGGGTTCGGCCGCCAGCGCCAGCAGCAGGTCAATGCCAAGCTGATGAAGGACATGGGTGCGCGCGGCAGCATCACGGCCTTTGTCGATTATTCCGACCGGCGCGAGAATGATTATCAGGACCTGAGCTATGACATCATCCGGCGTCGGGGCCTGAACAACGACAATATCACCGACAATTATTCGCTCGCGCTGCAGATCGCGCGTGTTTACCAGAACCAGACCGCGCTCGCGAGCTATCAGAAGGCGAATAACGGCTCGTCGGCGGGCTTCGTCGCGCCCTGGACGGGTGCGGGTCTCACCTATCCCAGCGGGTTCGGGACACCAGACGACGCCTATTATAACGCGGCCGGTCTGCGCCGCGACGTGCTGGGGGGCGTGACCTTCGACGGCAAGCTGACCGATGAACTGTCGATCGTCTCGACCAGCTATTATCATTACAACAAGGGGCAGGGATCCTGGATCACCCCCTATTCGGCGACGCCCGCCGGTGCACTGGGGCCGGATGGAAAGCCCTTGGCCGCGTCCTCGACATCGACCACGGGGCTCGCCTCGCCGCTGGGCTTTCGGGTAACCGAATATAGCATCAGCCGCGGGGGCAATCTGACCAACCTGTTCTACGAGACCGGGGCGAACCGTTTCGAGGTCGGTGTCTGGTATGAGAGCAACAGCTTCACCCAGGCGCGCCGCTTCTACGGCATGAACGATGGGACCAGACCGAACCGCAACGCGCTCGAATTCCAGTCGAACCCGTATCGGACGCAATGGTACGGCAAATACGACACCGAGACCCTGCAATATCATGTCGCCGACACGCTGACCCTCGGCAATCTGACGCTGAACGGCGGATGGAAGGGGATGCGCGTCAAGAACCAGGCGAACCTGCTGGTCGGCAGCCTGGTGAATGGCCGGATCAAGGCCGAGGACTGGTTCCTGCCGCAGGTCGGTGCGGTCTATCATGTGAGCGAGGCGGCCGAACTCTTCGCGAGCTATACCGAGAATATGCGCGCCTTCGTCTCGTCGGCGACGACGGGTCCGTTCGCCACGACCCAGGCGGGCTTCAACGGTATCCGTTCGACCCTGAAGCCGGAGACGTCGAAGACGATCGAGGGCGGCGGGCGACTGCGCAGCGGCGGGCTGCAATTGTCGGCGGTGGGCTATTTCATCGACTTCTCGAACCGGCTGCTCAGCTTCGCAAACGGGTCGGGCATCCAGGGCAATCCGCCCACGCTGAACAATGCGGGCAGCGTGCACAGCTATGGCGCGGAAGTGTCCGCCTTCTATCGCATCGTCCGGCCGCTCAGCCTGTTCGCCAGCTATTCCTATAATCACGCCACCTATCAGGACGATGTGAAGAACGCCGCCGGTACCGTGCTGACCGCGACCGCCGGGAAGACAGTGGTCGATACGCCGGAGCATATGGTCAAGGGCGAGGTCGTCTATGACGACGGCCATGTCTTTGCCCGTGCGGGTGCGGACTATCTGTCGAAACGCTACTTCACCTATCTGAACGACCAGTCGGTGCCGGGTCGCGTGCTGGTCGATGCCAGCATCGGCTATCGCTTCGGGGAGGATGCGGGAGCGCTCCACGGCGTCGCGATCGAGGGCAGCGTGACCAACCTGACCGACAAGCGCTACATCTCGACCGTCGGTACCAATGGCTTCACTGCCAGTGGCGACAACCAGACCCTGCTCGCTGGCGCGCCCCGCCAGTGGTTCGTCACGCTTCGGCGCGGCTTCTGATGCAGGTCGCGGCGATATCCGGTCGCCGCGACCCGTTCCCGCCTGCTCTCGATGGACTCCGTGCCGCCGCCACATGGCGGGCGACGGCGCGTGGGTGGGGCCTGTCGGGGGCAGCGGGGCGATGGCGGGGCGGCGGCTGATCCGCCCCGGCGAGACGACGATCGACCCGTTGACGAACGAGGGGGGGCGAAATGGCGGACGATGTGGTGATGGCGACGCGCTGGGACGGCGAGGCGAAGGCCGGTATCCGGCCCAAGGCGCCGGGCGGGCGCCTCCCGACGCTGCAACGGGCACTCGATTGGCGCGGCGCATTCTGGGCCATCAGCGGCGTGCCCGCCGGGGTGCTGCTGACCATGGGGGGCGTCGCGACGGTGGTCGGCCAGGCCTCCTGGGCGGTCTGGATCCTGTCGGTGCTGATCGGCTTCCTGCAATGTTTCGTCTATGCCGAGATTGCGGGTCTGTATCCCGACAAGTCCGGCGGGGCATCGGTCTATGGCGCGGCGGCCTGGATCGGCTACAGCAAGTTCGTCGCGCCGATCTCCGTATGGTGCAACTGGCTGGCCTGGTCGCCGGTGCTGGCGCTGGGTACGGGGCTGGCCGCGGCCTATGTCCTGACCAGCCTGTTTCCGGCAGGGGCGGCGATCAACACATGGCATCTGACGCTGCTGGACCTGGGCGCTATCCGGCCCGGACTGACGCTGCGGATCAACGCCGTGGCGATCATCGGCGCCGCTTTCCTGCTGATGACCTTCCTGTTGCAGCATCAGGGCGCGGCCCGGGCCGCGCGAACGCAGAAGGTGCTGGCGCTCGCCTGTCTCTGCCCGCTCGCGCTCATCGGCCTGGTGCCGATCGTCACGGGCGATCTGCCCTCCGCGAACCTGTTTCCGCTCGTCCCCATCGTCCGCGATGCGGCGGGGCATATCGGCTTTGGCAGCTGGAATGCCGCGGGGCTGACGGTGCTGGCGGCGGGGCTGTTCGGGGCGGGCTGGTCGACCTACGGCTTCGAGGGCGCGGTCTGCTATGTGCGGGAGTTCCGGGACCCGGCGCGCGACACGTACAAGGCGATCTTTTCGGCGGGATTGATGTGCCTGGCGATCTTCACCCTGGTGCCGCTGGCGTTCCAGGCGTCGCTGGGCCTGCGCGGGCTGATGGATCCCGCCATCTATGACGGGACGGGCGTGGCGCTGGCGCTGGCGAGCATCGTGAAGGGCGGCGTGATCGTCACGAACCTGTTCGTCGCGATGTTCATCCTGGCGCTGCTGCTGATCGTCATGTCGTCGATGATGGGGTCCTCGCGCACCCTGTACCAGGCATCGGTCGACGGCTGGCTGCCACGCTATCTGTCGCGGGTGAACCGCCACGGCGCGCCGACGGCGGCGATGTGGACGGACCTGGGCTTCAACCTGATCCTGCTGATGATGTCGGACTATTTCATGGTCCTGATGGTGTCCAACGTCTGCTACATGATCTTCATCTTCCTCAATCTTCAGGCGGGGTGGATCCACCGCATCGACCGTCCGCAATGGTCGCGTCCGTTCCGCGCGCCGAACTGTCTGATCGCGGTCGGCGCGATGCTGGGGTTCGTCAATCTGGCGCTGCTGGGCGCCGGGGCGGAAGTGTGGGGTCCCGGCACGCTGCGCAACGGACTGGTCGCCGCCGCGATGATCCTGCCGGTGTTCGTCTTTCGCCATTATGTCCAGGACGGGGGCCGGTTCCCGGCGGCGGCGCGCGGCGATGGCGCGCGGCCGGCCGATCCGCCGCGTGCGGGGATACGCCCCTATGCGGCGCTGGCCCTGGCCGCAGCGATCATCGCGGCCGCCCATCATTTCTCGGTGCTTCCGGGGTGAGGGGGGAGCCATGGCGGCCTTGGCCCCTGCGAATCGGTCGCAGGTGTTGACAGCGATTGACCAAGCGTTCAACGAACGGGCTGGTCACCCTGGTCAGAAACGCCATATAACCCCAGGCATCGTGATTTCCATGCCTTGCTCAATTGAACGAGTCTTCAGAACATGGTCATTGCCCGTTCTTCACCGATCGCCGACGATGGTCGCGCCCGCCAGCTGGTCGAGATGACGATCGACAGCCTGGCCGAGCTGGGGTTCGTCGGAACCACCCTCGTCCAGATCGCCGGGCGGGCGGGCGTGTCGCCGGGGCTCGTCGCCCATTATTTCGGCGACAAGGAAGGCCTGCTCGAAGCGGTGTTCCGGGCGCTGACCACGCGCCTCGGGGCCAGGCTCCGGCTCCGGCTGGCCCAGGCGGAGGGGCCGCGCGAGCGGCTTCAGGCGGTGATCGACACGAACCTGGCGCCCGAGGAACTCGACGGCGCGACCAGCAAGGTCTGGTTGGCCTTTTGGGGGCATGTCCGCCACCAACCCCGCCTGTTCCGTATCCAGCGTGTGTATCAGCGGCGGATGCTGTCCAACCTGCGCCATCCGCTCCGCGCGCTGGTGTCGGCCGAGGAGGCGCCCGCGCTGGCCGCGACCATCGCGGCGATGATCGACGGGGTGTGGCTTCGCGGGGCCCTGTCGGAGTGGAGCGAGATCGACGGCGATAGCGCGTGCGCGCTGATCGGGTCGTTCGTCGACAGCCGCCTGGCCGCCATACCGGCCGCTCCGCCGCCGCGCCGCGAGATCGTGCCGTGCAATCCCGCGACCGGCGAGGTGCTGGCCCGGATCGCGGTGACGGACAAGGGCGGCCTCGACGCCGCCGTCGCGCGCGCCCGTGCCGCACAGCCCGCCTGGGCGGCGCTTGCCCCGCGCGATCGTGGCCGCATCCTGCACCGAGCCGCCGATCTCCTGCGCGAACGCAATCTGGAACTGGCGCGGATCGAGACGCTCAACACCGGCAAGCCGGTCCAGGAGACCGAGGCGGTCGACGTGCTGTCCGGCGCGGATTGCCTGGAATATTATGCGGGCGTCGCCGCGACCGTGGCGGGACAGCATCTCGACCTGGGGGCCGAGGCGTTCGGCTATACCCGGCGCGAGCCGCTGGGCGTGGTGGCCGGAATCGGTGCGTGGAACTATCCGTTGCAGATCGCCTGCTGGAAAGCGGCGCCCGCGCTGGCCTGCGGCAATGCAATGATCTTCAAGCCCGCCGAACAGACGCCGCTGACCGCCTCCGCGCTGGAGGAGGTCTTCCGGGACGCCGGGCTGCCCGACGGCATTTTCCAGGTCGTGCAGGGCTATGGTCCGCTCGGCCGCGCGCTGGTGACGCATAGGGACATCGCCAAGGTATCGCTGACCGGATCGGTGCCCACGGGCCGCGCGGTGATGGCGGCCGCCGCGCCGGGGCTGAAGGCGGTGACGCTGGAGCTGGGCGGCAAGTCGCCGCTGATCGTGTTCGAGGATGCCGCGCTCGACAATGCGGTGTCGGGTGCCATGCTCGCCAATTTCTATTCGACGGGGCAGGTTTGCTCCAACGGCACGCGCGTCTTCGTGCATCGGTCGGTGCTGAACGCCTTTCTGGAACGTCTCGCGGCGCGTACCGCCCGCCTGGTCGTCGGCGACCCGCTCGATCCCGCGACGCAGATCGGTCCGCTGGTGACGGAAACCCAGATGAACATCGTGCTCGGCCATATCGAGCGCGCCAGGCGCGAGGGCGTGCGGCTGCTGACCGGCGGCAAGCGGCTGACCGAAGGCGATCTCGCGCGCGGGTGGTTCGTCGCCCCGACGATCTTCGTCGCGGAGGACGACCGCGCCTCCATCGTGCGGGACGAGGTGTTCGGCCCGGTCATGACGGTGCTGCCGTTCGATGACGAGGAAGAGGTGATCGCGCGCGCCAATGCGACCGAGTTCGGATTGGCGGCGGGCGTCTTCACCGCCGACATCACGCGGGCGCACCGCGTGATCGCACGGCTGGAGGCCGGGACGTGCTGGATCAACCAGTATAACGTCACGCCCATCGAGCTGCCCTTCGGCGGCTACAAGGCGTCGGGCCTGGGCCGCGAGAACGGTCTGGCAGCGATCGAACATTATACCCGTCTGAAGAGCGTCTATGTCGCGATGACCGACATCGACTGCCCCTATTGAGCGGATCTGCGATGACCGACAGCTTCGATTACATCATCGTTGGCGCGGGCTCGGCCGGGTGCGTGCTGGCCGCGCGGCTGACCGAGGGGGGGCGCCATTCGGTGCTGGTGCTGGAGCAGGGCGGGTCCGACCGCTCGGTCTTCATCCAGATGCCCAGCGCGCTGTCGATCCCGATGAACATGGCGCGGTACAATTGGCGCTATGAGACGGAGCCCGAGCCGCATCTGGACGGACGGCGGCTGCATACCCCGCGCGGGAAGGTGCTCGGCGGGTCGTCCTCGATCAACGGCATGGTCTATGTGCGCGGCAATCCGGCGGATTTCGACCGATGGGAGGCGGAGGGCGCGACGGGCTGGGGCTATCGCGATGTCCTGCCCTATTTCCGGCGTGCGGAGACGCGGGAGGAGGGCGGCGATGCGTGGCGCGGCGATTCCGGGCCGCTCCATACCAGCTATGGCCGCCTGGCCAACCCGCTGTACCGGGCCTTCATCGATGCGGCGCGCGAGGCGGGCTATCCCGAGACCGCCGACATCAACGGCCGTCAGCAGGAAGGGTTCGGGCGGATGGACATGACCGTCCATCGCGGACGCCGCTGGAGCGCGGCCAATGCCTATCTGAAGCCCGCCATGCGCCGCCCGAACCTGACGGTCGTGACCCATGCGCTGGCGACCCGCATCGTGCTGGAGGGGCGTCGGGCGACCGGGATCGTCTATCGTCGCGGCGGGGTGGAGACGACGGTCCATGCCCGGCGCGAGGTGATCCTGGCGGGCGGGCCGATCAATTCGCCGCAACTGCTGAAGCTGTCGGGCATTGGTCCGGCGGCGGAACTGGCATCGCACGGCATCTCCCCGGTCCATGACCTGCCCGGCGTGGGGGAGAATTTGCAGGACCATCTGGAATTCTATTTCCAGATCGAATCCAAGCAGCCGATCACCTTGTACCCTGCGATGAATCCGCTGCGAAAGGCGCTGATCGGCGCGCAATGGCTGCTCGGCAAGAAGGGCCTCGGCGCGACCAACCATTTCGAGAGCTGCGGCTTCATCCGCAGCCGCGCGGGCATCGCCTATCCCGACATCCAATATCATTTCCTGCCGCTGGCGGTCAGCTATGACGGATCGTCGCTCGCGACGGGCCATGGGTTCCAGGCGCATGTCGGACCGATGCGGTCTAAGAGCCGCGGCCATGTCCGCCTGCGCAGCGCCGATCCGGCGGAAAAGCCCTCGATCCGCTTCAACTATATGAGCCATCCGGACGACTGGGTGGAGATGCGGGCCTGTGTCCGGTTGACGCGCGAGATTTTCGCACAACCGACGATGGCGCCCTTCGCAGGGCGCGAAATCCAGCCCGGCGCGGCGGTCATGGACGACGAGGCGATCGACGCATTCGTCCGCAGCCATGTCGAAAGCGCCTATCATCCCTCGTGCAGCTGCGCGATGGGCGCGGCGTCCGATCCCATGGCGGTGGTCGACCCGGCGCTGCGGGTACACGGGATCGAGGGGCTGCGGGTGGTCGATTCCTCGGTGATGCCGTCGATCACGACCGGCAATCTCAACGCGCCGACGATCATGATCGGCGAAAAGGCGGCCGACCATATCCTGGGCCGCCCGATGCTGCCCTCCTCGAACGCGGACTATTACCGCGCCGAGGGGTGGGAGACGCGGCAGCGATAGGCCGCGGCGAGGCAACCGGTGCCGCGCCCATGTCGCGGCACCGGGAGGTCCGTCACGCGTCGCTGGCGGCGACCATGTCCGTCCGGTTTCCATGGTCGCGTGACGCCGTCGCGCGCAGCCGGACCGACAGCAGCACGGCGATCAGCATGACCGTGACGAACAGCATCGCGATCGCCGCGTTGTAATAGACCATCGCCACGGCCGCGACCGCCGCCATGCCCAGAGCAAAGCCGGGCACGACCGGGAAGCCAGGTGCGCGATAGGGCCGGACGAGGTCGGGCTCGCGCCGCCGCAGCCGGAACAGCGACAGCATCGACATGATGTACATGGTCAGGGCGCCGAAGACCGACAGCGTCACGACGCTGGCGGTTAGGGGCTGCCCGCCGAAGCGAATCCAGCCGTCGCTATAGATCGTCAATATGCCGATCGCCGCACCGGCGATCGTGGCGATATGCGGCGTCCGGAACCGGGGATGCAGGCGCCCCAGCGCGGCCGGGAGATATCCCGCGCGCGCCAGGGCGAACATCTGGCGGGCATAGCCCATGATGATGCCGTGGAACGAGGCGACGAGGCCGAACAGACCCAGCCAGACCAGCATGTGCAGCCAGCCGCTGGAATCCCCCACCGCCCGCCGCATCGCCTGGGGCAGCGGGTCGTTCAGGTTGGACAGGGACTTCCAGTCGCCCGACCCGCCCGCCAGGATCATGACGCCGAAGGCCAGCGCGGTCAGCGTCACTATGCCCGTGACATAGGCGATCGGTATCGTCCGGCGCGGCTCCTTGGCCTCCTCGGCGGCCATCGCCACGCCCTCGATCGCCAGGAAGAACCAGATCGCGAAGGGGATGGCGGCGAACATGCCGCCGAGTGATCGCAGCGTGGGCGTATCGCTGCCCGCCCAGCCCCCGGCGACGAAATGGTCGAGCGAGAAGATCGGCGCGACCACGTTCATGAAGACCAGCAATTCGCCCACCGCCAGGATCGTCACGAACAGCTCGAAGGTCGCCGCGATCCCGACCCCGACGATGTTCAGCGCGACGAAGATCGCATAGGCCCCCAGTGCTGCCGTCCTGGGATCGAGCGACGGAAACTGCACGGCGAGATAAGCGCCGATCGCAAGCGAGATGGCGGGCGGGGCGAACACGAACTCGATCAGCGTGGCGAAACCGGCGATCGCGCCGCCCCAGGGGCCGAAGGCGCGATAGGCATAGGCGAAGGGGCCGCCAGCCTGCGGAATGGCGGTCGTCAATTCGGTGAACGAAAAGATGAAGGCGATGTACATCGCCGCGACGATCGCGGTGACGGCAAGGAAGCCCAGCGTCCCGGCCGTCGCCCAGCCATAGCTCCAGCCGAAATATTCCCCCGATATGACCAGGCCGACGGCAATGCCCCAGAGGTGGAAGGCGTTCAGCGATTTCTTGAGATGCGTGTCTGCCCCGTGCGTCATAAGCCCCCTTACGATTATTCGCCTGCGATGCGCGGCATGGTCCCCTGGGATTCCAGGGTGTCCGCATTCTGCCCCTCTTTCAGCGCGACCCCCGAAAGCGACCGGCGCAACGCCTCGCGCGCCAGCCATGCCAGCGTCCGGGCCGCCTGCTCATAGCTCTGGCCGCCATGCCGGTGGACGTTGGAGATACAGTTGCGCTCCGAATCCCGCCGCCCCGGACGCGGGTCGTGCGTGAGGTACAGGCCCAGGCTGTCCGAGACGGTCAGGCCCGGTCGCTCGCCGATCAGGATGACGCTGAGGTGTGCGCCGAGCGCTGCCCCGATCGGGTCGGCGATGGCCACGCGGGCCTGTCGCGCGATGACGACCGGCGCGATCGACAGCTCGGGCAGAGCCTGACGGCAAGCATGGATGATCGGCGCGGCGTGCCGCTGTACCGCGGTGGAGGACAGGCCGTCCCCGACCACGAACACGATGTCGAAGGGGCCGCGCAGGGTCGTCAGCCGCTCCGCATCGTCCGGCGCCAGCAGGCGTCCCATGTCCGGCCGTCGCAAATAGGTCGCCCGGTCCGGGGCCATGCTGGCAACGGCGATTGCGGCCAGCGGCGCGAGGTCCCGCTCCAGCGCGGCGACATCGAGCATGGCATGCACCGCGTCGCGCGCCATGGCATGGGCCGCCTGGAAGCGGAGGACCTCGTCCATCGGAATGGCGTTGCCCGAGCGGCCCAGGCCGATACGGGCCTTGGTCGCCCGGCGAAGGATCGTCCATGGATCGCGCGGCTTGGCGTCTTCGATCAGGGGACGGTCGCGATCCTCGCTCATGGCCGCGCTGCCCCCATATCCGCCCCCATGTCCGCCAATGCCCGCAGCCGGGACTGGTCCGGGCCGATGGCGCGGATCGTGCCGTCGGGGGCGAGCATGTCCATGCGGTCGAGCCACGCCTCGAACTCCGGCGCGGCGCGGACGCCCAGGACGGAGCGGAGGTACAGCATGTCGTGATAGGCCAGGCTCTGATAGTTGAGCATGATGTCGTCGGCGCCGGGCACCATGATCAGGAAGGTGCAGCCCGCATGGGTCAGCACCGTCATCAGGACGTCCATATCGTCCTGATCCGCCTCGGCATGGTTGGTGTAGCAGACGTCGCATCCCATCGGCAGGCCGAGCAGCTTTCCGCAGAAATGATCCTCCAACCCGGCCCGGATGATCTGCTTGCCGTCGTAGAGATATTCGGGGCCGATGAAGCCTACGACGGTGTTGACCAGCAACGGGTCGAAGGCGCGGGCGACCGCATAGGCGCGTGTCTCCATCGTCTGCTGGTCGACGCCGTGATGCGCGTCGGCCGAGAGGGCCGCGCCCTGTCCCGTCTCGAAATACATCGCATTATCGCCGACCGTCCCGCGACGCAGCGACCGCGCGGCGTCGTGCGCCTCGCGCAGGATGGCCAGGTCGATGCCGAAACCGCGATTGGCCGCCTCGCTGCCCGCCACGGATTGAAAGACGAGATCGACCGGGGCGCCGCGCGCCATGATGTCGATCGTGTTGGTGACATGGGTCAGCACGCAGGTCTGCGTCGGGATGTCGTAGCGCTGGCGCAGATCGTCCAGCATCTTCATCAGGTCGATCGCGTTGGGCACGTTGTCGGTCGCCGGGTTGATGCCGATCGTCGCGTCGCCGACTCCGAACAACAGCCCGTCGAACACGCTCGCGGCGATGCCATGGCGATCGTCCGTCGGATGATTGGGCTGCAACCGCGTCGACAATCGCCCCGGCAGGCCGATCGTCGAGCGAAAGGCGGTGACGACGCGGACCTTGCGCGCCACCGCGATCAGATCCTGGTTGCGCATCAGCTTGGATACGGCGGCGACCATTTCCGGGGTCAGGCCACCCGCGACCGCCGCCAGCATGGCCGTGTCCGCCTGTTCGGACAGCAGCCAGTCCCGAAAGCCCCCGACGGTCAGATGCGCGAGCGGCGCGAAGGCGGAGGCGTCATGCCCGTCGATGATGAGGCGGGTGACCTCGTCCTCCTCATAGGGGACCAGCGCTTCGTGCAGAAACCGGTCGAGCGGGAGATCGGCCAGGACGAACCGGGCCGCCATGCGCTGCGCCGCGCTTTCCGCGGCGATACCGGCCAGTTCGTCGCCGGAGCGCAGCGGCGATGCGCAGGCCAGGACGTGTTTGAGATCGCGAAAGACGAAGTGCTGGCCGCCGACATTCGAGGAATACGCCAATCCGACCTCCTGACCGCCGTGCCGGATGCCACGCCGGAACGATGCGAGCTCTGTCAAATCCGCCCCTGGCGCCGCTGGCGAGGTCGCGCCCCCGCTCTTCACCCCCGCGCTTTCCGGATCATGCAACGTGATCCGGATCAAGTCCATCGGGTCCATGCCCCCATGTGCGATCGCGCCACCCGTCAGCCTCGACGGCGCAAATGGGCCCGGAAGGTCAGGGCAGGACATTCTCCAGCGAATGTAGGAGCTGTCTGGCAACGAACGGCTTGGCGCAGTTGACGACGTCGGGATAGCGGCTCTTCACGACGTCGTCCTCATACCCGCTGGCGAATATGAACGGGATGTGCCGCGCGGTCAGGGCGTCGGCCACGGGGAACGCGAATTGCCCGCCCAGATTGACGTCCAGGATCACGGCGTCGATCCGGTCTTCCTGTTCGATGCGGGACAGGGCGGAGGGGACCGAGGCTTCGGGGCCTATGACGATGGCGCCGGCCTCTTCCAGTTCCAGCTGGAGATCCTGGGCCAGCATATATTCGTCCTCAACGATCAGGATCCGGCGATTGGTGAGAGGCATCATGCGACTCCAATGGGCTCCGGTTGGATACCGGCAGAGCAATGGAGCAGTGAATTCCATCTGCCGCCATAACGTAAGTCGTCTCCGCTTGTAATTGATAAGGCAGCGCTTTTTCGATCAGGGTGCGACCCTGGCCGGTGCCGCCCGGCGCCTGGCCATCGGGGGGCATGGTCACGCCGCTTTCCCGCCAGTCGACGTGCAGCCACGGTTCCCCGTTCGCGCCGTCCTCGACCCGCCAGCGAACGGCAAGATGCGCGCCCGGTTGGCTGAGCGCGCCATATTTGACCGCGTTCGTCGTCAGCTCGTGCAGCGCCATCGCGAAGGTCTGCACCGTGCCGGAGCGCAGGGGGACGTCGTGCGGGCCGTCCAGCGTGACGCGCGGACGGGCGGCATCGAGCGCGCCGGTCGCGTCCAGCTCCGCCTGGATGAGGTCGCCGAAGGTCACCCGTTCGTCGTCGCGCAATTGCGACAACAGACGTTGCGCCCTGGCCAGTGCCTCGATCCTGTCGCGGAATTTGGCGCGGAAGTCCTTCAGGTCGACGCTAGACCGGATGGTCGCATCGGCCATCGAGCGCACCATGCCCATCAGGTTGAAGGTGCGATGCTGCAATTCCTTGACCAGGATCTGCTGGCGCTCCTCCCATTCGCGGCGATCGGTGGTCTCCACCATCGCACCCACCATGCGGATCGGGCAACCGGCGGCATCATGATCGAATTTGCCCCGACCGGACAGCCAATGGACCGAGTGGTCCGGATGGACGACCCGAAACTCATGGGCGAATTCCTCCTGCCGTTCCATGGCCTGGTGAAGCGCCGCCTCGGTCCGTGCGCGATCCTCGGGATGGATGCGCGACGACCAGGCTTCATAGCTGGGGGTCACCTCTCCGACATCATAGCCTTCCATGCGGAAATGCTCGTCGGACCAGTGGACTTCTCCGGTGGTGACGTTCCAGTCCCATAACCCCAGCTGACCGACTTCGACCGCGCTGCGAAGCCGCTCCTCGCTTTCGCGCAGGGCCGTCTCGGCACGCTTGCGCTGGGTCACGTCCTGACCGACCTTGACGAAGCCGCGAGCCGTGCCGCCCTCGTCGAGAAGCGCCCACACGGCCCCCTCGATGAAGATCCGTCGTTCGTCCTTGCGCAGGTGCCAGCGGATATTGGCGGCATAGCCGTCGCGACGCGCGGTTTCGATCTCCCGCTTGTCCTCTCCCGCCGCCCGGTCCTCGGGAGTAAAGGCGATGCTGCCGAGCTGCCCCACCGCCTCGTCGGCGGTCCAGCCGAAGACGGCCTCGGCACCCGGAAACCAGTTGTCGATGCGATCCTCGGCATCGGTCGTGAAGATGGCATAGTCCTGGACGGTTTCGACGATGCGGCGGAAGCGTTCTTCGCTGGCATGGAGTCGATCCACCTTGCGGAGCCGGTCGATCACCGGGCCCAATATGGTCGCATAGGTCCGCAGGAACTGGATTTCGTTGTCGCCGAATGTGCGCGGGCCGGTCGCATCGACCTGAAGGACGCCATAGGGGCGTCTGCCCGGTACCAATATGGGTACGTTGACCAGCGCGACGACTCCGGCCTCTTTCATGAATGCGGGGATGACGAACCTGTCTTCCTTGCTAATGTCCTGGGAAACCACGGGTTCGCCGGCATTGATCGAGTAGGTTTCGGATGAGGCCTCCGTCATCGACAGGTGGACATGCCCGACGACATCCTTCGCCCAGCCGACACCGGCGCGGACGAAGAGTTGCTGTCGTTCCTCCTGAATTTCGAGGACCTTGGCGCGGTCCGTACCCAGTGCCTTCGCCACCAGGCGGCAGGCCTCGGTCAGGACCGCGTCGAGATCCTCCGAGCGGATGGCGAAATCGCCGAAATCGGCAAGCACCTGTTGCCGCTTCATCATCTCTCTGATCTTCGGCATGAAAATCTCCGGCGATGGGGTGATGATCGGGGAATTGAGAAATACCGGAGGAGGGATGCCGTTCGCTCAAATTTGAGCGGCGTCGCCAAAAGCTCCCATAGCGGCGGCGTGTCGTGCGGTTTCGGGGGGCTCCGATGCCGCGGATCGGATGGGATCGTGCAGGCCGCCCCGGCCGTCGATCAGCAGGTCCAGCGCGATATCCATTCGCGCAAGGTCTGCGATCGAGGCTCTCCCTTCCCAGGGGATGAGCAAGGCGCTGGCGGGGAACGACGGTGGGATGTCGTCTTCTGCGGCTCGTAAGGTTTCATGCGGGGCGTGACCGTCAGGCGCGGGGATGAGGTGGAGGCTCGCTATCCCTCTGCTCTCACAGGCCCGCGCCAGTCCGATCGCATCGGCTGTGCTCGGGGCGTCGGCATGCACCAGACCCCATGGCCGGATATGATCCAGCATCGCGGCGATGTCTCCTCCATGCGCTTCGCATTTAGCCAATTGATGGGCGATGCCGCGCTTCTTGCACATCTGCGACCAGCTCTGGGCCAGAGCCTCGTCGCTGCTCCAGATCAGCAGAACCGGATCGGCGGGCGCTGCGTGCGAGGGTGGCGTCCTGATGGGATGGGGGATCGCCGGATAGACGAGCCGATCCTGACGCCGCCACCACCCCGGCGCGCGGGCGACCGGATGGCGTTCGGCGGCGGCGGGAAGTCCTTTCCACAGCGACGCCAGGGCGGTCGGGCGCGGCGTGCCGCCGGATATGTCGAATATACCCGATTCATAGGTGCCGGGCGCGGTCAACAGGCGATCCCAGTCCTGCGAGCCCAGCAGCGACCACGCCGTGACGGCCCGGATATCGACGCCTTCCCGCCGGAGCAGGGCGCAGCCGTCCCAGGCCTCCGCCGCCCATCGCAACTGCTCCTCGCGTGTGCAGCCATTATGCACCTCCGTCACCGCCAGGGGGACGCCGTAACGGTCCCAGGCTTCGCGAAGGGCCCCGGCCAGTCCGGGGGGCGGGGGATCGAGGACGCGTATGGCCTCGACATCGGCATAGGCGCGGCGGGCATTGCCGCCATGGCTGCGCGGCGGATAGCGCTGCAACCGGTGGTCGAGAAACCGGTCGCTGGTCAGATAATGGTTCACCCCGACGATGTCGGGCGGGCAGGGGGCGTCGGCGATGCGCCGCAGCCGGTCGCCGAACCCGAAGCCGTTGATCCTTTCCCATAAAGGGTGATGCGGGGTGACATGCCCGAACAGCAGGTCCCATCCGGCCCAGCGGCGCAGATTGTCGAACGCCGCCTGTTCGCGCAGGACCAGGGTGGCATAGGTGCGGCCGAGATCGTCGGTCTGGATCAATCGGGCCGCCGGGTTCACCCGGCGAATGGCCCGCATCGCGGCCCGCGTGCCGTCGATCTGGTTGAGCAGCGCCAGCCAGAATGCCCCTTCGTCGCGCGCATGGGGATACCAATGGCCGTATAGGGCGGAGAAGCGCGCCGTGGTCAGCGGTTCGTTGACCGGGGTCCAGTCCTCGATCCACGGATAACGTTCCGCCACCTGCCGCGCATAGTCACCAAGGCCGGTGGCGAACCCGTCGTCGAGCAAATGGGTATGGGGCGGGCCGCTGCCATGATGGACCAGCCCGGCAATGGGCCTGACACTCAGCGAACGCAGCCGCGCCAGCCGCTCGTCGGTCCACGACCAGTCGGGCGTCTGGCCGTCCGCCATCACGCGTTCCCACAAGACGGGGTAGCGGATCGCCGACAGGCCCAGGCCGGCAAACAGGTCGAGATCGGTGATCCGGTCGTGATGCCCGCTCAGGCGGATCTGATCGCGATAGCCCGTGGCGGTGCGATTGACGGTGCATTCCACGCCACCCCAAAGTTCCAGGCCATCCATCGCTGTCTCCCCTGGGCCCAACGGACCGGCGTTGCGGGCGTTCCGGGAAACTGACTGATTTGCATTTATATACAGTAGGTTAGACGGAACGTGGCGAAGCGGCGGGATGTTTCTGTTTTGTAACAGAGACCTAGAAGGAGCTTCCGTGACCGCCCAGCTGTCGAGCGCCGCCCATGGCTCAAATAGCCTTTACCACCGCCGCCCGCGATCGACGCTGATCTGCTTTAGCCATCTTCGCTGGGCCTTCGTCTTCCAACGGCCGCAGCATCTGATGACGCGCTTCGCAGCAACGCAGGATGTGTTGTTCTGGGAGGAACCCGAATATCGGCCCGGCCCATCCGAACTGCATCGCCGGACATGCCCGGAAAGCGGCGTGGTGGTGCTGACCCCGCAACTCGACGCGGCCTTGCAAGGCCGGGAGGACGAGGCGCTGGCGGCTTTGCTCGATACCGAGCTGGAGAGTGTGAACGGCCCGGTCATTCGCTGGTATTACACGCCGATGATGCTGCCCTTTTCGGACCATGTCCCGGCGGCGTGCATCGTCTATGACTGCATGGACGAACTCTCGGCCTTCAAGGGCGCGCCGCCACAGCTGCTCGAGCGGGAGCAGCGGCTGATCGAGCGGGCCGATCTGGTCTTTACCGGCGGAACCAGCCTGTACGAGGCGAAGCGCAGCCGCCATTCCAATGTCCACGCCTTTCCCTCCAGCATCGACGCGGCGCATTTCGGACGCGCGCGGTCGGGGGGCGGGGAACCGGCGGATCAGGCGTCGCTGCCGCATCCACGGCTCGGCTTTGCCGGCGTCGTCGACGAGCGGATGGACCTCGCCCTGCTCGCCGCCCTGGCGGATGCCCATCCCGAATGGTCGCTGGTGGTCATCGGCCCCGTCGTGAAGATCGACGAAGCCGACCTGCCGCGACGCGCCAACATCCATTATCTGGGCGGGCGGCCCTATAGCGCGCTGCCGGATTATATGGCCGGGTGGGACGTCGCCCTGATGCCCTTCGCGATCAACGAGGCGACGCGGTTCATCAGCCCGACCAAGACGCCGGAATATCTGGCGGCGGGGTGTCCGGTCGTCTCGACGCCGATCACCGATGTCGTGCGCCATTATGGCGCCCTGGCGGGCGTGACCATCGCCGATACGCCCGCCGCCTTCGTCGCCGCCTGCGAAGCGGCGATGACCTTGCGGGCCGCAGGGAATGGCTGGCGCGACGAGGCGGACAGGCAGCTCTCACGCGGTTCGTGGAGCAGCACGGCACTGGAGATGACCGCGCTGATCAAGGCGGAGATGGCGGGGCGCAACCGGCATGAGCCGATCGTCTCCCCCGTCACCTGGCCGCCGCGGCATGATCGCTATGACGTGATGGTCGTCGGCGCGGGGTTCGCCGGGGCGGTGATGGCGGAGCGGCTGGCGGCCGATGGGGGCAAGCGCGTGCTGGTGGTCGACCGGCGGTCGCATATCGCGGGCAATGCCTATGACCATCACGATGCGGCGGGCATCCTGGTCCATCGCTATGGCCCGCACATCTTCCATACCAATTCGGGCGAGATATTCGACTATCTGTCGCGCTTCACCGATTGGCGGCCCTATGAGCATCGCGTGCTGGCCGATGTCGGCGGCAAGCAGGTGCCGATACCGATCAACCGCACGACGCTCAACGCGCTCTACGGGCTGGACCTGTCGAGCGATGCGGAGGTCGAGGCGTTCCTGGCCTCGCGTGCCGAGCCGGTCGATCCGATCCGCACATCCGCCGACGTCGTGGTGTCGAAGGTCGGCCGCGAACTCTACGAGACGTTCTTCCAGGGCTATACCCGCAAGCAATGGGGCATGGACCCGTCCGAACTCGACAAGTCGGTCACCGCGCGGGTGCCGACGCGGACCTGCACCGACGACCGCTATTTCGGCGATCGCCATCAGGCGATGCCGGCGCAGGGCTTTACCCGAATGTTCGAGGCGATGCTCGACCATCCCAATATCGACCTGCTGCTGGGGGTCGACTATGCCGATGTCCGCGACGCCTATCCGCACGACCATCTGGTCTTCACCGGGCCGATCGACGAGTATTTCGGCTATCGTTACGGTCGGCTGCCCTATCGCTCGCTTCGCTTCGAGCATCGGACGCTGAACGAGGAACGGCATCAACCCGTCGCCGTCGTCAACTATCCCGACGAGGCCGTCCCCTATACGCGCATCACCGAATACAAGCATCTGACCGGGCAGGTCGCGCCGCAGACCAGCCTGACCTATGAATATCCCAGCGCGACGGGCGATCCCTATTACCCGATCCCCCGCGACGAGAACCAGGCGCTCTACAGACGCTATGAGGCGCTGGCCCTGGCCGAGCCGCATGTCAGTTTCGTCGGGCGGCTGGCGACCTATCGCTATTACAATATGGATCAGGTCGTCGGGCAGGCGCTGGCGACCTATCGCCGGTTGAAGCCGATGCTGGACGAGGCCGCGATGCCGGGTGTCGCCGCACTGGCGGGGGGACGTAGCGCGGCATGAACCACCAGCGAGCGGACGGAGCCGTCAGACCGGTCGTCCTGCTGGCGGCCGAGACGAACTTCGTCACCGATTACGTGGCGAGCGTCCTCTGCGAGCGTGGCATTTCGATGATCGGCCCGTTGGTGGACCCATCGCAGGCCGTGCAGGTCCTGGCGACGCAGCCCGTCCGTGCCGCCATCCTGTTCGACACCGCAGCCTCGCAGGATCGGGCTCGACTGATCGCGATGCTGAACCACCGGGCGCTGCCCTATCTGACGGTGATGGGGCCTCGCAACGTCGAAGGGCAAGAGGATGGCGCGGTGCTGTTTTCCCCCTTCGCCGCCTATCAGGTGGCCGACTGGGTCGCGGAGCAGACGTGATCGGCCGAATGTGTGGGGTCGGGCCGATCGATGCGGGACCTATTGCAACGAGTTTGAAAGACGATGAAGCGTAAAGCCGCCATTGCGAATGCCATCATCGAAAGCGCGATGGATTATGCGATCATATCGCTCGATTCCGACGGCATCATCACGAGCTGGAACCAGGGAGCCGAACATGTGCTCGGCTGGTCTGCGGGAGAAGCGCTGGGCCAGCCGGGCGAGATCATCTTCACGGCGGAGGATTGTGCGGCCGACGTGCCGCGCCGGGAAATGCAGCTGGCCGACCAAGCGGGACGCGCCGCCGACGAACGCTGGCACGTACGGCGCGACGGCAGCCTGTTCTTCGCGCTGGGCGAGCTGATGCCGCTCCGGCTGGAGGAAGGCGGCTATGTCAAAATCCTGCGCGACCGCACCGATCAGCGTCGCGCGGTCCAGGACCTGGAGGACAGCCGCAAGGCGACCAGCGGCGCCCATGCGATGCTGGCCGAACTGACCGAGTCGCTTGAGGACCCGTTTTACGCGGTCGATGCGGAAGGGCGCTTCACCTATATAAACCGCAAGGCGGGCGAACTGTGGGGGCGGGCGCCCGGCGACCTGATCGGCAAGATCTGTTGGGACGAGTTTCCCCAGGCGGTCGGCAGCGAACCCTATCATGCCCATCGACGCGCGATGGTCGAGCGCACCGCCATCCGGCTCGAAGCGAAGTCGCCGATCCTGGGCAAATGGATCGACATCGACATCCATCCGATCACGACCGGCGGGCTGGCGGTCTATTTCAAGGACGCCAGCCAGCGCAAGGCGGCGGAGATCGCGTTGCGGGCGCGGAACGACACGCTGTCCGAGGAGATTGCCGAACGCACCCGCGAACGCGACCGGATATGGCAGCTGTCGGGCGACCTGATGGACGTGTGCAGCGCCGATGGTCGCCTCCACACCGTCAATGCCGCCTGGACGGCGATGCTGGGCTGGACCGAGGAGGAACTGCTCGGCGGTAATTTCTTCGACCTGATCCATCCGGAGGACCGCGAGGCGACGGCCGCCGAGTTTGCGCGGCTCGCCAAGGGAGAGGAGGCTGCGCATTTCGAGAACCGGTTTCGCGGACGCGACGGCCGCTATCGCGTCATCTCCTGGACCACCGCGCCCGAGGCGGAGCTGTTCTACTCGATCGGCCGCGACATGACCGATCATCGCCGCGTCGAGGAGCAATTGCGCCAGAGCCAAAAGATGGAAGCGGTTGGGCAGCTCACCGGCGGGCTGGCGCATGACTTCAACAATCTGCTGACCGGCATCACGGGCAGCCTGGAGATGATGGCGATCCGTATCGCACAGGGGCGGATCGGCGATGTCGAGAAATATAATGCGGCGGCGCACGGCGCGGCCAAGCGTGCCGCCGCCCTGACTCACCGCCTGCTCGCCTTCTCCCGCCGCCAGACGCTGGACCCCAGGCTGATCGACCCCAATCGGTTGATCGAGGACATGCTGGAGCTGATCGTGCGTTCGGCGGGGCCCGATATCGATACCCGCTATGTGGCGCAGGCGGATCTCTGGGCCACGTTGGTGGACCCCAATCAGCTGGAAAACGCGCTGCTCAATCTCTGCATCAACGCCAGGGATGCGATGCCCGATGGCGGAAGGCTGACCATCGAAACGTCCAACCGCTCGCTCGACGATCGCACCGCGCGGTTCCACGAGATGGAGCCGGGGCGCTACGTGGCGGTCTGCGTGTCCGATACGGGGACCGGGATGACCGCCGATGTCGTCGCCAAGGCGTTCGACCCGTTCTTCACCACCAAGCCGATCGGCGTCGGCACCGGCCTTGGCCTGTCGATGATCTATGGTTTCGCCCGCCAGTCGGGCGGCAGCGTGCGTATCCATTCCCAGCCGAGCGAAGGGACGACCGTCTGCGTCTATCTGCCCGCGCATATCGGCCGCGCCGAGCCGGACGACGATGATGCCGATCTGGCAGATGCCCCCCGCGCCATATCGGGCGAGACCGTGCTGGTCGTCGACGACGAACCATCGGTGCGCATGCTGGTCACCGACGTGCTGGAGGAACTGGGCTATACCGCGATCGAGGCGGCGGACGGCGCCGCCGGGCTGAAGGTCCTGCAATCCGATGCACGGATCGACCTTCTGGTATCCGATGTCGGTCTGCCGGGGGGCATGAACGGTCGGCAGATGGCCGATGCCGCGCGTGTAACCCGACCCGATCTGAAGGTTCTGTTCATCACCGGCTTTGCCCAGAATGCGGCGGTGGGCAACGGGCAGCTCGAACCGGGCATGCATGTCATGACCAAGCCCTTTGCCATGGAGGCCATGGCAACGCGGATCAAGGCGCTGATCGAAGGGGGCTAGGGCGCCTGCTTCGTCCTGCGCAGCGCGTCCATCAGGATGCGGCTGTAGATGCGGTGCGTCGCGGTTTCCCGGTGGACACCGGCGCTGGACGGCGCGATGCCCAGCGATGCGGCGGGGGTAAAGGTGAGCTCGCCGAAATAGATGCCGTCGCGGCCGTCATACAGGTCGACGCGTACAAAGGCGAACGGAGCCGACAGCGCTCGGGCAGCGGCGATCATCCGTTCCAGTCGGTCCCTCGCGGCCATGGTGAAGCCGTCCGGCGCGCTCAGGCCGTCGCCTTTATCCATCGGATCGAAATGGGGCACGCGGAACAGGCGACTCCAGGGCTGTCCGAAGCGGCCATGGTCGATCTGGCACAATAGGGGCTCGCCATGGATGCAGTGAAATTTGTAATCGTCGGGCGGCCCGGCCACATGCGTCGGGATCATCGCCTCGACGATGATCTTTCGCGGCAGGCGCCAATATTGCATTTCGCGCAGGATCGACGCGTAATCCATCGAGGCCAGATCATACAGGTCGCGCAGCGCCGCAGGATCGGCGAGATCCCGCAAAAAGGTGACGCCGCCGCTGGCATGGGTCGGCTTGGCCAGGGCATCGGTCCCGATAAAGGGGCGGAGCCGGTCGAATAGGTCTTCGGGCGAGGCCAGCGTTTCGACCGGGATGACGGCCAGCGTCTCGGGGATATGAAGATCGGGGCAACGTCGCTGTGCCTCGACCTTGGCGGTTTGCTTGTCGACAAAGACCTGCTCCGATGCGGACCAATGCGGACCGATCATCCGGTCATAGATGACGTCGTTGATCCGCGCGTCGGGATGGTGGGGCGGAAGCGGCGGGCGGCCGAATTTTTGCTCGAATGGCACGGATGCCAGGCGATGATTGGCGGCCCGCGTCATGAGGCCATGCCCATCGTCGCCCGCGTCTCTGTTCGGCTTTTCGCTCATGGATGACGGTGAAATGGCCGCGCGAGGTCAGTCATGGTCGGCGGTCGCGCGCTCGACGCACAATCCGATCGCCGCGATGCGGTCGACCTCGGCATAGGGTGCGTTGTCCAGTTCGTCGCCAAAGATGTCGGGATCGAGCACGCGGTAATCCTGGCGATAGCCCGCCCTGGGGATCGCGTCCTGTATCGCGTCCCGAACCACGTCGCGGCCACCCACGATCGACACGCCCGTATGCATCAGGAAGCGGCCGCCCGGCGCCAGCTTACGGATCGCCATCAGCGTCCAGTCGACCGACAGCCTGCCGCCATAGAGATCGCCGCCGTCGCGATAGGCGCGGCGGACGGGATCGATCATGAACGGCGGATGGGTGACGATCAGGTCGAACGGGCCGTCGACCTCCTCGGGTGTCTGCGCCACAACGCCGTGGTTGGCGATTCCGGCGAAGGTCGCGTTGATCGACGCGAGGTGCAGGGCCTTGGGATTCATGTCGGCTAGCGTCAGCTCCGCCTTGCCGTGCAGCGATGCGGCGATGATGCCGCCAACCCCGGCCCCGGCGCCATAGTCGAGGATGCGCGCCTCGGTCGGCAACCCGGCCAAGTGGCGTGAAATATAGTCGGCGAAGCGGTAGCTGTCGGGGCCCAGGAATACGGCATCGCGTGCCGTGGTCGGATAGCGCGAATGAAGGAACAGCTGCCCCAGCACGTTCGAGACGCGGATGGCGGCGGTCACCAGTCCGTCCGGACGCTCCTCCAGCAACCCTTGCGCGGCAAGGATCGCGAGGAGAGCAGGGGGCAGGGCGTCGCGGCGGCAGGGCAGGGACCATCCCAGCAGGTCGGCAACTGTCGAACCGACCTGTCGATCGGGTCGCGCCATCACCCGCGCCTGCGACGCCGGGGTGGGCGCGATGAAGTCGTAATCCATCGAACGCAGCATGCCGAGCAGATCGAGCATCGCGCTGCGCGAAACGCCCGACATGGCATCGGGCCGATCCGCCTTGGAAGAAGTCTCGTCGGGCTCTGTTACGTTCATATGATCACCATAATTCATGATGCTGGCCGCCAATCGCGGCGCTCGCCGTCGAGGGATTTGATCCGCGTCAGGCCGTCTTCTGGATCAGCGGTTCGATCCGCAGATTGACGATGTCGCAGGTGGCGGAGCGGCTGAGGACGAACAGGATCGCGTCGGCGACATCCTCGGCAGGCAACATCCGTCCATCCGCGACGGCGGCCTGTTTTTCCTCTTCGCTGCATTCCTGCATGTCGGTGTCGACCGATCCGGGCTGGATCACGCTGACCCGGATACGCTTGTCCGCCACCTCCTTGCGCAGCGTCTCGGCGAAGGCCTGGATGCCCGCCTTGGTCGCGGCATAGACGCTTTCACCTGCGGCCTTGATCTCGGTACTGATCGATCCGACGAACAGCAGATGGCCGCCACCCTGGTCCTGCATCCGCAGGATGGCCGCGCGGGCACAGGCGAGATAGCCGGTCAGATTGGCATCGATCACATAACGCCAGTCGTCGTCGGCCATCTCGTGGATCGGCTGCGCGCCCAGTGCGGCGCAGGCGACCAGCATGTCGATACCGCCCAGCCTGTCGTCGACGGCGGCGAAGACCCGCTTGATACCCTCCTGCGTCGCGGCATCCTCGGCGATCCCGGTGACATCGCCATCGATCCCGGCCAGCGCCGCGTCGAGCGCGTCCTGATGCCGCCCGAAGGTCAGGACGCGTGCACCCTCGGCCGCCAGAGCTTTCAGCGCGGCAAGGCCGATGCCGGTGGTGCCGCCGGTCAGCAGGATGCGGCGGCCGGACAACATGGTGGGGTTCTTGGTCATTGGCTATTCCCAGGTCAGGATCAGGCGCCCATGGGCGGGCACGCGGTAATCGATGCGATCGGCGTCGACGGCATCGGGCGCGATGGCCTCGCCGCTGGCGGTGGTGACGCGGCTGTCGGTCAGCGTGCGCCGCTTCAGCCGGACGAGGCGCAGCCAGGCGGTGCGCGTCTCGCCCCCGTCGAGCAGGATCGACAGCGCATGGTCCCCGACCCGCTCGACCGCGCGGAGCAGCATGTCGCAATAGAGGCGGAACGGTGCGCCCTCGACGGTGTGGAAGGCGCTGGAGGCGAAGATGAACGCCGCCCCCGCGCCGTACACCTCCTGTCCCACCTGCCCGGCGGGCTGGCCGTCGGGATACAGGTCCTCCAGCGGGAAGGAGAGCCCATGGTCGATATGACCGTTGGGCTCGCGCTGCTCCTCGGAGATCGCCTCGGGCGGCAGCGCGTCGGGATAGTAAAACCAGGCGCGCGACAGGGCATAGCGGCAATATTCGCCGATGAGCATCCGCGCCTCCGGGTCGAGGTCGGGACCGCCATCGTCCAGATAGCGTTCGAACGCGGCATAGCTGTCGAAACATTCGTACATCGCCATATACGGCGCATCCTGAAGACAGGTCACCGCCAGGAACGTCTCGTAATGGGCGGCATGCCCGATCTGGCTGTCCCAGATCACCGCATTGTGCAGGAAGCTGGCCAGATAGACATAGCTTTGTTCGCGATAGACGTCGCGATTGGTGATCCGCCACAGCCGCATGCAGGCGGCGGCCCCCCAGGCGGTCAGATTGGCCTGATAGTTGATGGCGAAGCCCAGCCCGATGGCGGCGTCGATCGCCGCGCGCGCCTCGTCCAGATAGGTCTTGTCATCGGTCAGTTCGAACGCCTGGAGCATGACCCAGGCATAGATGCCGCCGACATCGGTCTGCCCGCGCCCGTCGACCGGGGCCTCTTTGGTGATGACCGAGAAGTCGGTGACGTCATATTCGATCGGCCAGCGATAGTCGAAATGCCGCGCGACGCGCACGCCATAGCCGATGGCCTTCAGGAACAGCGCCCGCGCCTCGTCATCGCCGTCGAGCGCCAGCGTGCCGAGGTTCAGCAGCGGGTGGTAGAGATACCAGCTATCGACCGCATCGGCATTCTTGTCCTTGCCGACATTGGGCAGATAGCGGCGAAACGTGCCGAGCCCCTCGTCGAAGAAGCGCGGCAGCCCCGCCTTGAACGTCGCCTCCAGCGGATGCGGTTCGCCGCGCCATTTGCCCCAACGGTGGAGCGCGGCGATCACCGACATCTGCACCATGATGTCGGGATATTCCGCCCCCGTATAGGGATGGACATAGCGATGGCCGTAATGGCGGATCGTGGCGTCGGGTGCTTCGTCCAGATCGCGCGCGGCACGCTCGGCGCGGTCGATCCAGTCGCGATAGGCGACCGGCGGCGGGTCGAGCAGGTCATAGGCGCTGCCCAGCATCTGCACGAACTGGCGCGCGGATTCGCGTTCGTGCGACGCGGCATGGTGGCGAAAGACCAGGAGCGTGTCGGACAGCGTCACGCTCTTCCCCGCCGGAAGCGCGACCTCGGCGGGGTCGGCCTCGGCATCGGGGACGGGCAGCGCATAGCCCAGTTCGGGCCAGCTGCCCCCCACCGTCTCTCGCGGCACGGTTCCGGTGGCGCGGAAATAGGCGTTCGAGGCGGTGAGATTCTGGATGTAGAGTATGTTGCCAAAGGCTGGCGTATCGATTCGGAAATAGAGGAGGCCGGTGTTCAGCCCGCGCTGCGACGCCTCGACCACCCCTTGCGCGCGCAAGGGATCGTCGCCTGCGCCAAAGGGATATAGGTCGCGCGGGGTTGGGGGCATGACCATCGGCCGGGCGGGCGTGAAGCGCGTCGCTATGCGCAGCCGCTCCAAGGCCAGCCGGTCGGTAAGGCAGGATATGATATGGTCGCCCATCGCGCTGGTCACGCGGAGCCGGGCGACCTCCCCCTCTTCCGGCGGCAGGACCGCGCAGTCGAAGTTGGTCGACAGGAAGGCTGCCCGCACCGCCAGCCCGCCGCTACTGCCCCTGCGCCGCACGATCGCGAAGACCGATGCGTCGGTTCGGTGCAGCCCGACCGTCAGGTCGCCGATCGTGAAATCGGCCAGCGGGGCGGGTTCGTCGCGCAGCAGTTCGCGCAGGTCCAGCAGATGGGGGCTGATGGCGGGCGGCGCTTCAGCCGTCGCGGTTCGGGGCATGGCACAATTCCGAAAGTGTAACGGGTGTGACGACCAACCCACTGGAAAAGAGCGGAGTTCCTGGAAAATGCCGTTCCGCTAAACTGGGTCAACGCATTCGTGCCGCCCGCGCTGCCTGCGCCCGTTTTAGGCGAATGCGCGTGCGTGCATCGCGCAGCAGCGTACCGGGCAGATCGGTCGCGGCACGGAGGCCCGCGACCGAGGAGATGTTGCGGATGCTGCGCCGCGTCTCGTTCAGCACCTGCCCGACCATTGCCCGCCGCTCGATCTCGCCGGTCTCGCGCACCAGCGACAGCCGGTGGATCGCATAGATGCCGATCAGCCCGGCCAGCAGGAAATAAAAGTCCCAGGCGGTCAGCGTGATTGGCAGGGTGAAGATGCCGTTCGGGCTGCGCCACCGCGCGAGCAGCTCGAACTGGCGCGCAGCAAAGAATTGCGCGAGCAACCCGCCCAGGATCGGCGCGATCCCGGCGGCGATGGCGGTCGTCATCGCATTGGCCGCGACATAGGCGGTGGCGGACCCCTTGGGCGACAGCTTCAGCGCGATATTGGTGCTGGCCAGCGTCACCCCGGCGATGGTCGCGCCCATGACGAGGTGAAGCCCGATCAGCCACCATTTCACCGCACCCCGGTCGCCCAGTTGCGAGGCGCCGATCATCGCGACGATCGCCAGGATATAGGCGGGGGCACAGACCGCCAGGACCGACTTGTTGGCGAACCGATCGCTGAGCCGCCCCCAGAGCCGGAGCGCGAGGATATTGGCAAGCTGGCTGGCGACGCTGAGAAGGAGCACGAAGCTGACCGCGAAATGCAGCTGGCGGACGATGAAGACGGTGAAGAAGGGCGTCGCGAGATTGATCGCGAACTGCCAGCTGGCCACGAAGACCAGCAACCGGCGGAAATTCGGGTCGCCCAGCGGCTGGGACAGCAGCGCGCGCAGCGCGATGGGGCCGGGGGCGGGCGGCATCCGCGGCTCGGGCATCATCGCGACGATCCGCGCGCTGATCAGCCCGGTCAGGCAGCCGGTCGCGAACATCGCGGCGAACACCATGTCCCGCGCGAACGATCCGGCCTGCGTCCAGTCCAGCGCCAGCGCGGCCGCCAGGCCCAGGATCAGGCTGATCGCGGTCAGCCAGACCGTCCGCCGTGCAAAGACGTCGCCCAACCGGTCGTCGGGCGCGAGATCGCGCATCCAGGCATTCCACGCGCATCCTCCGACCGCACCCAGCCCGCACAACAGCATCTGCGCCGCCAGGAAGATCAGCAGTGCGGCCGTCCCGCTGAAAAAGGCGAGTGCCGCCATCACCGCCAACATGGTCCGCCCGATCAGGCTGGACAGAACCGCGATCCGCTTGCGCCGCCGCCATCGCTCGACCAGCTGAATGGCGGGCAGTTGCAGCAGCTGTGCCAGGAACGGCATCGCGGCGAGGATGCCGACCATCACGTTCGACGCACCCAGATGCAGCGCGAAGGCGGTCAGGATCACCCCGCTGGTGAGTGCCGCCGCGCCGCCGGAAAACCCCGCCTCTATGACGAGCAGCCGCAAGCCGCGCTCTCGGTCGGAATCGGTCAGCTCGGCTTGCGGGTCCAGGGTCATCGGTGCCGGGGCAACGTCCCGGCTGCGACGCGAGTTGCCGTCGACTATCAGCAATGCTGATCTATATCATTGAGAATGCCTGATATTGACGTTTCTCCGCGCGACCATCCGGGCGTTCGCGGGTTTGTCGATGGATGACGCTCAACATGCCGCCCGATCTGCGTATCGCCCTGGTCCTGGCCGGGGGCAATGCGCTGGGCGCGTATCAGGCCGGTGTCTATGAGGCATTGCACGATGCCGGCATCGCGCCGGACTGGATCGTCGGCACCTCGGCGGGGGCAATCAACGGCGCGATCATCGCGGGCAATGCGCCGGAGGACCGGCTGTCGCGACTGTCCGACCTGTGGCGTCCCGAAGTCACCGACCCTGTGGGCGTGCCGGCATGGGACGCGATGATCGACAGCTGGCGGCGCAGCGGGGAAGTGATCGCGACGCTGCTCGGCGGGCGGCGAGGACTTTTCGCGCCGCTGGGCACCGCCTTGGCCGCGCGCGATACGCCCGCGCTCTATGACACGACGCCCTTGGCCTGCACGCTGGCCCGGCTGGTCGATTTCAACCGGCTGAATGACGGCGCGGTCCGCTATATGGTGCAGGCGGTGGCGCTGGATACGGGCGAGGAGGTCGTGTTCGACAGCGGGCGCGGCCGGATCGTGCCCGACCATATCCGCGCGAGCTGCGCCATGCCGCCCGCCTTTCCCCCGGTCGCGGTCGATGGCGAGCTCTATGTCGATGGCGGGCTGTCCGCCAACCTGCCGCTCGATCCCGTGCTGGTCCGGCCCGGCGACGCGCCGCTGCTGTGTATCGCGGTCGACCTCTTGCCGCTGGCCGGGCCGCGCGCGCCGAGCATCGGCGGGATGATCAGCCGAACGCAGGATCTGGCCTTCGCCGCACAGTCGCGCCGGACCCTGACGCGCTGGCGGGACCATTATGCCAGCGCCTCCGATGGACAGGAGGCATCGGTCACGCTGGTCCAGCTCCATTATGCCGACCAGCAGGACGAGGTCGCGGGCAAGGCGCTGGACTTCTCGCCCCGCTCGGTGCGGCAGCGATGGGATGCGGGGCTGCGCGACGGCCGGGTGCTGACCGCCGCCCTGGCGGGGGGCGCAATTCGCATGGGGGACAGGGGCCTGACATCGACCACCATCGCGGCGGGCCGGAACCCGGTCGCCGCCCATTCGGAAGACATGCCATGAAAGCCGCCCGGAAGACCGCCAATGGCCGTTTCGAGATCGCCGAGGTCGAGGAGCCACGCCTGCCCGCCGACGATTGGGTCAAGGCGCGGGTGCGGATGGCGGGCATATGCGGAACCGACCTGCGCCATTGGGAAAAGGCGGAGGAAGAGCTTCACTGCTGTATCATGGGCCATGAACTGGCGGGGGAGGTGGTCGAAATCGGCTCGGCGGTCACCCGCGTCGCGATCGGCGACCGGGTGCTGGTTGAATCCGTGCTCGGCTGCGGTCATTGCGACTGGTGCCGGGTGCAGCAATATAATCGCTGTCCGGACCTCTATCCGACCCGCCGTGCCAGCGTCTCGCGCGCCTATGCCGAATATGTCGTCGGGCCGCAGCACAAGTTCCACCGCCTGCCCGACAGCGTGGGGTTCGACGATGCGGCGCTGCTGGATACCTATGCCGTGGCGCTGCATGCCCAGCATCTGTCGGGCCTGACCATCGGATCGCGGGTGGCGATCATCGGGGCTGGGCCGATCGGGCTGGGCCAACTGATGCTCGCCAAGGCCAGCGGGGCGACCGTGACGATCATCGACAGGATGCCGCACGCACTCGCGCTGGCCGCGCGGCTGGGCGCCGACCGCCTTGTCCATTCGGACGACGACGACCCGCAGGCTGCGATCTATGCCATGACCGACGATCGCGGCGCCGACATCGTGTTCGAATGCGCAGGCGGCGAGTCCATGCCCGACACGCTGCCGCTCGCCACGCGGCTGGTGCGGCGCGGCGGCAAGGTCGTCATCGTCGGCGGTTTCGACGATGGCGCGATCGCCATCCCGCTGGAATGGCAGCGTATCCAGATGTCCGAGATCACCCTGATCCCCAGCGCCAGCTTCGCCTTTTACGACATCCATGCCGAACAGGTCGAGGTGATCGATCTGGTGGCGCGCGGGGTGCTGAAGACGCAGGAGCTGATTACCCACCGCTTCCCGCTCGACCGGATCAACGACGCGTTCGAAGCGGCGCAGGATCGTGGCCGGACCGGCGCGATCTTCGTCGGCCTGACGATCTGAAACGTTGTTCGCCAATATCGCGTGGCCCGGGCAGCACGGGCGGCACTCGTGCCCGGATTCTTTCCGTTCCGATTGCGACAACACAATCTTAAACACGTCCGGTTACCCTTCGGCAAACATCCCGACCAAGCCAGAAGGTATTGCCGCCATGATCCCCAAGCGCCTCCACGTCATCTGGGTTGGCGACGAAGCCAAGCGGCCGAACAACTGCATCGATACCTGGCGGGCGATGCATCCGGACTGGGAGTTCCGCTTATGGGGCAATCAGGACTTTTCCGCCTGCCAATGGGCCAACCGCGCGCATATGGATGCGATGTGGTCGCGCGAACTCAACGGCGTCGCCGACATGATGCGCTGGGAAATCCTCTACCACCATGGCGGCGTTCTGGTCGATGCCGACAGCATCTGCGTCCGCCCGCTGGATGAGCATCTCCTCGACTGCGAGGCGTTCGCCTGCTGGGAGAGCGAGGTGGCACGTCCGGGCCTGATCGCCGCGGGCTATTTCGGGTGCGAGAGCGAAAACCCGTTCGTCGGCCAGATCATCAAGGATATCGCCGCCGAGACCAGCGTCACCGACCGGATGGCGTGGCAGAGCGTCGGCCCGCAACGGGTGACCGACGCCTATCGTGCCTATGGCTATAATCGGCTGCGTATCTATCCCAGCCATTATTTCATCCCGGAGCATTTCACCGGCATCGCCTATGACGGCGGTGACCCGGTCTATGCGCACCAGCTCTGGGGATCGACGCGCGGCGCCTATGACGTGATCCACCAACACGCGCTCGTCTCCGCCGCTCCGGTTCCGGCCCCGCAGCCCGAGGCCCCGGTGGCGGTGCATGACCCGGATCTGGAGCAGGGTCTGTTCCACCGGGTCTGGTTCGGAGACAAGCCGATCCCGCCGCATTACGAAGCCTATTGGGCGGCGTGGCAGCGCCAGTTTCCGGATGCGCGCTTCATCACATGGACCGACGCCGACGTCGCGAAACTGACCATGTCGCGCGAGAAGATCGAGGCCGTCTCGGTCCTTCCGATGCGCGCCGACATCGCACGCTACGAAATCCTCTATCGCTTCGGTGGTATCTGCCTGGATTGCGACGTCATGCCGCATCGGCATTTCGACCCCGCCGAAATGTCGCGGACGCTGACCGTTTGCAACGAGGACGCCTCGACCGACTATTGCTCGATCGGTTTCATCGGCGCGCCGAAGGGGCACGCGATCTTCCGCGAATTGCTCGATCATATCATGAGCCATGATCTCGATGAGACACGGGTCAATATCTCGACCGGGCCATGGCTGTTCGGCGCTTTCTTGAAGCGGCATGCGCATCGCCGGCTCGGGACCGAGGCGTTCTACCCGTATCTTTACGACCAGCCGCTGGCGTCGGTGCGCCGACGGACGCTGGAAAACACCTATGGCATCCACGTCTGGGGCGGCTCCTGGCTGCCCGAGCAGGTGCGCAAGGACAAGGCGATGGATCTGCTCCGCAAGGGCGATCTGGAAGAACCCGCCGCGATCCTAGCAGGTTACGACGATGAGTGGTCACAGGATGTCAGCATTCTGATCCAGGGAATGCGGGAGATCCGCACCGGCAGCGTCGGCATGGCGGCGATTTTGCAACCCGATATGTCGATCGATGCGGACGACCGACTCGCATTCGAATTCGGCAAGGTCGCGGCCTGGCTGCTCGACCGCGATGGCGGCCATATGGTGTGGCGGATCGGCGCGAGCGAGGGCATGCCGCTCGACCCGCTGCGGCCGGTGATGGTCAACTATGATTCACCCGCAGTTTTGCTGGAGCCCGATGCGCACAGGTTCGCGGCTTTGGAGCGTGGCTATCGCAACAACCGCAACGCGATGTTCCTGCCCTTCGGATACGAGACGGGTGAGGGGAGTGTCTATGCGGTCGACCCGATAATGGTCGCGGCACCGGGCTTGGCCCAGGCTGTCGGCGCTTCCCCGGTCCGCAATGGCAGGAAGGCGATCAACGGCAAGACGAGCATGATCCAAGGCTCGTCCTGTATCGAAAAGACGGCGGTGCCGGTCGTCACCTATCAGGACATGCTGGCCAAGACCGGCGGCCGCGCGGCGGACATCCTAGTAGTCGACGCCGGAGGCATGGACAGGGCGATCATCCTCGACATTCTCGGCCATGGAGCCTCGCCGATGGTCCTCCATTTCGAGACGCGCCGCCTCGACGCCGATGAGCAGCACGCGCTACTGGCGGCGCTTGAGGGCGATTATGTCGTGCTTCGCTTCGGCGACGCCATGACCGCCTACCGCATCGACGTTATCAAGGATTATGCGCGGGCGCTCTATATCGAGCATGGCATGCCGACGATCTATAGCGCGGGCCTGAAGATGCTGAACGGGCTGTAATCGGCCGGGCGCGGCGTGGAAAAATTGTCCTGTCGCTGAGGGGCGGTGAGCCAAAGATCGGCCGTCTGCGTATAAGCTGCCGGAGAGGACGCCATCCCTTTGCCGTGCGCCCGCGTTCCATCCCGGTGGGCCAGCGACGCGGTGGGAGGGATCGTCGTCGACAAGAGTGGCACAGGCAGCAAAAGGAAACACAGGACCCAATGATCTCGAAGGCCCGCATCGGATGGCTCCTCCATCGTATCGCACGCAAGATCTGGTTCCGCGCCGCGCTGATCAGTGCCGCCAGCGTGGTCGTCGCCGCCTTTGCGGGGATCGTCGCCCGAACGGTCCCCTATCACTTTACCGGCGACATCGGCCAGAATGCCGTGGGAACGGTTCTGGAAATCATCGCCTCCTCGATGCTCGCCGTCACCACCTTCTCGTTGACGGCGATGGTCAGCGCCTATTCGTCCGCGACCCAGTTGGCGACGCCGCGGGCGACCCGGTTGCTGATCTCGGATCGCATGTCGCAAAATGCGCTCTCGACCTTTCTCGGGGCGTTCATCTTTGCCGTGGTCGGCATCATCGGTCTGCAAACCCGCCTCTATGGCGGGCAGGGGCGCGTGTTGCTGCTGATCGCCACGGTCCTGCTCGTCGCGCTGGTTGTCGTGACCCTGCTGCGCTGGATCGCCCATCTCGCGGCGTTCGGGCGCATGTCGGACGTGATCGACCGGGTCGAGGATGCGGCAGGGGCCGCCATGCAGACGTTCGCGAAAGACCCATATCTGGGCGGACGACCGGCCATCCCGGTTCCCGCCCATGCGCGGCCAGTGCGGTCACAGACGATCGGTTATGTGACGCATGTCGATATCGGGCGACTGGCCGCGCTGGCCCGGGAACACGACCTCGTCGTGCATGTGGAGGCGATCCCCGGTACGCTGGTGCACAAGGGGCGTCCGCTGCTCCATGTGGTCGGGGGGACGGCGGACTGCGACGACGACCTGTCGGGCGCCTTCGTGATCGAGCGGCACCGCGATTTCGACCACGATCCCCGGCTCGGACAGATCGCCCTTGGCGAGATTGCGGGGCGGGCGCTGGCACCTGCCACCAATGATCCCGGCACCGCCGTCGAGGTGCTGAATGCGTTGTTGCGCACCCTGAGCGAGCTGCCCGCGCAGGCGCCGTCAGCGGACGCCGATCTGCCGCCCGTCCATGTCCCGCGTCCGTCCGTGGACGAGATGATCCGCGCCGGCTTCACGCCGATCGTGCGGGAGGGGGCAGGCGAGGAAGAGGTCGCCATCCGCGCCTTCAAGATCCTCCGCGCGTTGGGTGAGGCCCTGCCTCACGCGGTCGCGACGACCCGCGCGCTGGCGCATGAGCTGCGGCAGAATGTCGAGCGCGTGATGCTCGACCAGGCCGCGCTGGCGCGGACGCTGGCAGTGTATGAGGAGCATGCGCGTTGACCGGTTCGACGGGACACACCCATTCGCGCGGCACGCGGCGCCTTGCCGATCAACCCTGATCGGCGCTGTTCGGCAGCGAGAGGCGCAGCATCGTCCCTGATGACCTGTTGTTCTGGATGCTGATCTCGGCCTCCATCTGCTTCGCCAGACTGCGCACCAGCTTCAGGCCGAGGCTGTCCGATCGATGGAGGTCGAAATCCGGCGGCAAGCCCGCTCCATCGTCGATCACGCGAAGCTCTATGATATCGTCCTCCAGGGTCAGGGTGACGACGAGCTGGCCGAATTCCCGGTCGGCAAAGCCATGCTCCATCGCATTGGCAATGCCTTCGGCCATGATGAGGGCCAGCGGAATCGCCGCATCGGGCGACAGGCGGATGCCGGGCACGGCCTCGATCCGGTGCAGGATGCCCGGTTTGCTGTCGGCGGCAAAAAGGTCCGTCATCAGGTCGCGGAGGAAGATGTTCAGCGGCACCTGCTCGCCGGTGGTCGAATAGAGCTGCCGCTGGATCCGCCCGATCAGCTGCAATTTGGTGGACGCGTCGGTCAGGACCATGCGCGCGATCGGGTCGACGATCTGCCGCTGTTGCAGGGACAGCATGGCGCCGACCATCTGGATGTTGTTGGACACCCGGTGCTGCAATTCGTGGAAGAGGAGCTCGGTCCGTTCGGCCAGCTGCCGCTGCTCGGCCGCCAGTCGGGACGAGCGTTCATTGGCGCGCTGCATGGCATCGACCAGCCCAATATCGACCGCAACCACCCCGGCGTAAAAGCCCAGGGCCACCAGCGTGCGCGATTCGAAATCGAACGTATGGACCGGCGGAATGAAGAAATACCAGGCGAGCAGGCCGCAGACGATGGCCGAAACGGTGCCCGGACCGCGCCCGAACAGGAACGCGGAAATGATGACCGCCGGAAAGAAGGTCAGATAGGGAAAGCCCGGCGGAAAGGCCGGATCGAGCGCCCAGCGCACCCACCAGGCGATGGCCGACAGCAGCAGCGCCGCCGCATAGGCCAGCGCCCTGCGCTCGCGAAGCAGCGGCAATTGCCCAAAGGCCCGGCGCCTTACCCCCATATTCCGTCCAAGCCCTTTTATGTGGCGTCCCTCCTGCGCGATCCCACGACGGGTTGCAACTCGGGTAAGCATCGGCCCGAACGTCGCTTTTGCCCGCCACGGGGCGTGGCGCGGCATTCATCGGCGGGATTGCCGGGCGTGGGGGGGGGGGCGGCCGATCACGACCGCCCCGAAATCATGCTTGCGCCACCGGACGCTTCAGCACGCCGATGAGCAGTGCGCTCACCACCACGCCGGCTAGGATCGCCACGAGATAGGCGGCCAGATGCGTGACGGCACCAGGAATGGGCAGCACGAACACACCGCCATGCGGCACGCGCAGCTCGACACCGGCGACCATCGAGATCGCCCCGGTGACGGCCGACCCCGCCATCAGCGACGGGATCATCCGGAGCGGATCGCGCGCGGCGAAGGGGATCGCGCCCTCGCTGATGAAGGCCAGCCCGAGAACGGCGGCAGCGGCCCCCGCCTCGCGCTCGTCGGCGGTGAAACGGGTGCGGAACAGCCGCGTCGCGAGCGCGATGGCGAGCGGTGGCGTCATGCCCGCCGCCATGGTCGCCGCCATCGGCGTATAGACCTGCGACGCGACCAGCCCGACCGAGAAGGCATAGGCCGCCTTGTTGACCGGCCCCCCCATGTCGAACGCCATCATCGCGCCCAGGATGAGCCCGAGCAGGACCGCGTTGGACCCCTGCATCCCGCGCAGCCATTCGGTCAGGAAGGCCAGCGCCGCCGCGACCGGCGTGCCCACCGCATAGATCATGAGCAACCCGGTCAGCAGCGTGCCGAGCAGCGGCAGGATCAGCACGGGCTTCAGGCCCTGAAGATTCTTGGGCAGACGGATCGCCCGGTTCAGCGTGTCGACGCCGTAACCCGCGATGAAACCCGCCACGATGCCGCCGAGAAAGCCCGCACCCAGCGTGCTGGCGAGCATCCCGCCGATCATCCCCGGCGCGATGCCGGGCCGGTCGGCGATCGAATAGGCGATATATCCGGCCAGCGCCGGGACCATCAGCGCAAAGCCCGCCTTCGCCCCGATGGTGAACAGGGCATGGGCGAGCGTGCCCGCAGCGGCATCGTCATTGGCGTGGATGCCGCCCAGCGCGAAGGCGAGGGCGATCAGCAGCCCGCCCGCCACCACGAAGGGCAGCATGAACGAGACGCCGGTCATCAGATGCTTATAGGGCCCGGCACGCTCGCTGGCGGGGGAGGCGGTGGGCGCATCGCCACTGGCGGCCTCGCCCTGGACCCTCGCCTCGGCCAACGCCTTTTCGATCAGCGCCGCGCCGCCGGTGATGGCCGGTTTCGTGTTGCTGACCAGCACGCGCTTGCCCGCGAACCGCGCACGATCGACCTCGCGATCGGCGGCGATCAGGACCACATCGGCCTCGGCGATCTGTTCGGGGGTCAGCGGGTTGCCCGCGCCGACCGACCCTTGCGTCTCGACATGGATGTCATAGCCGAGTTGCCGCGCGCCCTCCTGCAACCCCTCCGCCGCCATGAAGGTGTGCGCGATGCCGGTGGGGCAGGAGGTGATGGCGACGATCTTGCGGACCCGACCGGCGACCGCGCGGTCGGACTGCATGTCGAGCGCGGCGGCCGGATCGGCGAGCACCGCCTCCAGCGTCACCATCTGGTCGGCGCGGGCACGGGTCGCCGCATCGGCGGTGTCGGCGGCGCCGACGAACAGCAGGCGGTCGCCGCTCTCCGTCGGTCCGGGCGAGACCGGGTTGACGATACCCTGCGCGGTGCGCAGCTCGATCTCGATCGGCGAGCCGATATCGCGCGCGGCCCGGCGCAGCGCTTCGCCCGCCAGCACGCCGGTGACGCCGGACTCGCGCGCATCGACGATCGCAAAAATCCGCTTCATGCGTCCTCTCCCGTCATCGCCGGGCCGGTCTTGGCGACCTGGCGGATCATGACCTGCCCGGCCAGGGAATCGATCGTCGCCCCGCTCGGCAGGTGCGGGCCGGTGCGGCCCAGCTTGGCGACCGCGAAGGCCGTCGACAGTCTGGCGATGCGTTCGAGCGAGGCGCCCTCGGAAATTCCGGCAGCGAGGCCCGCGACCATGGCATCCCCGGCGCCGACGGTGCTGGCCAGCGGCCCCGCCGCCAGCTTCGCCAGGATCGCGCCTTCGTCCGACAGGAACAGCGCGCCATCCTCTCCCATCGACACGACGACCAGCGCGACCCCGCGCCGGAGCAGCGTCTCGGCGCAGCGTACGACATCGTCCAGGCCGTCGAGCGGCTCGCCCGACCAGGCGGCCAGTTCGCGCCGGTTCGGTTTGACGATCGCAGGCAGGGTGGCCGCGCGAAGCGCCTGGGTCAAAGCAGGGCCGCTGGTGTCGAGAAGCACCTTGGCGCCGCGATCGCTCAGGGTTCGGATCATGTCGGCATACACGCCGGGATGGCATCCCGGCGGCAGGCTGCCGGACAGGACTATCAGCGTGTCCGGCCCCGCAAAGTCCGCCACCGCCTGCTCGACGGCGGCGACCTGCGCTTCCTCGACCGCCGCGCCGCTCATGTTGATGTCGGTAGTGTCGGCATCGTCGACGAGCTTCATGTTGACGCGGGTATCGCCGGATACGCGCAGGAAGCGATCATGGATCGCCTTTTGCGCGAACAGCGTCTCGAACAGCGCCGCATTGGCCTGTCCCAGCAGCCCGAATACGCTGACCGGCACGCCCCAGTCGGCAAGGCAGCTGGCGACGTTGATACCCTTGCCCCCCGCATCCTGTCGGACGGAACGGGCGCGATGGACCTCGCCGGGGATCAGCCGATCCAGCGTGATCGTCTGGTCGATCGCGGGATTGAAGGTGACGGTGGCGATACGCATCACGCGGCATTCCTTTCGAGTTGGTCGCCGGTCGGGGCGGCATCCAGCGCCCGCACATCCGCTGCGCTCTCCATCTCCAGCGCACGCGCCGCCAGCGCCTGCAACGCCGGAAGCTCGCTGGTGCGAAGCCGGGCCTTGACCGCGGGCAGGTCGCGCGGGGTCATCGACAATTCGGTCACGCCCAGCCCGGTGAGCAGCGCCGCGCCGAACGGATCGCCCGCCAGCCCGCCGCACACCCCGACCCAGCGATCATGCCGCCGCGCGCCCGCCACGGTCATGGCGATCAGGCGCAGCACCGCCGGGTGAAGCGAGTCGGCCTCGCTGGCGAGTTCGGGGTTCTGCCGGTCGATCGCCAGCGTATATTGGGTCAGGTCGTTGGTGCCGATCGAGAAGAAATCGGCATGGGCGGCCAGGGCATCGGCCTGCACGGCGGCGGCGGGAACCTCGATCATGATGCCGATCGGCACGACCGGTGCGTCCAGCGCGACGCGCACCGCCTCGCACCGTTCGCGCAACGCCACCAGTTCGGCGGCCGAGGTGATCATCGGGAACATGATCGACAGATCGCCCGACTCCTTGGCCGCGCGGTAGAGCGCGCGCAGCTGCGGCTCCAGCAGGTCGGGGCGGCGCAGCAACAGCCGCGCGCCGCGCACGCCGAGGAAGGGGTTCTCCTCCTTGGGCAGATGCAAATGCGGCACCTGCTTGTCGCCGCCGATATCGAGCGTGCGGACGATCAGCGGGCGGCCATCCAGCGCATCGATCATCGCGCGATAGACCGCGAACTGTTCGTCCTCGCTCGGGCTGTCGCCGCGTTCGAGGAACAGGAATTCGGTACGCATCAGACCGACGCCCTCGCCACCCTGGGCCAGCGCATCGGCCACCTGATCGGGCCGGTTCACATTGGCGGCGATCGCGACCTGATGGCCGTCGCGCGTCACCGCGGGGCGGCTGCGTTCGGCCTCCTCCGCCGCGCGCCGCGCCGCGATCTCGGCGATCCAACCCCGCGCGGAGGCGAGATCGGCCTCCGAGGGATCGAGCCAGACGCGACCCGTATCGCCATCGACGATCGCGATCGATCCCGCCGCCTGCGACAAGAGCTCCGCGCCGCCCGCGACCACCGATGGCAGGCCGAGCGTACGGGCGAGGATGGCGCTGTGTGAGGTGGGGCCGCCCAGCGCGGTGGCGATGCCCGCGACGCGGCGGGTGTCGAGCGCGGCGGTGTCCGACGGCGCCAGATCGGCCGCGACCAGGATGCACGGCTCCTTCGGCAGGTCGTCCAGCGTGCCCAGGCCCAGGCCGGGATCGATCTGGGCCAGCACGCGCCGACCGATATCGCGAAGATCGGCCGAGCGCGCGGCGAGCACCGGATTGCCCAGCGCGGACAACTGGCCCGCCATCCGCTCGATCGCCTGATGCCAGGACCAGGCGACGCCATGCCCCTCGACCATCAACTGGCAGGTGAGGGTGATAAGATCGGTATCGTCGAGCAGCGTCGCCTGCGCCTCGAAGATCGCCGCATCCCCTGCGCCCAGACGCCGGGTGGTCTCGTCGATCAGCGTCGTCATCTGCGCGCGGGTGCGCACCAGCGCCTCGTCGAGCAGCGCGCCGCCGCGCGCCAGATCGACCGGCTGGTCGGGGACGTCCAGTTCGGCCGCCGCCAGGACATGGACCTTGCCGATCGCGAGACCGGGGCTGGCGGCCACCCCCGCGATCATCGCCGGGGTGCCGACGGGCTTCCAGCCGCGTACGGGTATGGCGGCGGCGGCCTTTTCCGCCGCGCGGGCGGCATCCGCCTTTTCGCGGCCGGTCAGGCGGCTGATCGCGGCGCGGAAGTTCTCGATCGCGCCGGCGGCGGCAGGACCGGATGCGGAGATGCTGACGGTATCACCCGCCTTCAGCCCCAGCTGCAACAGCGCCACCAGGCTGCGCGGATCGGCGGTCTCGGCACCATGCCGGACCCGCAACGCGACCGGCAGCGCCTTGGCCGCTTCGGCCCAGGCGGCGGCGGGGCGTGCGTGCAGCCCGGTGGGATAGTCGATGGTCCAGCTCACCCGCTCGTCCAGATCCTCGGCCGGAGGGCGCGCCTGGCCCTGATCGCGCGCATCGTCGCTCAGTGCGGCGGCGATCAGCGCCGGGTCGCTGGTCTTCGCCAGTTGCTGCAACCGCGCCTCGTCCTGGATGAGCCGCGTCAGGCGGCGCAGGATCGCGATATGGCTGTCCGAACTGGCGGCGATGCCGATGACCAGATGCGCGATCTGGCCGGGATTCCATTCGATGCCGTCGACGAACTGGAGAACCGCGATCCCGTCGCGCCGCACCAGCCCCTTGTCCTCGCCCAGGCCATGGGGAATGGCGACGCCCGCGCCCAGGAAGGTGTTCGCGACGCCTTCGCGCGCGATCATGCTTTCCTCATAGCCCGGCGCGACGCAACCGGCGGCGACCAGCAGCTGGCCCGCCTGGCGGATCGCATCGCTCTTGTCGGTCGCCGTCACGGCGAGGCGGATCAGCTCCGGGCCGATCACGGGTGATGGGGACTGGGTGTGCATGTCTCTGTTGGCCTCTCCGCCGCGAGTCTCAATTCTTCGCTTGCCCGACTGGAAAACGTTTTCCCGCAACTTTGTCAATGGGCCTTGCAACGAATCGCCTTACGCGACATGAAGGATGGAAATGAGCCGGAGAGAACGGCGCGGAGAGGAGAATACGTTTTCCATGAGCGTGGGTATCAAAGACGTCGCCCGCGTCGCCAACGTGTCCGCGGCCACGGTATCGCGCGTGTTGGCGGGTCGCAACGTCGATCTGGCGATGCGCGAGCGTGTTCTCGCGGCGGTGCGCTCGACGGGCTATCGCCCCAATCTCGCGGCGCGGCGGCTGCGGTCGCGTCATACCAATACGATCGGGCTGATCGTCGCCGATATCCGCAATCCCTTCTTCACCGCCGTATCCCGCGCGATCGAGAATCTGGCCTATAGTCGCGGACAGCGGGTCATCCTGTGCAACACGGACGAGGACCCCGCGCGCGAGGCCATGTATCTGCAACTGATGCAGGAGGAGCGGGTGGCCGGGGTCATCCTGGCGCCGACCCGCGACGGGCTGGCCAACATCACCCGGACGAAGCCCGATTATCCCATGGTGCTGATCGATCGCGCGGCGCCGGGCATCGCGCATGACTGCGTGGTCCTGGACAATGGCGCGATGTCGGAGATGCTGGTCGAGCATCTCCACGATCGGGGCTTTCGCCGGATCGCGGGTCTGTTCGGCGCGACCAGCCGTACCGGCATGGAGCGTCGCGCCGGGTTCGAGGCTGCGGCGCAGCGGCTGGGGCTGGTGGCCGAGGCGATCGCGGTGCCGCATGGCGATGGCGAGGTGGCGGAGGTCATGGCCGACCTGCTCGCGCGCGCCGACCGGCCCCAGGCGCTGGTCGCCAGCAACGGCGTGACCTTGCTGGCGGTGTTGCGCACGCTGCGCGAACATGGACTGTCGGTGCCCGACGACATCGCACTGGTCGGGTTCGACAATGAAGGGTGGATGGACATTGTCGGCGGCGGCCTGTCGGTGATCGAGCAGCCCGTCGAGGAAATCGGTCGCACCGCTATGGCGATGCTGATCGACCGGTTCGACCATCCCGATGCCGCCACCCGGAAAGTCGTGCTGGCCGGGCGACTGATCTCGCGCGGTTCAAGCCTTTCGCCCATTTCCGCCCCGTCTCCCTCGGTGACGGCATGATCCATATCACGGGCGGGCGAACTGCGCCGCCGACATTATTCGGAGCCTGACCACGATGCAACGCATGTCGCTCACCCGGTTCCTCATCGAACAGCAACGCGCCGACGCCGCGCTGCCCGCCGAATTGCGCCTGTTGATCGAGACGGTCGCGCGCGCCTGCAAGACGATCGGCCACGCCGTGTCCAAGGGCGCTTTGGGCGAAGTGCTGGGCAGTCTCGGCGAGGAGAATGTCCAGGGCGAGGTCCAGAAGAAGCTGGACGTGATCGCCAACGAACTGCTGCTCGACGCCAATGAATGGGGCGGGCATCTGGCGGCGATGGCGTCGGAGGAGATGGAGACGATCCATCACATCCCCAATCGCTACCCCAAGGGCGAATATCTGCTGTTGTTCGATCCCATCGACGGGTCGAGCAATGTCGATGTCGACCTGTCGGTCGGCACCATCTTCTCGGTTCTGCGCGCGCCCGAGGATTGCGCCGGTCGTACGCCGACCGAGGCCGATTTCCTCCAGCCCGGTCGCGATCAGGTGGCGGCGGGCTATGCCATCTATGGGCCGCAGACGCTCTTGGTGCTGACCATCGGCACCGGCGTCTATGAATTCACGCTCGACCGGGAGGTCGGTTCGTGGCGGCTGACCGACGGTCCGATGCGGCTGCCCGCCGGGACGTGCGAGTTCGCGATCAACCTGGCGCGGCGGCGGCAATGGTCGCCGCGCATCGCCGACTATGTCGAAGAGCGGGTTCAGGGCAGCGAGGGGCCGCTGGGCCGCGATTACAATATGCGGTGGACCGCCTCGATGGTGGCGGACATCCATCGCATCCTGAAACGGGGCGGGGTGTTCCTCTATCCGGCCGATCACCGCCATCCGGGCAAGGCACGGCTTCGGCTGTTGTATGAGGCCAATCCCATGGCGATGCTGATCGAGCAGGCGGGCGGTGCGGCGATCGATGGCGCGATGCGCATCCTCGACATCCAGCCCATGGGCCTGCACCAGCGGGTCGGCGTGGTGCTGGGCGATGCTGCCGAGGTCGCCACGCTGTGCGATGTCGAAGAGAGGGACGCCGTCCTGCCGCTTGCCGCCTCGGGATAAGGGCGGGGCGGCGGAGCGCCGTTTCTAGGGGGCGATAAACTGGTCTTGGCGGGAAATCGTTCTACGGGACGATAGCTAAATGCTTCGGCTGCCTAACGCGAACATTTGAGAAAACGTTTTCTATAACATGATGGTAAGGATGCGGATGGACAAGGTCCGATTCAAGCTGGGTGTCATTGTCGGAGCGGCCATTTTGCCGGTGTCCCCGCTCTGGTCGCGTACGGTCGATCCGGCCGCCACGGTGGTCGCCGAGGATAGGTCGCCGGTCGCGTCCGATCCCACGACGCCGCAGGTCTCGCAACATGCGACCAAGGCCGTGCCGCTGGTCCTGGGCCAGCGGAGGAAGGGCGACGAGACCTGGCAGCCGCTGGCCGACGACGGCGTCACTTTGGCGCTGAACTATACGGGCGAAGCCGCCACCAACGTCACCGGCGGGTTGGAGCGCAAGGCCGCCTATACCGGGCAAATCTATGTCGGGGCCGATTTCGACTTCGACAAGATCGCGGGCATCGGCGGCGGTGGCCTTCACCTCGCGATCACCAACCGCCATGGCCAGAGCCTGTCGCAGATCGCGATCGGCAACAATACCTCGGTGCAGGAGGTATGGGGCACGCAGAACACCCATCTGGCCATCCTGACCTGGGAACAAAGGCTGTTCGACAACCGGCTCGATATCGAGGCGGGCAAGAGCCAGGCGAACATCCATTTTCTGAACTCGCCGCTCTACTGCAACTTCCAGTCGAATTCGGCGTGCGGCAATCCCACCTTCGTCTTCAAGAACAGCAACTTCACCTATTTCCCGGCATCGAGCTGGATGGCCCGTGCCAAGCTGACCATCGCCGACAACTGGTTCGCCCATGCCGGCATCTATGAGGTCAACCCGAACCGCAAGCGGGCCGACGACAATGGCTTCAGCCTCAGCTTCAAGGGCGGCACGGGTTTCATCGTGCCCTATGAGGTCGGCTATGCCTCGGACTTCAAGACCGACCGATTACCGCGCCACTACATTCTGGGCGGCTGGGTCGATCGCGGCGATTATGCCGATCCTTTGCTCGACGATCGGGGCGGCATCGCGATCCTGAGCGGACGCCCGTCCGCCACGCGCAAGGGGCGCAGCGGCCTCTATGCCCGTTTCGACCAGATGCTGACCCGCCCCGACATGAATTCGCACCGGGGGCTGGCGGTATTCGGGGTCGCGATGACCAATTTGTCGGGCCGGGTCGAGGAGCGGCATTTCCTTGAACTAGGCCTGCTCCAGACGGGGACCTTTGCCGGGCGCGATCGCGATACGATCGGCTTCGTCATCAACCAGCAGAGCTTTTCCGACCTGGCCATGGCCCGGATGCGCGCCGCGCGCCTGTCCGCTGGGGGCGATGGCGACATTCGCCGCAACCAATATATGATGGAGCTGGCCTATGGCGCGCAGATCGGCCCCGCCATCCGCCTGTCGCCCAACATCCAGTATATCCTGAACCCCGACCAGACCGGCGCCCCGTTCCGCAAGACCCATATCGGCAATGCGCTCGTCTTCGGGTTCAAGTTCACGGTCGATGCACCGACCCTGATCGCGATGGCGCGGCGCGACTAAGCCGCGCCACGCTCGCCACGGGCATGACGGCGGTCAGGCGGATCGCTGATAGCGAAGTCGGTTCTCGAAGCCTTCATTCGCCTTGGTCATCTTGGCGATCTTGCGGAGCGTGGCACGGACGTTCCGGTCGAACCGCCGGTCATCATAAATGCCGGTCGTCCGGTACTCCTCCTGCGCGAGCAAGCTTTTCAGGTGCAGCGCGAAGGCCGCCTGGTCATCGGCCTTTCCGCCAGCCTGCAATGCACGGCACACCCATTCCTCCGCCGCCGCTTTGTCATAGTCGTCCTGCGCCTCGTAGCCCCGCCGGTCCGCCGCCGCCTGGTCAAGCCTGGCGGCCTGGACCCGGTGGTCGAGCCATTGGCCGACCGCCGCGCCGTCCCATGGCCTGGATGTGACCGTCATCTCCGTCTCCAATCCGTGAAGGAACGGACCCCTAGCATCGCCGCGCGCCCGGACAATGCGCGATCCGGTGCGGGCCTCGGCCATGTGCGGACAGGCCGCCGGTCGAGGCCCGGCCTTCGGGGGTCAGGAAATCGGGACGCCGCCGGTGACCGCGACGACGTTACCGGACATATAGCTGCCCTCGGCGGAGGCGAGCAGCACGTAGGCGGGGGCCAGTTCGCCCGGCTGTCCGGCGCGCCCGATCGGCGTGTCATGGCCAAGCGTCTCCAGTTCCTGCGGCGATTTGGCGATCGGCTGGATGGGAGTCCAGATCGGGCCGGGCGCCACCGCGTTCACGCGAATGCCGTCACCTGCCAGAAGGTTGGAAAGCCCCACCGTCAGGCTCGATATCGCGCCCTTGGTCGCGGCATAGACGATCATCGACTTGTTGGCGATCTTGGCCTGCTCGCTGGTCGTGTTGATGATCGCCGAGCCCGGCTTCATGTACGGTGCAGCCGCCTTGGCGAGACGGATCATCGCAAAGACATTGGCAGCGAAGGCGTCCTGCATCTCATCATCGTCGATGCTGTCGAGCCCCTCGTTCATGGTCTGGGCGGCGGCATTGTTGACGAGGACGTCTAGCCCGCCCAGCTCCGCGACGGTGCGCTCGACCAGGCTGGCGCAATGATCCCGGTCGCGTATGTCGCCGGGCAGCAACAGGCAACGCCGTCCCGCCTTTTCGACCCAGCGGCGCGTTTCCTCCGCATCGGCCTGTTCGTCGGCCAGGTAGGAGATGGCGATGTCGGCCCCCTCACGGGCATAGGCGATGGCGACGGCCCGGCCGATGCCTGAGTCCCCGCCGGTGATGAGCGCGATCCGGTCCGTGAGCAGCCCCTTGCCGACATAGCTCTCCTCGCCATGGTCGGGCTTGGTGTGCATCGCGGTGGTCAGGCCGGGGCTGGGCTGGTGCGGCTCGTCGGGAAAATGCGTCGGCTGGCTGGTGCGGGGATCGTCGGTCATGTCGGTTCCTGCTGAAAGGGGTCAGCAGCAAACGGCTCACCCGGAATAACGTGCCGAAGCATCGCCATTCCCTGCTTGAGCCGAGTTTTGCCAGACCGACCAACGGGATGCTTGAGGAAACGATATATTGTCTTATCGTTCAGGATGCGCCAGCAGGCGGCCTTCCACGCCATCGGTGATGGCGGACGACAGGACCGTGAACGTGAACCACTCTCGCCTCGATATTCTTCATGCCCTGCGCGCGGGCGCCCTGCTTGGACTGGTCGCCATGACGCCGCTTCCCGCTTTGGCGGAGCAGGTCGGGTCGGACGATCTGTCCGCCAGGATCCTGCCGCCGACGATGCCGTGGAAGGGCGCGAGCGAGCGGCTGATCGTCCCGGCGGACGACCCCTGGATTACCCCGGCCGAGGCCGCGGCCTTCCGCACCACGCCGCGCTATGCCGAGGTTCGCGCATGGCTGGAACGGCTCGACGCGGCATCGCCGTTGATTTCCGTGCAGAGCTTCGGCCGCACGACCGAGGGGCGCGAGATGATCTATGTCCGCGCCAGCAAGGGCGGGCCCGGCAAGCCGGTCGTGCTGATCCAGGGCGGCATCCATTCGGGCGAGATCGACGGCAAGGATGCCGGGCTGATGCTGTTGCGCGACATCGCGTTGCGCGGCAAGGACAGCCTGCTCGACACCGTCGATCTGGTATTCGTCCCGATCTACAATATCGACGGCCACGAACAGCGCAGCGCGTACAACTATCCGCATATTCGCGGCCCGGCCGAAAAGGGCCGCGATGCGAATGCGCGCGATATCGACCTCAACCGTGATTATGCCAAGCTTGACGCGCCGGAGTCGCGCGCGATGATCGGCCTGATCCGCGCGCTCGATCCGATCCTCTATATCGACTGCCATGTCAGCGAAGGCTTCGACATGCAGTATGACGTGACCTTCACCTATGCAGGCTGGGGCAAATATGCGCGGCATCGTGCGACGGCGGGGTGGTTGGAGAACCGCTTCGGTCCGGCCGTGTCGCAGGCGCTGACGGCCGCAGGGCATGTCCCGACCATCTATCCCAGCCCCATCGACACACGCCAGCCCGACAAGGGCATACGCTACAGCCCCGAAGGGCCGCGCTATTCGACGGGCTATGGCGACTTCATCGGCATGCCGACGGTGCTGGTCGAGAACCACATGCTGAAGCCCTATCGTCGGCGGGTGCTGGGCACCTATGTGCTGATGGAGGCGGCGCTGAGGATCGCCGGGACCGATGCCGCCCGCATCGCCGCCGCCAAGGCCGAGGACCGGGGCAGCCGCCCGGCCGAACTCCTGACCCGCTGGCAGCCTGCGCCCACGCCGATCGGATGGGTGGAGGATTTCAAGGGCGTGGCGTTCGACACCTATCTGTCACCCGCCTCGGGCCGCCGGGAGCAGCGCTGGCTGGGCAAGCCCATCTCCTTTCGCATGCCGATCATCGGTCAGCAGCCGGTCGAGACGGTCCGCCTGCCCAAAGCCTGGTGGGTGCCGTCCGCGCAGACCGAGGTGATCGACCGCCTGCGCCTGCACGGCATCGCGTTCGAGACGATCGCCACGCCCCGCACGCTGACGGTCGATCGGGTCCGGCTGATCGATCCCAAGGTGACGCAGCCCAAGGAGGGGCGCTATCCGATCACCGCGCGCTTCGAGCATCGACCGGCCGAACAGGCCATGCCTGCGGGCAGCGTGCGGGTGCCCGCCGACCAGCCGCTCGGCCTGCTCGCCGCCGCGCTGCTGGAGCCGGAGAGCCAGGATTCCTTCCTGGCCTGGGGCTTCTTCCCCGAGATGCTGGCACCGGCGCCGGATACGGACGCCTTCGTCCTCGCCAGGCTGGGCGAACATGTCCTGGCGACCCAGCCCGAGGTGAAGGCCGTGTTCGAGGCCAGGCTGCGGGACGAGCCGGGCTTTGCCGCCGATCCCGATGCGCGGCTGGCCTGGCTCTATGCGCAGGCCGGGCCGGGGCATCCCCATGTGCTGCAATATCCGGTGGCGCGGGAGGTGGACTGAGGCTCAGCCTCCCGCCTGGTCGTCGAACCGTGGCGCGCGCCGAAACTCGTCCCGCCCGAACGGCCGGTCGTAGAAGACATAGCCGTAATAGAAGGATCGCAGACGGGCATGAAAGGCGCGGATGCGATCCTGATAGGCCAGCTGCGCGGTCAGGTCGGTCCGCGCCAGCCGGGTAAGCAGCGCCTGCACCCCGACCGAGGGCAGTACCCAGCCAAAGGCGCGGCCCGCCCGGTCGCGCCGTTCCAGCGCGGCGCGATAGGCCTGCACCTTGGGCGCGACGCTCTCGTCGCCATTCTGGTGGAAGGCAAGATACCATTTATAGTGGAAGTCGCTCCCCAGCGGCGGGGAGTCCGCCAATTCGGGATGCGTGGCATAGAAGCGGCGCATCGTCGCCTCGCGCGGGATGTCCCAGGCATGGTTGACGACCTCGCGTTGTGCGAGCGCGATCTCGGCACCCTGTCCGACCGGAATGGCGCGATCGATGACGACATTGCCGAGGGTCGGCACGATCAGCACCAGCACAAGCCAGGCGGCGGCCAGCGTCGCGGCATTGGCGACCGAACTCCACCGCAACTGCCCGACCAGTACGGCCAGGCCGATCCAGAACAGCAGATAGGCGACGATCACGCCCAGGACGAGCAGGACGACGCCGACCGCGACCCCCTCGACCGCCGCTGCCACCGCGAACGGCAGGCCGAGCGCGGCCCATAGCAGGATCAGGCGCAACCCGGTCCTCCGCCGCCACAGCGCCGCACCACCGCGCGGCAACGCGTCGAGCATGCGCTGCCGCCCGGCCTCCCGCTCGCCCGACACCAGATCGTGGAACAGCGCGATCACGAACAGCGGGGCGAGGAACACCAGCACGAAGGCGAAGTCGAACCGGCCGGGCAGGGCGACCTCGGGGTTGAAGGTGTCGCCGTCATAGATCTGCGCTTCCAGCCCCAGCGCGCGAACGCGCAGGATGTAGGGCGCGACGTCGCGCATGCCCAGCGCCGCGAAAGCCAGCGGCGCGGGCGCGTCCCACGTGGCGTGAAAGCTGTAATAGGCCGCGCTTCCGGCGTCCTTGGTCCGGACGACATAGTCGGCGACCGCGCCGATATCCTCGGCCTGGGCGGGCGGAATGGCGGCGATGGCGGCCCGCTGGCGAGCGACCTCGGCCATGCCCGTTCCCAGCGCGGCGACGGTCAACAGCGCGAGCAGCACCAGCGCAAGGACGCTCAGCCGCTGGCGCAGCAACAAGCGAAGTTCGTGCCGCCACAAGGTCATCGGCGTGCTCCCAGTCGGCGGGTGGCCAGCCCCAGCAAGGCCAGGGCGGCGATCAGCCACAGGCTCAATATGGCGAGGCCGGGCAGCGCGGCCCGTGCCAGCGTCGCGTCGGTGGGGGCGACGAAATGGAAATCGGGGATCGCCCGCCAATGCGCGCCGCCGATCCGCTTGCGCCGGTCGGCCCCCGCATCGGTGGCGGTATCGTCGGCATAGCTGACATCCTCGGCCTGCATCCGGTTCAGCCGCTGGACCAGCGCATAGCGATAGACCTCGGCCTGTTCGAGGAACCGGCGATGCGCGGCGAAGTCGGTGCCGGCCGCCGCCATCGACAGCCCGCGCAGCGCGATGGCGGGGCTGAACAGTCCGGCGGCGCTCACCAGTCCATTCTGCCGGGCCTGCGCGGCGAAGCTCTGCGCGGCATAGCGGTCGAACAGTTCGGAGGTCAGCCGCTCCCCCTCCAGCGCCAGCAGCCCCTTATAGTTGATCGGCAGATCCTCGACCCGCTTGACATGGTAGCGGTCGAGCAGCGCCTGCTTGAATTGCACGAAATGGGGATCGTCGGGATTGTGGCTGTCCCCCATGCGGCGCAGGTCGCGCCCGATGGCGACATCGGTCTGCAGGCGGTTCTGCAAGGGCACGGTGCCGCTCGCCAGGTCGGGCACGGCGCGGGGCAGCAGCACCGTCGTCACGGCCCACAAGGCGACCAGCACCAGCAACGCATCGCGGCTGCGGCGGACCCAGGCCGAGACGAGCAGGATCAGCACCACCCACAACCCCAGATAGAGCAGATAACCCAGCGCGATCACCAGCATCGGCAGGCCCAGCGCGCCCGGCTGTCCGGCGATGACCAGCAGGCCGAGCATCGCCGGTGCGGCGGCCGCCAACGCCAGCGCGACCAGCGCGAGCAGCTTGCCCGCCACCACCTGTCGCCGCGACGCCCCCTGCAACATCAGCAGGCGCAGCGTGCCGCGCTCGGTTTCGCGCGCCAGACTGCCGAACCCCAGGAAGATCAGCAGCAGCGGGGCGACGATCTGAAGCACGAAGGCCGGGGTGAGCTGGCCGAAGCGGATCAGCAGCGAGCTTTGCCGGACATCGCCGAAATTCGCGGTATTCTGTCGATGTCCTTCCAGGAACATGCTGTTGCCGGTAAAGGCATCGACACCCGGATCGAATGCCGCGAGCGGGCTGAGCGGGCGAAAGATGAAATGGCCATAATGGACCATCCGGTGCGGATGCCGGTCGGGCTGCGCGTCGAAGGCGTGTTCGGCCTCATGCTGATGCCGCTGGCGCAGCTCGGCGACGCCGCGCTGGTGCGACCAGCTGCTCGCGACCGCCACCAGCGTCAGCAGCACGATCAGCGCAAAGGCGATCAGGGCGACACGGTTGCGCAACATCAGCCGCAACTCGTCGCGCGCGATCAGGCGGACGATCCTCATGCGGCGATCCGCTCCCCGCTCACCTGGAACCGGGCATGGAGCGCGCGCACGTCGAACCGGTCCGGCCCGCTCGCCGTCACCCGGTGGGTGACCCGACCGGCCTCCAGAAAGGCGATCTCGTCGGCGACGTCGGCGGCGCTCAGCAGATCGTGCGTCACCATCAGCACGGCGGTGCCGCGTTCGCGCACGGCGGACACCAGCGCATTGAAATCCGCCGTGGCGCGCGGATCGAGCCCGGAGGTCGGCTCGTCGAGCAGCAGGACGGGGACGGCGCGGAGCAGCGCGACGGCGATCGCCACCTTCTGCCGCATGCCCTTGGAGAAACCGCCCAGCCGCTGGTCCCAGGCACGCTCCTGTAACCCGGCGGCCCGCAGCGCCTCGACGATCGCGTCGCGCCCCTGCCGCTCGCCGCTGAGCGCCAGCAGGTAATCGGCATTCTCGATGGCCGAGAGATGCTCGTAGAGTGCGACATTCTCGGGCAGATAGGCGATGTGGCGACGCGCGGCGTCGGGGGCCGTGCCGGGATCTACGCCGCACACCGCGATCCGCCCCGATTGCGCGCGCGTAAAGCCCAGCAGCGTGGACAGGGTGGTCGACTTGCCCGCGCCATTGCCGCCCAGCAACGCGGTGATGCTGCCCGATCCCACGGCCAGGGACAGCCCGTCGAGAACGCGATGATCGCCATAGGCGACCGACAGGTCCTCGATCAGGATCGGGGCGGATGGTGGGAGCGACATGGATACCTCGATGCTCGGATGTCCGGCACCTCTGCACCATGCGCGTCGCGGAGACAATATATCATGAAAAATCGGTCATGCAGCGCGTCCTGGCGCGCGCGGCCATGCCGTCGGTAACGTCGGGCAAGGAGCCGCCGGCATCCCGTGTTGCGGGGATGCCGGCGGAAGGGATCACTCGGCGGCTTCGAGCAGTCGCTCGGGCTTCAGCGCGCGGCTGGAGCCGCCATCGACCGCGACCGGCACCGATCCGGCGATCGTCGCGCGGCGCAGGTGGCGCTTCTGCCTGCCGAAGTCCGCGATCGCGCGGTGCTGGGTCGCACGATTGTCCCAGATCGCCACATCGCCCGGCTGCCAGCGCCATCGGACGGTGTTTTCCGGTTTGGTGATCTGATCCTGAAGGATCTGGAACACACGGTTGGAATCGTCACGGCTCAGCCCGACGAAGCTCTTGACGAAATTGCCCAGCAGAAGCGCCTTCTCGCCGGTCACCGGGTGGACGTGCACCACCGGATGCTCGGTCTCATAGACGGTGGAGGCGAATATCTCGCGGTGGCGGCGGATCGCCTCCGACGATGCCTCGGGGCTGGCGGTGGCATAGTCATAGGCATTGGTGTGAATCGCGCGCAGGTCGTGGACCAGGGCCTTGAGCGGGGCGGACAGCCCCTCATAGGCGGCGACGGCATTGGCCCAGAGCGTGTCGCCGCCCGCCGGTGGGATCACCAGCGCGCGCAGGATCGACGCGGCGGGGAAGGCGGGCAGGAAGGTGATGTCGGTATGCCATTGCGACGCCGCTTCGCCCTCGCGCGAGTTGAGTTCGAGCAGGAAGCGCGATCCTTCCGCCACCGGGACGGTCGGATGCGCCAGCGGCTCGCCGAGCCGGGCGGCAAAGGCCTCGTGCGCTTCGTCGTCCAGCTGGGTCTGGCCGCGGAAGAAGATCACCTTGTGGCGGCCGAGCGCCCGCTTGATCGCATCGACGGTCAGGTCGTCCAGGTCGCCCGACAGGGCGACGCCCCGGATCTCCGCGCCGATCCGCCCGGCCACGGGCACGATGTCGAGCGGGCTCTGCGCGTCGGCGGCGTTATCGAACTGGTGTTGGATCACGGTCATGTCACACACTCCTTCAGGCTTCGACGGGAACGGAGGCCGCGCGGGTGTCGAGCGCGCGGCGGATCGCGGCGTGGCGGGTCTGGTCGAGCGGGAAGTGCCAGATCAGCGCAGCCGAGATGATGTGCGCGGCGGCGGGGCCGAGCGCGAAGACGTATTTCAGGGCCTCCAGCGCGGCGGGCGCGCTATGCCCTCCGGGCCGGAAACCCACCCAGGCGAGGAGCGGGAGCGCGAGGCCGATGCCGATCGCGGGACCCGCCTTGGACGCCAGGCTGAAAACGGAGAAGAACAGGCCGGTGCGGTTGTGCCCCGTCGCCAGTTCATGGGCATCGGCGACGTCCGCGACCATCGCGCGCAGCATCAGGTTGCCCGAGGCCTGGGTCAGCCCCTGCGCCACCGCCAGCGCGACCAGCAGCCACAGCGTGTCGGGAAAGACCGCGAGCAGGCCGATATTGATCGCCGCCTGCACCAGCTCGCCCGTGATCGCCGTTTCGCGCTTGCCCAGCCGCCGCCCGATCGCCAGCCAGAGCGGCCCGGCGACGACGCCGAAGACGAATTGCAGCAGGTACAGGCCGCTCGCCCATTGCGCGAGGCCCATATAGCTGATGCAGAAGAAGGCGATCAGCCCGGCGCGGATCGACTGGCCCGCGGTCACCGCCAGGTCGGAGGCGAGCACGCGCAGGAGCAGCCGGTCGCGAAAGACGATCGTGGCCGTCCGCCAGAATCCGATGCGGTGATGCGACTGGCTTGGCAGCGTGGGCTCAGGCAGCGCGGACAGGGTCAGGAGGAGCGTGGGCAACAGCGTCGCCAGGACGAAGGCGCCCGATACATGGAGCTTCGCGTTCGGCGCAGCCGCGCTTCCTCGATCCATCAGCGTCGGCAGGACCAGGATCAGCAACAGGCCGATCGACCGCAGCACCTGTTGATAGGTCATGATGCGGGTGCGCTCGTGATAGTCGCCCGACACCTCGCCTGCCCAGGCCCAGGACGGCACCTCGATCATGGTCCATCCGATGGTGTACACGAACAGCGTCGCCGCCAGATAGAGTGGCCCGGGAGCCGTCGGCGGGAAGAAGAGGGCGATGGACGCCAGCCCGAACAGGAGCCCGCCGCCCGCGATCCAGGGTTTGCGGCGACCGAAACGGGTGCGGCTGCGGTCGCTCAGGGCACCGACGATCGGATCGGTGACGACGCTCCAAAGGCGGACCAGGAACAGGATGATCCCGAGCGCGGCCAAGGGAATGCCGTAGTGGCTGGCATAGATTTGCGGGACGAAGAGGGCGATTGCCAACTCCGCACCCCAGGCGGGAACCTCTAGCGATCCGAAGGCGCTCAGCCGTGCCGCACCGTAACGCTGGCCCGGTGCTGCAAGGGGTGGCGCCGGTCGGGGCGCGGGGTGATCGCGTTCGATTGCGGGCAGGGGAATGCTGGCCATCGCCGTCTCCGTCAGAAACGGACCTTGAGCGTCGCGCCATAGGTGCCCGGATCGCCCAGAATGGCGGAGACGAGCCCGTAATTGATGACGTTCAAGGTCTGGAAATAGTCTTTGTCGAACAGGTTGCGCGCCCAGACCGACAGGTCGTAGCGGCCGTCTTCGCCCAGCCGGACCCCGGCGCGCGCATTGACCAAGCCATAGCCGGGGACCAACCCGTATCGGCTGTTGCTGGCGACGGTGTAATAGGAGGAGCGATACGACCAGTCGCCGTGCAGATAGGCCTCCGCACCCCCGCCGATCGGACGGGTGACATCGCCGCCGACCGAGGCCGCCCATTTGGGCACGCCCGCCAGCCGCTGGCCGGTGAAGTCGCGCGCGGGCGAGCCGCCGGGACTGGCGGCGGTCGGGTTGAGCGCCTCCACCGGGGTCGGGCCGTTGGGATAGTCGCGATAGGTGGCGTCGGTATAGGCGATCGAGCCGGTCAGGCTCAGCCAGTCGGCCGGGCGCACCGCCAGATCGCCCTCGAACCCGCGCGAGCGGACCTTGGGGATATTGGCGATATAGTTGATATAGGTGTTGGTGCCGATCACCTGCTGGACGATCGTCGTCTGATAATCGGTGACATTGGTCTGATAGGCGGCGAGGTTCAGCGTCACGCGCCGGTCGAGAAACTGGGACTTCAGCCCGAGCTCGAAATTGTCGACCGTCTCGGTCCTGACGATGGGATCGACGCCGCTGGGCAGATTGGTGAGGTTCAGCCCCGGCGACTTCGCCCCGCGCGAATAGGTGGCATAGACCAGCACGTCCTCGCCCGGCTTCCAGCCCAGCGTCGCCAGTCCGGAGACGCTGTCGTCGTCGGTGTCGACCGAAAAGGCCTGGTTCGGAACCAGCGCGTTGCGGATCGCGGCGACGCGCGCGACCTGCGCTGCGGTCAGCCCGGTGGTCGGCTGCGCGAAGAGGCGATCATTGGCATAGCTGCCCCATTTCTCCTCATGGGTGTAGCGAAGGCCGCCGGTCAGGCTCAGCGCGGGCGTGATGTGCCAGGTCGCCTGGCCGAAGACCGCGCCGCTCTTCGTATGCGGATCGGACCGGTAGGCGGACAGCAGGCCGTTGGTGGCGATGCTCGCCACCCTCTGATCGTCGGTCGGGAAGAGGGCGAGTGCGGCATCCGACCCGAATTCGGTGCGGCCATAGCCGCGCACCACCTGCTGGAAATAATAGACGCCCAGCACCCAGTCGACCGCGCGCGAACCGGTCGAGGCGAGCCGCAATTCCTGGCTGAACTGGCGCTGGAAGTTGAGGATATGCCCCTGCGTGTTGATCGACAGCGCGGTCAGGTCGCCATCGTTGCGCGGAAACCAGTTCCATTGCCGGGCCGCGGTGATCGACGTCAGCGCGGCGCCGCCCAGATCGTAATCGACCTGTCCCGACACGCCCCAGGTGTCCATATTGGCCTGGAACGGCGAATTGGCATCGGTCCGCCTGGCAAAGGGATCAAGCGGCAGCGGCGTATAGTTGGGAAAGCGCGCCAGCCGCTGTTCGAAGCTGTTCGCGATCGCCCTGCCATTGTCATAGGTCGCGAAGGTCCGCACCGGCAGGTTGATGCAGCAGGACTGGTCCTGCTGCCCCCAGTCGCCGATGATGCGGATGGTCAGCGCCGGGGCCGGGGTCAGCAGCAACTGGCCGCGCACCGTCGCATTCTCATAATCATGGACGCGGCGGCGGGTGGTCGTGTCGTAGAGGAAACCGTCGCGCGTGGTATAGGCGGCGCTCAGACGAAAGGCGGCCAGGCCGTCGATCAGCGGGCCGGTGACCGAGCCGCGCAACTGTCGATAGTCGTAATTGCCGATATCGGCCTGGCCATCGGCATGCCATTGGAATTGCGGCAGGCGGCTGGAAATGTTGATCGCGCCGGCGGTGGTGTTCTTGCCGAACAGCGTGCCCTGCGGCCCGCGCAGCACCTCGACCCGGTCGAGATCGACGAGATCGAACTGGCTCTGCCCGACGCGTCCGTAATAGACATTGTCGATATAGACGCCGACGCCATTCTCCAGACCGTCATTGGTCAGCGCGACGTTGGAGCCCAGCCCGCGTATATTGATGTTGGTATTGCGCGGGTTGAAGCTGAAGACCTGAAGCGACGGCACCAGTTGCTGCACCTGGTCGAGCCGGTAATCGCCGCGCAGGCCGAGCTGCTCGGCACCGACGACGCTGAGCGCGATCGGCACGTCCTGGGCCCGCTCCTCGCGCCGCCGGGCGGTGACGACGACGTCGCCGGATCCATCAGGCGCGGCTTCGGGCTCGGCATTCTCGGTGGCGCCGCTCGCGGGCACGGCATGGCTGGCGAGAACGACTTGCGCTTCGGCACTGGACGGCATCAAAGCCGTGGCGGCCAGCAACAGGCAGCGGCGCTCCAACACGAGCGTCATCGCCGCCGAAAATCCCCTTTTCATGGATTGGCTTTCTTATGGTTCTGGCAATGGGACCAAGGCGCGGGCCATCGGCCGCCGACGCACGGATGGCGTCGAACCCTTGCCGGTCCCGATCATGGTTCAGAGGTTAGAAGCGGGCGCGACTGGCCCGCAGCACAGGCGGATCGTGACAGCGGTTCGAGGTCATGGACGGCTCCTCACCGGGCGCCACTCGGCGCCACGGGTCAAAGCCTATCAAATCGATGGGAGTTGCGAGAAAAGCATATATTGCCGGTCAGCTAGGCGAGCTATCCGGTTCCATGAGACAGGTTATGACGATCGCGGCGGCCCCGGATCCTCCGTCGACCGGCAGAAACGGCGGGGAGGCTCAGCGCCGAAGCGCGAAATCGATCGGGACTTCGACGGTCACGGGATCGCCGGGAATGCCATCCTCGACGGGCGGCACGGGGGAGGCGCGGCGGGCCGTTGCGCACGCTTCCTGATCGAGCAGCGGAAAGCCGCTGCCGTGGATCAGCTCGACCGCCGTCACCTCGCCGGAACGGCGCAGCGTGATCGCGATGCGAGCCACGCCCTGCTGCCGCGCCGCCTCGGCCTGACGGGGATAGTGTCGGTAGCGCTTGAGATGGCCGAGCAGCCTGGCGCGCCAGTCGGCGGCGGCGCTGGCCGATGACGTCGGGCTGGCGGGCGTGGCCGGGGCGGATGCCGGGGGCATGGCGGGGCCTGCGACCGGGGCCGCCATCCCCGTTGCCTGAGGCTGGAAAGCGGGGGCAGGCGGCGAGGCGGGCATGGCGTGGACAGGAGAGATCGGGACAGGGGAGATCGGGGCGGCCGGCGTCGGCGCGCTTGTATCGGTCGTCGCGGGCGGTGGCGTGGCCTTTGACGGCAACCGGGGCGGGGAGGGGGAGGTGCTGGGCTCCACGACCGGCGTGAGTGGAATGGACTGGGCGAGGAACACCGCCGTCTCTCCGGCATCGACCGAGGGGATTGGCGGTGCGATCCACCGAATGCTGAACAGCAGCGCGCCGACCGTCATGCTGACCAAGAGCGCCGCCGTGCCGAATGCCCGCGCCTGGACGGGCTGGCGGTAGCCGCTTCGGTCTCGTCCGCCGCTAAAAGCCATGTTCCAGCCTGATGCTCGCAGCGGTGCGGCGGAAGGAATAGAGCCAGTCGACATTGCTCGTCACCCGGTTGTGCTGAAGGAGGATATTCGGGGTCAGCCCGGCGAGGCGCAGCCTGGGCAGGCGCAGCACGGCGGTCAGGTTCGTCTCGCGGTCATGACGCACCGCGCCCAGCAGATCGCTATAGCCCCGATGATCCCGCTGGCGGACGGAGCCGATCAGCGTCAGGTCCGCCCAATCCGAAAAGCCGTGCGCCATGCCCATCCGCGCACCGACATGGCGATAGGCATTGGCGCGGGCGGCGGCCTGCTTGTCGCCGCCCTCCACCCCGCCGAACAGCGTCCATCCGCCGCGAAGCGATAGCCAGAAGGTGGCATTGGCTTCGGTCAAGGCGCCGTCCAGATCGTCATGGCCACCGTGGTAATCGAACTGCCGCCGCGCCAGCTCGACACGGATCGCGGTGCTTGGCGACGGGCTGACCATCGCCTCGGCGCGAAGGCCCGGCGCGGCGTAGAGCAGGCGATGGCCGAACCCTGCAAGGTCGAAGGTCGGCGACAGGGTCAGGCTATATCGCGCGGTCTGATGATCATAGCCGATCTGCGCGCTCAGCATCGCTTGGTCATAGGTGCCATGGCCCGGCCAGATGTCGCCATAGAGAAAGGCGCGGGCGAGCAGCCCACCATGTCCGCCAAGCGGTATCCGGCGGCTGGCATTGCCCTCGACATTGACGCCGACCGAGGCGATGGCCGGTGGCAGGGTCCGGTCGATCAGGCAGCGGCCGTCCTGGCCGATCAGCAGGCAGGTCTGGCTGGCCGAGGTCTGGTTCAGGTTGCTGCTGTAACCCGGCCCCATCGCGATCATCCCCTGCCAGCCGCGTCGGCGGTCCAGCACCGAGAGAAAGGTGTCGACCGAGCGGCGGACCCCGGCGGCGCGCTCGCCCTGATCGGCGAGATCGGCCCGAATGTCGCGGAACAGCGTGCGGGCTTCGCGGTCCTTGCGGTTCTCGAACAGGACGCGACCGAGTTCCAGCCGACCGGGCAGGAAGTCGGGCTGGATGGCCAGCAGCGCGCGATAGGCCCGTTCGGCCTCGCCCAGCCGCCCCTCGCTGCGCGCCAGTCCGCCCCGCGCCCAGGCGACGAGCATCGGATCGGGATTGGCGAGCGCCAGATAGGCGGGCAGGAAACGGCGGACATCGGACCATTGCCTGCGCGCGACCGACAGGTATAGCGCGCGGCCCAGATCGTCGGGATTGTTGGCGACGCTGTAGGTCTGACCATCGATGGTGATGCTGGTCGGCCGATCGCTCGCCTCGATGGCCGCGCGTTCGCGGGCGGTGGGGCGGCGGTCGATGCCGGGGTCGAGGCGAAGGCGATCGTCTTCGCTGCGCGCGGTCTGGGCATGGACGGTGCCCGACGACAGGAACGCCGACAGCGAAAGGAACCCGAGAAGGAGGATATGGCGCATAAGAGCTCGGCGAAGCCGGGGCTCCCGCAAGGGAGAGACAGGAACCCCGACCCTTGCGTCAGTTCTTCGTGCCGCCGAAGGCGGTGTCATGCTGGCGCGCGCCGTCGAACTTGACGGTCCCGGCCAGTGCCGCCGCATCGGCGCCGAAGAAGCGACCGCTCACCGCGCCGCCCGACGCAACCGTTGTGCCCGAGTGGGTCGCCACGCCCCCGTTGCCCGAGAAGCTGGCCCCGATGATCCGCGCCGTGCCGATATCGACCCCCGCGCCGGTCGACGCGTTGGACAGGCTGCCACGCAGCGTACCCGACGTGCCCGAGCCGAAATTGGCGGTCAGGGTGCCGGTCAGCGCGCCCTTGTTGCCATAGTCGCCGATCCCCTTGACCGTGTAGGTCGCGGTGCCGCTGGTCGGGACGGTCGTGCCGCTGGTGTTGCCGACATAATAGACGGTGTGATCCCCCGCCGAGGCATTGCCCGTCTGCGACCATTCGCCGAACCACAGGTCCGCCGAGCCGACACGGGCAAAGCGGAAATCGCCATAGCTGCTATGATCGGCGGTATCGCTGCTCGCCATGTTGAGATGGCGCACGCCGTTGAGATCGGGGGCCGCATAGAGGCTCAGCCCCTGGAAATCGACGCGACGTCCATTGGTCCCCGGCACGCCGATGCCCGCCCGGCCGGCGACATGCGGGCCGCCATTCACGTCGCTTTCGCCCACGGTCACCTTGCTGGTGTCGCTCGATCCCCCGGCGAACTGCGCCTGCGCCGCGCCGCTGGCCAGGACGGTGGCGAGGCCGGCGAGAAGGATGGTCTTCATCTGGATGGAGGTCATGCTATTGCTCCTGCGGTTGTGTGCGCCCGATCGCTTCGGGCGCATCGATCCGGCCCCGCCGCTCGTCCGGCTTTCAGGAAGGACGAGGGCGGCGGGGTCGAATGGCGGGATCGTCAGAAGCGGCCCGTCAGGCTCAACCGGACGGTGCGCCCCGGTGCGGGCATCAGCGAACGGGTCAGCGGGTCGGCATAATAACGATCGTTGAGGTTGGTCCCGACCAGCTCGGCCGAGAAACGGTTGTTCAGATTGTAGCGGACATAGGCGTCGGCGGTGATGATCGCGCCCCAGCTGAACGGCACGTTGAGCGAATAGACGTCGATCTGCTGCGCGCGCGGCAGGTTCGCGATCTTTTCGAAGAAGGGATTGTTGTAGCGGCTGTAATAGGTCAGCCGCCCGCCAAGCTCGAGCCGCTTGTCGAAGAAGCGGCCGCCCATCGTCCAGTTCACCGTCTGCTCGGGCGTCGCCTGGGTCAGCAGGAAACCGTCGGGAAAGCCATATTTGACGCAGTTGGGGACGCTGCCATTCTTCTTGTCGGCAAGCGCGGCGGCGCTTTCGTCGCACACCTGGTTGGTGGTCATGAAGACCGCGCCCAGCTGCGTATAGAAGCCGCCGGTATCAATCCGCGCTTCGGCCTCGATCCCCGCGATCGTCTGTTCCTGGATGTTGCTGAACTGGAGGTTGGTGGACCGTTCGACCACGTTGGAGATATGGTTGCGATAGAAGGTCAGCTTGACGTCGGCGCGCTGATCCTCGCCATTCAGATGGAACAGGCGGCGCAGGTCGCGCACCAGGCCGATCTCGTACAGCCTGGCGTGTTCGGGCTGGAGCGGTGCCAGCGGGTTAAACGAGGCGGAGAAGCCCAGCGTGCTCTCGAACATGCTGGGGAAGCGCCACGTCTCGATATAGCGGGCATAGGCGCGGGTCTGTTCGTCGGCATAGACGGTGGCCGACAGGCTGGGCGCCCAGCGGCGCGCCGAACGGCGCGGCGCGGTGATCGGCACCGTGGCGACGATGGTCTGGAGACGGCACGTCCCGTCATTGCCCGCGATCTGGTTGATCGCACCGTTGAGACAGGGATTGCCGTTCCGGGCATAGCGTCCCTGGGCATCTGGGCTCCAGGTCGGCCCTTGTTCCTCGAACGCGACCTCATAGGGATTGGCGAGATATTCGGGCAGCAGCTCGGCGATCAGCGCGTCGACCTCCTTGGGATCGACATCGGTCAACAGGCTGCGCCAGTAGCGCTTGGCGAAATCGGCGCCGGTGCCCTTTACGTTGAAGAACGAATTATAGCCGCGATAGACGGTGGAATTCAGGTTGGCATTGCCCTTGGCGATCTGGCTGCGCGCGAAATCGTCCACCGCCCAATAACCGGCATAGCTGACGCCTGCGTTCAGCTTCAGGAAGCTGGCGGGCCGCCATTCGCCGTCCAGCCGGACCAGGAACTCCTCGCGTCGGCCCGCGCGCGGGAATTGCCGCCATCCCTGGAAGCGCGCCGGATCATAGACGTCGCGCGACGCCAGTTTCTCATGCTGCCAATTGCCGCTCAGCGTCAGGTCGAAGGTCGACCCCAACCGGACCGTGTTGGCGGCGTTCACGCCATAGCGGTTGTTGATCGCATTGGCGCGGGCATTGTCGACCAGGATCGGCCGGGCGAAGGTCGCGAAATTGGGCATGCCGCCGGAATTATAGGTGTCGCTGGTCGTGTCGGTGGCCCAGAGATTGGCCTTCAGGTCGATCCAGCGGCTCTCCGGCTGCCACTTATATTCGGCATTATAGGCGCGGGCATGCACCTTGCTGAGCGGCCATTGCGCATTGCCGGTATCGATCAGGATGCGCGACGGCATGATCTCGCCATATCGCGTCACGCTGTCGCGCAGGCTGACCAGCAGATACTGGTCGTCGGCGATGTGCCAGGTCGCCTTGAGCAGCACGGACTCCAGATCGCTGGAGGTGTTGGGCACCTCATCGCCCGGCGCGAAGCCCAGCGCCATGCGGCGGATTCGATTGAGATTGCTGGAGGGGAGTTGCGTCTGCCGGTAATAATCCGGATCGCTCGTCCCGGAGAAGTAGTTGCCCCGCTCGCGATAGGCATAGGCCCCGAACAGGTCGAGCCCCTCGATCCGCAACGCCGCCGCAACCCGCACGGCGCGGTCCCCCAGCGAGAAGAAGCGATTGTCATCGCGGGTGCGCGGCACGATCAGCAGCGAGGGGTCGCGCAGCGCGAAGCTGGGCGAGTTTTGCGGGAAGCCGGGCACGGTGCGATAGTCGCGCCCGGTCAGCAGCGTCGGCAGGCGCGGGTCGGTCGCGTTGTTGCCGCCCTCTAGCCGCACGTCGAGGCCGAAGGTCCGGCCCGGACGCAGCACGTCGTCCGCGTCCAGCGTGTTGATGACGACCGTACCGCCGGTCGAGCTTCGGATATTGCCCCGATCGGTCGGCCCGCGCAGCACCTGAAGCCCGGAGATCAGGCTGGGATCGACATAGGCCCGGTTGCTCGCGCCGTTATAGCCACGCCAGACAGTCAGCGCCTGTTCGGTCCCATCGATCACGACGGGCACGCGGCCGGGCCCCTGGATACCGCGAATGCTGGGGTCGAGCGCGCCGCTGTTGCGCGCATCGCCGCTCAAGACATTGACCATGCCGCTCAGCAGGTCGGAGGTGGTGACGCCCTTATAGCGTTCGATCTCCGCCCGGTCCTTGTAACCGCTGGAGAAATCGGCGTCGAAGACCGCGTCATGGCCCCGCTCGGCGCGCGTTGCCGCGACATTGCGGGGGGCATCGTCTCCCTCGACGCGCAGGGCGTCGGTGATCACCGGGGCCTGCGTGCCGCCTGAAGCCCGCGCCGGGCGACGCCGGAGCGTCAGCACCCCGTTCGACAGCTGCCAGTCGAGTTCGGTCCCGGCGAGCAGATGGTCCAGCGCCCGGGCGCGGTCCATGCGGCCCGACGCCCCGCGTGACCGCAGCCCGGCGAGCAGGCCCGCATCGACGCTCAACTGCACCTGTGCCTGCTGGGCGAACAGGGCCAGCGCGTCGGCCAGCGGTTGTGCGGGGATGGCAAGGCTGATTTCGTCCGGCCGCCCCTGAGCCGCCAGCGGTGCAGCCATGACCCCCATCGTCGAGGCCGTCAGCATCAAGCCGATGCCCAGCCGCTTCCATCGAAAACCGATCCGTCCGCTCTTCACATAGTCCCCCATTGTCACACGCCGTAAATGCTAATGCGTATTGTTCGCATTCATGAGTTGGACGTTTGGGCGGCTCGGATTTTCGGGCGGTTTCAAAATTTTTTTGGGGTTCGCCGTTCAATCGGCGTGGACGATGGTGATCCACGGCGTGATCCGGGTGATGGACAGGCCGTGAGCCTGGCGCATCGCGGCGAGGGCGCGGTCGGAATGGCGCAGATCGTAAACGCCGGTCACATGGCGCGCCATGCCGGGGCCGCGGGCGATCAGCCATCCCTGATGCCATGGCCGCAACGCCGCGATCGCCGCTGCCAAGGGGCGATCGATCATGACGAGCCTTCCCGTCGCCCAGGCGGCGACACGGGAGGGCGGCGTCTCGCCCCGGTGCCGGGCGCCCGATGCGCAGTCGAGGTCTTCGGTCTGGCCGGGCCGCAAGGGGAGGGGATCCTTCCAGCCCCCGGCACAGGATACGCCGACGGCTCCCTCGCGAACGGCGATATGCGTCGTGGCGTCTTCCATGGCGACCTCGAAGGCGGTTCCCAGATCCGTGGCGACCGCATCGCCCGCGACGACCCGGAACGGATGGTCGTCATCATGGCGAACCTGAAAATAGGCGCTTCCGCGCAACAGGCGTGCATGGCGGGCGCCGTCGAACGTCATGGCGCTGCGCGGCGCCAGGGTGACGCGGCTGCCGTCGGCGAGCGTCATCGTCCGGACCTCGCCGGTCCGCGTCGTCGTCGCCGCTGGCGTGATCGGCAAAAGGTCGCGGCCGATAAAAAGGGCGGTAAAGCTGGCGGCCAGCGCGAACGGGACCAGGACGGTCCGGCCTGCGCGTCGCCATCGCCGATCGGATACGGCGGGAAGCCTCGCCACGCCGTCCGATGATGGAAGCTGCCGGATCAGGGCGCTGACATGGTCGAGTTGGCTCCACGCCGCATCATGCGCCGGTGTCTCGCGCCAGAGCCGAAACCGGCCGTGCAAGGCGGCATCATCCGGTTGCTCCTGCAACCTGATCATCCATTCCAGCGCCTCGCGCTGGTGACATGTCTCGCCCTCGTCCTTGCTCACAATGGCTTCAGCCTCTTCCTTCTCTCCGAGGACGAACGGGGCCGCGATTTTTTCGCCCCGGCAGACTAATTCGTCGCTGGGTGAAGCGCGCGGCGACAGCGCGCCACGCCCTCTATGACCAGCGAATGGGCCGTCGTGATCGACACGCCCAGTTCTGCGGCGATCTCGCGCAACGGTGCCCCCGACAGGCGATGCATCTCCACCGCCCGGCGCATGGGCGGGGTCATCCGGCGCAGTTCGGCGGCGACGATGGCGAGTTGCTGGGCGGCGATCGCGGCCTGCTCCGCATCGGCCGCCGCAGCCGCTACCCGGTCGCTTTCGCCGTCGAGATCCGGCGGCATGATCCGTTCCTGCCGTCGCCGCTGACGATAGGCATCGATCGCCAGATTGCGGACCACGCGTCGGATATACCCCATCGGTTCGCCGACCGGCCGCTCCGGACCCCGCTGCGCCAGTTTCAGCCATGCCTCTTGCACGACATCCTCTGCGGAATCGGGGTCGCCTGTCACACGCGAGGCCTCTGCGATCAGCCGTCGCCGCTGGTCGGCGAACAGCGTGGCCAGTGGCGGCAGGACTGTCATGGCGCGGGCCATGCCGCCAGCCCGAAGGCGGCATATTCTGCCGCAGCGACGGACAAGGCAGACCGCGCCACAGACGACAGTCGCTCGATCCTTCGCATGCCCGTCGCTCCCGCCAGCCTTGGCCCGGAACCATCGGTGCCGTATCTGGCCATCCGGGGCCGTTGCCAAATTAGCTAATGCGAGTCAATCGCATATGATGACATTGGCTGCCGGGAGCGCGCAGGCTCCTCGATATGTCGCGCTCAGGGTTGGGGCGTCGCAGGCTTCTCGGGAGCCGCCGCAGCACGGCGGAGTTCGGCGATCTCGGCGGCGGTCTTGAAGTCCAGCATTTCGACCTGGAAGACCAGATCCGCATTGGCCGGAATAGGGCCGGAGGCCTGCGCGCCGTAACCCAGGGCGGCCGGAATGCAGAGGCGCAGGATGCCGCCCCGACCGACCATTTGCAGTCCTTGCGAGAAGCCGGGGATGACCTCGCCCACCGGCATGACCGACTGCATCGCCTGGTCGAACACCACGCCCGTCGCGGCCAGATAGCCGACATAGTTGACCAGCGCGGTCGCGTCCGCACCGGGCATCGCACCCGTGCCAGGACGCAAGACCGTATAGCCCAGCCCGGACGGCGTCCGCGAGGTGCAGGCACGCTGGGCGGGCGGTACGATGGGATTCAGCGGAAGGGGGATGATGCCGCCATTTGCCGTCGCCGGGGGCGAAGAAGGCCGCGTCTTCACGCCCTGCGCGGTCGCGCCTGCGGAGAATGGCACCGTCAGGGCGGGAAGGGCGATCGCGATGGCGAAGCGGCGCAGCGCGCGGCGGGAAATGGTCATGGCGCATGCCCTAGTCGCGCTTTGGCCGACAGATCAAGCGGCTGGGCCCCGCCGCGCCGCTACTGCATTTATCATCATTACACATGAACATTGTCACACTAATGAAAAACCTCGGTCATAGGGCGGCCTTCTTCCAAATCTCCCGTGGAGGAATATGTGATCAAGAACTGGACCGGCCTTGCTGGTATCGGTGGCGTGTGCCTGTGCGCCATGCTTCCGCAAATGGTGTTTGCCCAGACGGCGGGCACGATCGCCGCCGAAGACAAGGCGGAGCAGGATGTCGTCGTGGTGGGCGAACGCGCTCGCAAGCCGGTGGTGATGGACCTGCCCAATTCGCCCAAGGCGCGCGCGATCGTCACGCAGGACTATATCGAGCATACCGTCCCCGGTCAGTCGATCTTCAATGCGATCAACCTCGTGCCCGGCGTCAACTACAATGCGGGCGATCCCTATGGCGGCAATGGCGGCGGCATTCGCATCCGCGGCTTCGATGCCAGCCGCATCGCCTTCACCTTCGATGGCCTGCCGCTGAACGACGCGGGCAATTATGCGATCTATTCCAGCCAGCAGATCGATCCCGAACTGGTGCAATCGGTCAACGTCAATTTCGGGTCGACCGACGTCGACTCGCCGACCGCCAGCGCGGCGGGCGGTACGGTCAATTATCGCACCATCCTCCCGACCGAGACGCTGAGCGCGACGGCGGTCTATTCGCATGGCGGCGGCAACATGAACCGCGTCTTCGGGCTGCTCAACACCGGCGACCTGACCGCCAGCGGCACCCGTGCCTGGTTCTCCGCCAGCAGCCAGAGCTATGACCTCTACCGCTATTCCAAGGTGCGCAAGGCCCAGTATAACGCCCGGATCTACCAGCCGTTGGGCGGCAACGATTTCGTGTCGCTGGCGGGCTTCTTCTACCAGCATCGCAATTTCGGATATGGCACGCCGTCGCTCGCCAACCTCAACAACGTGCTGGGCAATCCCTATGCATCGTCGGCGAACGGCCCGGTTCGCGTCGATCCGACGCGGGCGCAGTTCGACAAGCTGTTCGCCGACCAGAGCAACAGCTATCTGAACAGCACCACCTGCGCGCTGCCGTCCCAGATGCAGGCCGCGAAGGGCACGGTGCAGGACGACCGTTCGAGCTGCACCAATACCCGTCAGACGGGTCTGAACCCCGTCGATACGGGCAACCTCCGCTTCAACAGCCTGCTCACCCTGTCCGATCGGCTGACCTTCTCGATGGATGGCGGCTATGCCTTTACCCGTGCCAATGGCGGCGGCTCGACCGTGTTCGCCGAGAGCGACGCCAATGCCGGGCAGAAGGGGGCCAATGGCAACCAATATGGCCGCGTAGGCGGCGGTGTCGCCTCGGGGCGCGACCTGAATGGCGATGGCGACATGCTCGACTATGTCCGCGCCTATTATCCGTCGAACACCCAGACCCATCGCCTGATCGCGATTGCCGGGCTTCGCTACGATATCGATCCGAGCAATCTGTTGCGCCTGGCCTATACCTGGGATCGGGCGCGGACGACGCAGACGGGCGAGGCAAGCTATCTGCGCGCGGACGGTACGCCGTGGCTGCCGTTCGGCACCAGCGATGCGAGCAATCCCCATGCCATGCTGGATGCGGCGGGCCATGTGCTCAACAAGCGCAACCGCCTGACCTATTCGATACTGCATCAGCTGTCGGGCGAATATCGCGGCAAGCCGTTCGACGACTCGCTGTCCTTCACCCTCGGCCTTCGCGCGGCGCTGTTCCGGCGCAACATGAACAATGCCTGCTACACCATTCCGGGCAGCGGCAGCGAAGCCTATTGCACCTCGCAGACGCAGGCGCAGGTCCAGGCGGACAGCCGCACCAAAGGTTTCGCGCCGCCCTATACGGGGCGGATCAAGGAATATCGCGCACTGCTGCCCAATATCGGTCTGACCTGGCAGATGACGCCGGCGGTCAGCCTGTTCACCAGCTACACCAAGGGCTTTTCGGCACCCAGCACCGATGTCTATGCCTATGACGACAAGGTCATCCGGCTGGGCGGAGACGAGGTGAAGCCCGAACGCACCGATTCCTACGATCTGGGCCTTCGCTATACGATGGGCATCGCCCAGGCCCAGCTGGGCGGCTGGTACATCCGCTACGACAACCGCATCGTCAACGTGACCACGCCGGTCGAGGGCGGCGGCACGATCAGCGCCAGCCGCAATGTCGGCGGGGTCGACAGCAAGGGTATCGATGCCTCGCTGTCGGTCAGTCCGGCGCGCTGGCTGTCCCTCTATGGCTTTGCCTCCTACATGACGGCCAAGCTGAAGGACGATGTCATCAACGCCGCCACGGGGCAGGTGGCGATCGCGACCAAGGGCAAGTCACTGGTCGATACGCCGAACTGGCAATATGGCGGCCGCGCGCAGGTCAATCTGCCCTTCGGCGTGGTCGGTCTGTCCGCCAAGCATGTCGGCGACCGCTTCGTGACCGATGTCAACGACGTGAAGGTGGCGGGCTATACGCTGGTCGATCTCGACGCGCAGATCGGGATGGAGTGGATCGGCCTGAAGAAGACCTATCTCCAGTTCAACATCGTCAACCTTCTCGACAAGGCCTATTTCTCGAACCTGGGAACGGTGGCCAGCAGGGGCGGCTATTTCAACTTCGGCAATCCGCGCACGGTGATCGCCAGCATGCATTTCGAGTTCTGACGGCGGATCGCGGCGGCGGCTGAGCCGCTTGCCGCCGCGAAGGGACAAGGAGGGGCCGGGCAAGATGGAAAGACACCGTCACGCCCGGCCTTCGATTTCGAGACGAAGGCAAAGGTCATCATGCGCAAGGTGATGCGGAATATCGGGGCGATATTGGCGATCGGGCTGGGTGCCACGGCATCCGTGGCCGGAAAGGACGGGACCCCGACACTGGAGCTGATCGGTGCGACCAGTATCCCCCATGGCACCCGCTTTCAGGGCCTGCCGATCGGCGGATTGTCGGGGCTCGACCGGCTGCCGGGCGGCGACTATCTCGCCATTTCGGACGATAAGGGCGATGGGCGGCCGCCGCGCTATTACCGGCTGGCGATCGCGCTCGATCCCGCCCATCACCGGATGCGCGTGCTGATAGAGGCGCAGCAGGTGCTGCGCGATGCCCAGGGCCTGCCATTCCCCACCGATCATCCGGTGGTCGATCCCGAGGCCATTCGCCACGCCGGTGGACATCATATCTACTGGTCGTCGGAGGGGACGTGGAACGCCGACCCCGCGCGGCGGGTCCAGCCCGCCATCTATGAGGCCGATGCAACGGGACGCATCCTGCGCAGCTTCTCGCTGCCGCCCGTCTATCTCTATGCCGACAACCGGAGCCGGGGCGCGGCATCCAATGGGGTGATCGAAGGGCTGGCGGTCGGGCCACAGGGGACGGTCTATGCGGTCAACGAGGTTCCCGCCTATGAAGACCTTGCCGTCGATGACGGACCCGGCCAGGCCACGCGGCACCGGCTGACCAGCTTCGACCCCAGGAGCGGCCGGCCGCTTCACCAATATGTCTATGACGTGCCCGACGGCCAGTATAGCGTTTCCGAGCTTCTGGCGATCGACGACCGGCATTTCCTGTCGATCGAACGGGTCGTTCCTTTCGACTCCCGGACGGGCGTGAGGGCCAGGATCATAGTGTCCGGCATCACCGATCGCACGACCGACGTCCTGTCCTGCCCGGCGCTGCCGTCCTGCCCCGCCGTTCCGATGACCCGCACGGTGCTGCTCGACCTGCCGCAGCAATATCGGGGCGTGAAGATCGACAATCTGGAGGGGATGGCCTGGGGACCGAGGCTGCCGGATGGTCGGCGGACCATGATCGTCGAGGCGGACGATAATTTCAATAAGGACCAGCTTTCCCAGTTCCTCGCCTTCGCATGGCGGGGCAGGCTGGTGACGACCCGATCGGCAATGTAATATTATTTCCTAGCGCTGCGAGTGGTTTGCACGAAGTGTGAATCGGCTGTCATTATACTGATATTGACTCGCATTACCGCTGAATGGAGGGGCGCCCCCGGACTTATCACGAGGGCGGAATGACAGTCGTAAAATATTCGGCAAAGATGGTGATCGGCGCGCTCGCCTTGTCGGCAAGCGTCGCAGCCATGGCCAGGGGCAATATCATGGCGGACGCAGCGCACCCCACCGCCGCCTCGCCACGTGTGAAGAAGGACGAAGGGGCGGACCGGTCGAGCACCGGCGACATCGTCGTCACCGCGTCGCGCCTCGACATGCTGGGCAAGGGGACCACCGCCAGCGAGGGGCGGATCACGGCCGACGAAGTGGCGCTGCGGCCCATCTATCGGCCCGGTCAGTTGCTGGAAACCGTCCCCGGCCTGGTGGTGACCGCGCATTCGGGCGAGGGCAAGGCATCGCAATATCTGTTGCGTGGTTTCAACCTCGATCATGGCACCGACTTCGCCAGCTTCCTCGATGGCATGCCGATCAATCGCCCGACCAATACCCATGGGCAGGGCTATGCCGATCAGAATTTCATCATGCCGATGCTGATCGCGGGGATCGACTTCACCAAGGGGCCGTATCACGCCGAGGTGGGCGATTTCGGCGCGGTCGGCTCGGCGCATATGCGGCTGGTCGATCATATCCCGACGACGCTGTCGCTCAGCGCCGGGACGCTGGGCGATTATGGCGTCTCCGGCGGGACGACGATCGCGCTGGCACCCGACCACCGCCTGCTGCTCGCGGGCGAATATGGCCATCTCGACGGCCCATGGACGCATCCCGACGACTTCGACAAGGTCAATCTCGCTGCCCGCTATAGCCAGGGAACGACCAATGACGGCACCAGCCTGACCGCGCTCTATTATGCGAGCAAGGGCAATCTGACCACCGACCAGCCTCGGCGCGCGGTCCGGCAAGGGTTGATCGACCCGTACGGCACGCTCGACCCGAGCGATGGCAGCCGGTCGCATCGGTTCAGCCTGTCGGGCCGGTTCGCCAAGCCGATCGGCGACGCCGCGATCGACGCTAGTGCCTATTATATCCGGTCGGACATGATCCTGTGGAACGACTTCACCCATTATCTCGACGATCCGGTCAATGGCGACCAGGAAAAGCAATATGAGAACCGCGATACGGCGGGCGGCCGGATCGCCTATCGCCGCAGCGACGAATTTCTGGGTCGACCCAGCGTGACGACGATCGGGCTGCAGGCGCGCTATGACCGCGCCTATGTCGCGCGGCTTCACACGAAGGATCGCGTGCCGCTATCCTATTGCTCGGTCGAGGGGCCCAACGGGACGACGCAGGTGCCCGCAGCGGGCGGTATCTGCAATGCCGACGACGTGACGTTGCTCGATCTCGGCGGCTTTGTGGAGAACAGCACCGACTGGACGCCGTGGCTGCGCAGCACGATCGGCCTGCGCGAGGAATATTACGGCGCCACCGACACCAGCCGGACAACCCGCTTTTCGGGCCGTGCGCATCAGATGCTCTTCCAGCCCAAGGGCAGCATTGCGATCCGCCCCTTTGACACCACCGAATTCTATATCAGCGCCGGACGCGGCTTCCACAGCGACGATGTGCGCGGCGTCTTCGGCACCGTGCCGCAGCAAGGGGTCCCCGGTTCGGCCGGACGGACGCCGCTGCTGGCGCGGGCGGTCGGCTATGAATTCGGGTTGCGGACGAATGCGATCCGGCGGCTTGCGGTGCAGTTCGCGCTGTTCCGGCAGGATTTCGAATCCGAACTGGCGTATAATGCCGATGTCGGCCAGGACAGCGCCTCCGCGCCGAGCCGCCGCGTCGGGATCGAATTGTCGTCGCAATATCATCCGACGCGCTGGCTGGAGCTGAATGCCGACATCGCCTTCGCCAAGGCGCGGTATCGCGGGGATTTGAAGCCATTCGGGCTGACCGGGCGCTTCATCGCCAACGCACCGCGCTCGACCCTGTCCTTCGGTGCGCTGGTCAAGGATCTGGGGCCCTGGTTCGGCGGCTTCCAGATCCGCAATCTCGGTCCCTATCCCCTGGTCGACGGTCCGCGCGAACCGCACGACCCCGGCTATACCGAGGCCAATCTCGATGTCGGATACCATCTCGGCGCGCGGACGACGGTCCAGCTCAGCATCTTCAACATGCTGAACACCCATGCCAACGCATCGGCGTACTACTACGCCACGCGCCTGCCGGGCGAGCCGGACGATGGCGTCGAAGGCTACCAGTTCCACCCGCTGGAGCCGCGATCGGCAAGACTCAGGCTGACCGAAACCTTCTGATCGGGTGGTGCCCATAAAAATGCTCCCCGACGGCATCGCCATCGGGGAGCATTCCTTGCGACCAGGGTTTCACACCCCGGGATCGATCATCAGAACTTGGTCGTGACCGAGAACTGGATGTAGCGCCCGTAAATGTCATAGAAATTGACGGGCGAGTTCTGCCATCCGTTGATCGAATAGGTGTTGTTGCCGCCGCGCGCCGGAATGATCGGCGGATCCTTGTCCAGCACGTTGTTGATGATGACCCCCAGCGTCATCCGCTTGGCAATGTTCACGTTCGCTGCCAGATCGAAATAGCTGTAATCGGGGATGCGTGCGAAGGTGTTCTGCGTCGTACGGCGCAGCGTGCCGCTCTGGGTGCCTGAAATGAAGCGCCAGTTCGCTGAGATCTGGAAGAGCCCATCCTGTCCGGTGAACGTCGTGCGCAGATTGTGGCGCCACTTCGGAATGGGGTTCCCGACGCCGTCGCCGAAATAGCCGACGCTGCCCGACTGGTTCGAGACCGAGCGGGCGCTGTTCACCAGGCCACCGTTGAAGTCGGCGGCCAGGGTGCCGGTGCTGACCGGCAGGTCGTAATGCGCCTGGAAGTCATAACCGGTCGTGCCGATGCGGTTTGGCACGTTCAGGACGAGTGAGCTGACATAGCCCGAATTCGGGTTGTTGATGTTGCCATACAGCGTGCCGTTGCCGTTGCGGACGAACTGCTGACACGAGATCTTATTGAGCTCGGTCGGATCGGTGGCGTAGTTGACGCAGTTCGCGACCAGGGTGTCCTGATCCAGCCCGACGATCTGGTTCGTATAGCGGATCTCATAGTGATCCACCGAGAAGCTGAAGCGTGGCAGGAAGCGCGGCGTCAGCACCAAACCATAGGTCAGCGTGTTCGCGGTCTGCGGCCCCAGCGCCGGATCGACCGCGCCGTTGCGATAGATACAACCGGCTTCGGGGCAGCGGATGGACGTGCTGCCATAGCTGGTGGGGTTGAACCCGGGTTGCAGCTGACACGCCGCGAGGCTGGCGAGCGGGGCACCGCCCGCAGCGGTCGACGCGCCGCAGATATCGACGAAGTTCAGGCTGCGGCTGAAGTTGATGTTCTGCGTCGCTTCGAAGACGCCAGGTGCGCGCGAGGCGAAATTGCGCGCGACGCGGAACCGGATATCCCGAACGGGCGCCCAGGTTCCCTCCAGCTTCCAGGTGCTGAAGAAGGGGCGCGACGAGGTGTCATAGTTGGACGCGCGATAGCCGCCGCTGAAGCCCAGCAGGTGGGTCCAGGACTTGTCCTGGATCAGCGGAAGCTGAAGCTCGGCGGCCAGTTCCTTGGCGGTCTGCGTACCGCGCGAGAAGGAGGACGGGTTCGGCGTACCCTGGATAATCGTGTTATAGTCGGCGCTAGTGAAGTTGTTCGCGATGTCGCGACGCAACTCCGCCCCGAAGCTCACCTGTGCGCCATCGGTCGCCAATGGCGAACGGATGCCATACTGGCCCAGGTCGCCACTGATATTGGCCTGCACGTCGAAGAAATAGCCGACGTTACGCCGCGGGCCGTTGGGCGCATATTGGAAGATATACTGATAGACCGCCGGATCGCTCGAGTCCCCGCGGAAGATGTCGAGCGGCACGCAATTCGGATCGGTGCCGTTGACCTTGGACACGCAGGTCGGCACGCCGTTGACGCTGACGACGTTCAGCGCCTTGGCGATGTTGGCGCCCGAGGGTGCCCAGTTGCGGTTGATCGCGCTCTTGACCAGGCTCTTGGCCCATACGCCGCCGACATCGTAATGCCACGCGCCACCGAAGTCGCCGCGAACGCCAAAGGTCGCACGGTTGTAGATCTGCTGATAATCGATCGTGCGGGTCGGATAGTTCTGGAACCGATAACCGAAGTCGATCGGCACGGTCGCCGAGGTACCGGCTGCCGCGCCGCACAGCACCTGCGCCTGCTGCGCCGACATCAGCGGATTGTTGCAGTTCAGCTGATAGCCGCCCGCGCCATTGGTCTGCTCGCCGATCGTGGCGGGCAGGTACGTCCCCTGGCTGGTGTTGCGGGTGAACATGTAGCTGCCGTAGAATTCAGCCCAGTCGGTCGCCTTGAACGACAGGAAGCCACCGGCATTGTAACGCTCGTTGGCGCGCAGCATCTGATAGCTGTCGTCCATGCGATTCTGACGGTCGGTGGTCGCGTCCTGGGTATTGCGATACGGCCGGAAGGTGCGGCTGCCATCGCTGGCATTGATCTGCGCAACCCGATTGTTCAGGTTGTAGATATAGCCATAGCGCGAATAGATTGAGGTGTCGCAGCTCAGCGCGCCGTCAATGCCAGCCTGCAACAGGTGGCAGGCCTGCGAGGAACGCGAATTGTACGGCAGATTGTCGGTATGCCGATAGCTGAAATAGCCCGACAGCGACAGGCGGTCGTCGAACAGCCGCTTACCGGCGGCCACGTTGATCGTGGCGCGCCCGCCATCGTTGGTCCAGCCCAGCGGGGTCGGGAAGCCACGCGACCGGGCCGTCTGGGTGACGATGTTGTCGCGATTGAGATGGTTGAAGAAGCCGTAATTGGCGTCGATCTGGACCCCTTCGAAATCCTTCTTCAGGATGAAGTTGACCACGCCGGTCAGGGCGTCGGGACCATAGACGGCGGCGGCGCCACCGGTCAGCACGTCGACGCGCTGGATGAGGGCAGGGGGAATGGAGTTGACGTCGGCCGCCACCTGGCCGCCGAGGCGCTGACCGTCGAGCAGAATCAGCGCGGCATTGCCCGATCCGCCGATGTTGCGCAGATTGACGCGTGCGGTGCCGTTGCCTTCGTCATCTGCCTGCGGGGCGTAAGGCACGACCTGCGGCAGCCGGTTGAGAACATCCTCGATGTTGACCGCGCCGCTGAGCTTGATTTCCTGGGCCGAAACCGCCTGGACGGGCGCCGCCGATGCCAGGTTCGGGTTGACGATCCGCGAGCCCGTTACGATCACATCGTTGGGCGACGTCTCGGTACGATCCTCACGATCGCCGGTATCCAAGCGGACATTCTCACGTTCCGCATTCTTGCGGCTTTCGGACTTGGCAGCGTTCGCGTCAGTGGCCGGCGTCGTTTTTTCCGACTGCGCGGCAACAGGCGCGGCCCACATCATCGCGACGCAACTGGTGGCCAGCAAAAAACCGATATGTCTCATGTGCTTCCCCCCATTTCGACAACTTCGCTGTCCCCTTTTTTCGACAGCGAAGCCGAATCTCATTCGATCGACGAGATGGGAATTTCAAACATGTTTCATCCTTGCGGGCAATATCAATATATGACTTTTCAATGAATGGTATTTAACAGGTTTGCTAAGCATTTCTGATGGAATGACATTTTTGTAGCACGGTGCGCTGTGTTGACCGTTATTGGTCTTTACGGTGCTTTTTTAGAGGCGTTTCCAGCCCGATACGCCCGACAGGGGGCGGCGAATCCAAGCGGTGCGGATCATGCTGGCTCTGACAGCGGCAAAGCCGTGATATTGAGCAACGATGCGCAGGTAACACGGACCCGGCAAAGACCGGCAGGAAGGACTTGCGATCCTTCCCGCCGGGGATGGGCTCAGACGGAGGGTTGTAGCGAAGCCGCATCAAGGTCGACCGACAGCTCACGCGGCCAAAAGCGCAGCGCGCGGCACTGGCTGACAAAGCCCTTGGCGTCCTTCGGCTTGGCCAGCGCTACGAAACCTTGGTCCCGTTCGGTCACGCCCGCCGCGTCGAACAGCGCGGTCGCGGTCGAACTGTGGCCGATGAACTTGCAGTGCGCGAAGGCGTCAGCGACGAAGTCCTTGGCCGTCGCATCCTTGGCGAGCATCGCGACGCCCGCCTCGGAGGGCAGCACCGTCACCGCGTCGTAAAGGACCGAAGGGCCTCCGTCGATCTTCTGCTTGGCGGCGACCTTGGTGCCGTCGTCCAGCGTCACGCCGCCGATCTTGGGCGCCACGACTTCCCAGAGCGCCCCTTCGGCCTCGAGCGCGCTCGTCACCGCCGCAAACAGCGCCGCGCTGCTGCCGTCGGTCAGCAGGATGCCCATCTTGCGCCCCTTGAAGTCCTGCGGGCCGTTGGCCAGAATGCTCAGCTTGGGCGAGGAAGGCAGGTCGAGCGTCGGTTTCGCCGCCTTTGCGGGCTCCGGCAGGTCCAGGCCGAGCCCATCGGCGACCGTCGCCGCAAGCCCTTCGTCGATCAGCCGGAGGTGGGAGACGGCACGCGCCCGGATATCGACCCGTTCGACCTTCGACAACTCGAATACCAGCGCGTCGCCGATATGCTTTTGTTCGATCGGCTGCTGGCTGGCGAAGAATTGCCTTGCCTGGCTGTAATGGTCGGCGAAGGTCTCGGCACGGATGCGCTGCTTGGTGCCCTGCACCTCGGCCGGGAAGCTGCGATAGCCGATCGTCGGATTTTCGCGCGGGCCACCATCGGGGCCCCAGCTGTTCGGCTCGTAATTGGCGCGCCCCTTGGGGTTGCGCATCGCCATATGGCCGTCCTGCTGGAAATTCATCACCGGGCAACGCGGCGCATTGACCGGGATATGGGTGAAGTTCGGCCCGCCCAACCGCTTCAGCTGCGTGTCCAGATAGGAGAAGTTGCGGCCGTGGAGCAGCGGATCATCGGAGAAGTCGATGCCGGGCACGACATTCTGCGTGCAGAAGGCGACCTGTTCGGTATTCGCGAAGAAATTGTCGACATTGCGGTTGAGCGTCAGCGTCCCGATGATGCGGACGGGAATGTCCTCCTCGGGGATCAGCTTGGTCGAATCCAGATGGTCGAAGGGCAGGCGGTCGGCCGTTTCCTGGTCGAACAGCTGGACGCCCAGATCCCATTGCGGAAAGTCGCCCGCCTCGATCGCCTGCCACAGGTCGCGACGATGGAAGTCGGGATCGGCGCCGTTGATCTTGACCGCTTCGTTCCACAGCACCGATTGCAGGCCCTGGCGCGGCTTCCAGTGGAATTTGACGAAGGTCGACTTGCCCTCGGCATTGACCAGCCGGAAGCTGTGGACGCCAAAGCCCTCCATCGTGCGGAACGAGCGTGGGATCGTCCGGTCGGACATCTGCCACATCACCATGTGCCATGCCTCGGGGCTCAGGCTGGCGAAGTCCCAGTAATTGTCATGCGCGGACTGGGCCTGCGGAAAGGCGCGGTCGGGCTCCTGCTTGACGGCGTGGACGAGGTCGGGAAACTTGATCGGGTCCTGGATGAAGAAGACCGGGATATTGTTGCCGACAATGTCCCAATTGCCCTGCTTCGTATAGAATTTGACGGCAAAGCCCCGGACGTCGCGCGCCAGGTCCATCGAGCCCTTGTTGCCCGCGACGGTCGAGAAGCGGACGAAGACTTCGGTCTGCTGGCCCACCTCGCTTAGTATGTCGGCGCGGGTATATTCGGCCAGGCTATCGGTCAGCTCGAAGACGCCGTGCGCGCCATATCCACGGGCATGGACCACCCGCTCGGGAATGCGTTCATGGTCGAAGTGGAAGATCTTCTCGCGCAGGATGAAGTCTTCGAGCAGCGTCGGCCCGCGCTCCCCGGCGCGCAGGCTGTTCTGGTTGTCGGCGACGGGAACGCCCTGCTGCGTGGTCAGCGTCCGGGCCGTGTCGTCGGTGGCCTGATGCGTCTCTCCGCCATGGCCCTGGGGCTCGGCATAATGGCTCGGCATATCCGCCCCGGCGGGAAGGGAGGGCGCTTGGGCGGGCGATACGCCCTTGGCCTTGCCGCTGCCCTGCTTGCTCTTCGAACTGGCCATGATGGTGTCTTTCATCGTTGAGGGAACGTGCCCGTCCAACGCGCGGATCGGCCAATCGCCCTCCAAATAAATGCTTGATATTCATTAAGGTGATTCCTGCCGCCTTGGGGTAAACCCATGCTAGTGATCGGGATCAGCCCTCCGTTCCCGGCCGTGCGGGGCTTCGGTGGGTTTCGGCGGCGGGAGGGAGAAGGCTTCTGTTCGACGACGCGCCCGTGGTGATGTGCATCCCCGCCCGAAATGAAGAGGCAATGCTGCCCGCGCTGTTCGCCGCGCTTGCCGCGCTGCGCGTCGATGGGGGGAAGCTGGAGGCATGCCTGTATCTGGACGACTGCCGGGATGGCAGCATCGCGCTGGTCGATCGTCTCGGCCCGACCCTGCCGTTTCGGCTGCATGTCGCCAGGGGCGGGCGCGATGCTGTGCCCAATGCCGGGGCCGCCCGGCGCGCGGCGCTGGCGATGGGGCTGTCCGTCCTGGCGGGGCGCGAGGGCCTGCTCTTCACAACGGATGCCGACAGCACGCCGCAGCACGACTGGATCGCGGCGGGTCGTCGGGGGCTGAGCCAGGCGGAGGTCGTCGCCGGGCGGATCCAGCGGGTCGATGCCGCATCCGATCCGCAGCAAAGCCGCATCGAGCATTATTATGACCGATTGCACCGATATCGCCGGGCCATCGACCCGGTGCCGTGGGAGGCGCGGGACACGCATCACTTCGGCGGCGGGGCCAATATCGCGATACGCGCCTCCGCCTATCGCGCGCTGGGCGGGTTCCTGCCGATCCCGTCGGGGGAGGACGCCCGCCTGCTCGACGATGCCGCGCGCGCCGGGCTGCGCGTCCGTCGGGATGCGGCGATGATCGTGGAGACCTCGTCCCGCCGACAGGGGCGTATCGGCGGCGGGCTCGCGGGCCAATTGCTGGCGCTGGATCAGGGCGAGCCGCCGCGCATGGCCGATCCACGCGGTGCGGCCTGGCAATGGCGCGCGCAGGCGGCCGCGCGGCAGAGCTTCGCCATGATCGACCGGGTCGACCGGCGTATCGCGCTCGGCGAGCGGCTGGGCCTTTCGGCGGACCATGTTCTGGGCGTCGCGCGCGATTGCCCCAATGCGGAGGCGTTCGCGATGCGGATCGTCCCGGCACCGGCCGTTCATTCCGGCCAGGTGTCGCTGCCGGATGCCGAAGACCTTCTGACCGAACTGGAGAGCCGATGGTGCGAGATCGCGGCATGACCGCCATGGCCGACGAACTGCGAAGCGCGATTGCCGTCATGGGCTGGGCCGAGCATCCCCCCGGCGATCCCCGGATTGTCGAGGACCATGTCGCGCTGCTGGCCCGGCTGTATGACATCGGCCGGCGCGATCTGCCGCTCGGGCGGTTGGTCGAGGGGCATGTCGATGCGGTGCAGATCGTGCGCCGATACGGATCGGCGGCGCAGGTGGAACGGCTGAGCGGGATGCTGGCGCATGGGGCGACATTGGGCGTCTGGAACGCCGGACTGGCGGGCGAGCCCCTGCGGCTGGACGGCGAGCGGTTGACCGGGGGCAAGAGCCATGCCTCGGGCGCCGGGGTGCTGAGCCACGCGCTGGTCACGGCGGACACGATCGAGGGGGTGCAACTGCTGCTGCTCGATCTGGCGAGGGTCGCGCCGGTGATCGATCGCGACTGGTGGCGGGTGACGGGCATGCAGCGGTCCGAAACGCATCTGGTCCGCTGGCGGGACGGCGTCATCGCGCAGGACGACCGGATCGGCGCGCCGAACCTCTATGCGCGCGAGCCTTTTTTCAGCGGCGGGGCGCTGCGGTTCGTGGCGGTCCATGCCGGGGGCGTGGCCGGGCTGTGCGACCTGACCCGCCGCCATCTGGTCGAGGCGGGACGCGCCGACGACCCGTTCCAGTCGGCGCGGCTCGCGCGGTTGTTCGCGCTGGCGGAACTGGCGGCGGCCATCGTGCGGCGCACGGCGCGATGCTGGTTCGGGGAGGAGGTCGAAGAGGCGCGGCTGGCGCGGGTCGCGGCTGCGCGCATGGCGGTGGCCGACGCGGCCGAGCAGGCGATCGTGATCGCTCGGGAGGCGGTGGGGCTGGCGGGGCAGTTCCTCACCCATCCGCTCTCCGCGATGCTGGCCGATCTGGCGGTCTATCTGCGCCAGCCCATGCCCGACGCGCAACGCCTCCGGGTCGGGCAGGCGGTGGCGCAGGGCTTGCTGGAGCTGTCGCTATGAGGCTGGACCTCAACGGCGTCCGCCGGGCGGTCATCGTCGCGCCGCATCCCGATGACGAGATCATCGGGGCGGCGGGGCTGATCCAGGCGCTGCGGAGGCGGGGGAGCGGGGTTTGGGTCATCGTGGTCAGCGACGGCGCCGCCTCGCATCCTGGCAGCCGGACATGGCCCGCCGCGCGTCTGATCGCCGCGCGCGAGCGGGAAAGCCGCCATGCGCTGCGCCGTCTGGGCGTCCGGAGCGACCGGGTGACGTTCCTCGGGCTACCCGATGGCGGGCTGATGGCGGAGGGCGATCCTTGTCGCGAGCGGCTGCACCGGGCGCTCCGGAAGCATCGGGGCTTGGACCTGCTGGTCGGGCCCGCCGCCACGGATGCCCATCCCGATCACCGGGCGGTCGCGACCGCGCTTGGCCATTTTCGCTTCGGCAGGCGGCGTCTGACCTATCAGGTCTGGCCGCCGCAAAGGCGGATGGCGGCGCGGAGCCGGACCGTCTCGATCCCCGGCGGCGCGGCGGCGAAGCGCGCGCTGATCCGGGTGCATCGGACCCAGCTAGGCGCGATCACCGACGATCCTCGGGGCTTTTCGATCGCACGCCATGAACTCACGGCCTTTTCCCACCCGGTCGAGCGTTTCCTTCCGGTGAGGCGATGAAGGCGATCGACCTCAATGGCTTCGCCGAGAAGTTCGCGGCGGACGACGATCCCTGGCGGACCTTCTCCAACCGGGACGAGGCGGTGAAGCGCCGGGCGATCCTGCATGCGCTGGGCCAGGGGCCATCGGGCAGGGTCCTGGAACTGGGCAGCGGCAATGGATCGAACAGCCGCGCCATCGCGCGCCGCGCGCTTCGGCTCGACGCGACCGAGGGGACGGTCGAGGGCACCCGCCTGACGGCGCTGGCGATCGCTGCCTCGCCGCGAGCACGGGCGATATCGCTGGTCTTGCCCGCGCGGTTTCCGCGACGGGACTATGATGCGATCGTCATCGCCGAGCTACTCTATTATCTTTCGCCCATCGCGATGCGGCATGTCGCGCGTGGCGTCGCGGCGGCCTTGCGCCCCGGCGGGCGGCTGGTCCTGGCGCATCATCGCATCGACTATTACGACTTCGCGCAGCACGCCGCCGATATCCAGGAACGCTTCCTGCTGATGACCGGCATGACCTGGCAGGTCGAGACCATGCGCCGCCGGGCGCGCTGGCATGTCCTCGTCGCGCGGCGGGGCGACGCAGGGCACCGGACGGGTCTTTCCTTCCGCCATCGATAATCATTTGCTTACGGGCCGTAAGCGCCTAGACGACGCCATCCCCGGGGAACCGCTGATGCGCGGTCGAGAGATGGGCAGCAGCCCATGACCCGCCGAACCTGATCCGGCTGATACCGGCGTAGGGAGGGTGGCGGTTCCTTCGTCGTCCTTCCGTGTGAAGTGGACGAGAGACGATGGCTGTTCAGATTTCGCGCGATCGCAAGACGATCCGATATGGTGCCCTGCTGCTGTCCGCCGCGTGGCTGGCGCTGCCCGGCGCGGCCTCGGCGCAGCGGGCGGCCGACGCGCCTGCCGATATTCGCGTGATCGGCCACCGCGATCCCGAGGGGCTGCTGCCCGACCAGACCGAACCCAAGGCGGTCAGCGAGATCTCCTCGGACTTCATCGTCAAGCAGGCCCCGACGCTGAACGCCTTCCAGCTGGTGAGCCTGCTGCCCGGCGCCAATGTCGCATCCAGCGATCCCTATGGCCTGTCGACCAGTTCGAGCCTGACGCTGCGCGGTCTGGGGCAGGATGAGATCGGCGTGCTGATGGAGGGCGCGCCGCAGAACGACATCGGCTATTATTACGCCTATCCGTCGCAATTCGCCGATGCGGAGAATGTGCGTGCGATCCGGCTGGCCCAGGGGGCGGTCGATCTCGCCTCGCCGACCGTCGGCGGCGCGGGCGGTCTGTTGTCGCTGTCACTCGACGATCCCAAGGCGGCGCGCGGAATGCTCGCCGATCTGTCGCTGGGGTCGTACAACATGCACCGGGCCTTTGTCCGGGTCGATACGGGGACGATCGGAAATACCGGGCTGAAGGCGTTCCTGTCCTATTCCAACACCCGCGCGGACAATTGGCGGGGCGCGGGCTATGACCTGCGCCAGCATGTCGATGCCAAGCTGCTGGGCGAATGGGGAAACGGGAACCGTGCCAGCCTCGCCCTATCGTACAATGACGCCAATTCCTCCAGCTATGCCAGCCCCACCCTGGCCGATTGGCGCGCGCGGGGACGCGGTTTCAACTATGACGCGCAATATACGCCGGGGAATACCAATTATTGGGAACTGTACCGCGCGCCCTTCCGCAACCTCTATGCCTCGGCCCCCGTGCATCTGGTCCTGGGCGACCGGCTGACGCTGGACGCCACGACCTATCTCCAGTTCGGCTATGGCAATTCGCCCTATGGCACCCAGCTTGCGACCACCGGCAATTACCTGGGGAGCGAACAACTGGCGCAGCCGATCGCGCTGCCCGGCGCGGTGAATGGGGTCGCGACGGTGCTGGGCAATTATACGGGCGATCAGATGCGGACCGGCCAGGTCGCCAGCCTGACGCTGCGCGCGGGCATCCACCGGCTGACCGCGGGCCTGTGGTTCGACTATGGCACCGACCGCGTCACCCAGACCTATACCGCCGTCGGCACCGACGGACGCCCGACCGACCGCTGGGGCTATCGCAGCAAGGCGATCCGCACCGCCGATGGGCGCCTGCTCGCCTATGAGAACCAGCGCACCGTGACCGTAACGAAGAGCGTCTTCGTGGCCGACAGCATCGCGCTGAGCCCCAGGCTGACGGTCGATATCGGCTTCAAGGGCGTCAACCTGCTCCGCAACGGCCGCAATTACCTGCCCGGACCGCAGACGCGCGTGCGCAGCGACAGCTTCGCCGCCCTGCCGCGCGCCGCCGTCCATTATGATCTCGACGATCGCCAGCAGGCCTTTGCCAACGTCACGACCAATTTCCGGACGCCCAACGAATTCACGCTGTACGACAGCTATGACGGCGGCGTGGTCTCGACGCGCGGCACGGACGCGTTGAAGAACGAATATTCGGTGTCGCAGGAGCTCGGCTATCGCTATATCGGGCCCAGCCTTTCCGCCTCGGTGACCGGCTTCCACTACAAGTTCCGCAACCGCCAGCTGGCGACCGTGGTCGACAATGGTGGGGCGCTGGTCAATTCGACGCTGAACGCGGGCGGACAGACCTCCTATGGCGTCGATGCCGAGATCGATTACCGGCCCGCGAGGGGCGTCAGCGTCTATGTTTCGGGCGAATATCTGCGCGCGCGGATCGATGACGATCTGCCGGTCGGCGGAGACTATCTGCCGACGCGGGGCAAGCGGGCGGTATCCAGCCCGACGCTCCAGTTCGGCGCCGGTGGCACCTATGACGATGGGCATCTGTTCGGCAGCATCGCGGGCAAATATGTCGGTCGCCAATATGCGACGTTCATGAACGACGAGAGCATCCGGGGATATGCCACGCTCGACCTGGCGATCGGCGTCCATCTGGCCGATTGGCTTGACGGCAAGCGGACCGACCTGCGGGTCAATGCGATCAACGTCACCGATCCGCATGTGCTGGCGGGGGTTCAGTCCGTCACGACCAACGCGCGCGATGTCGTCGGGCGCGGCGGCACGATCATCAAGGGCAATGCGCCGTCCTATTATATCGGCGGCGGATCGGCGGTCGTCGCGACGATTTCGCGCGGGTTCTGATCGTGACCATAGCGGACGAGGCGGGCGCCGGTCACCGCGTCCATGGCATGGGGCTGGCGATGGAGGCACCCACCTGGCCCGCGATCACGCCCGAGGAAGCGGCGGCCGTGCTGGCGCATTATCCGCAGGCCGCCCGGATCGAGGCGCTTCGCTGGCACTCGCCGCGTCCCTTTTCCGCCGCGACGCTGATCGACACGACGGAGGGCATGCTGCTCGTCAAGCGGCATGATCGCCGGGTGCGGACGGCCGCCGGACTGGTGGAGGAGCATCGCTTCATCGCGCATCTCGCTGCTGCGGGCGCGCCGGTGCCTGAGATATGGCGCACGGGGCAGGGGGAAAGCGCGGTCGCGCTGGGCGAGGCGACCTATGAGGTCCATCGCCAGGCGCCGGGCGAGGATCTGTATCGCGACCGGCTGTCCTGGACGCCGTTCCGGTCGCTCGCGCACGCCCATGCCGCCGGGGTTTCGCTGGCGCGGCTGCACCGCGCGTCGCTCGGCTATGATGCGCCGCCGCGTGCTGTCCAGCCCCTGGTCGCCAGCTTCGGCATCCTGTCGGCGACCGATCCGATGGCGGCGGCCGAAGCCTATGTCGCCGCGCGTCCGGCCCTGGCCGCGTTTCTCGCTGGGCATGCCTGGCGCCGCCGCCTGTCGTCGCTGTTCGCCGCGTGGGGCGAGGGGCTGGCCCGGCATATCGCAGGCCAGCCGCCCCTGTGGACCCATAATGACTGGCATCCCTCCAACCTGTTATGGGCGGCGGACGATACGGTCCGGACCGTGTTCGACTTTGGGCTGGCCGATCGCAGCTGTGCCGCGCACGATCTGGCGATCGCGATCGAACGCACCGCCTTTGCGTGGCTGGAACTGGGGGAGGGGCACGATGACGCGATCGCCGACCCCGCATCGGCACTGGCGCTGATCGCGGGCTATGAGGCGATGTCCCCCATCGACCCCGCCATGATGGAAAGCATCATCGCAATGTTGCCGCTGGTCCATGTCGAGTTCGCCCTGTCGGAGATCGATTATTTCGCCGGGGTCGTGGGCGACCAAGACGCCGCCATGCTGGCCTGGGAGGGGTATCTGCTGGGTCATGCCGACTGGTTCGGATCGGCGGCGGGGCGCAATTTCCTTGCAGAGCTTCGGGCGGGGCGGAAATTGTGATGTCGACGCTCGAGATGGCGGCGGTGGTCATCAGTTTCCTGGCGATCTGGCTGACCGCGCGGCGAAGCCTGTTCTGCTGGCCGCTCAACCTCCTTGCCTGCGTGCTGTATTTCAAGCTGTTCCTCGACGTGCGGCTCTATGCCGACATGGCGTTGCAGGCGGTGTTCGGGGTGGGCATCCTTTATGGCTGGATCGTCTGGAGCCGCGAGCGCCGCGATACCGGCGCGGTCGTGGTGATGCCTCTGTCGCGCCCCAAGGCGCTGGCTGGGCTGGCACTGGGCGCGTTCGGCGCAGTGGCGATCGGCTGGTTCACCAGCCGGCATACCGATGCGGCGCTGCCCTGGATGGACGCGACGCTCAGCGCGTTCAGCCTGGTCGCCCAATATTGGACGGCGCGGCGTCACCGGGAGAATTGGCTGCTCTGGATCGTGGTCGATGTCGCCTATGTGGGCATGTTTCTCTACAAGGGATTACTGCCCACCGCTGGCCTTTATGCCGTGATGATCGGGCTGGCGGTGATCGGCTACCGGGATTGGCGGCGGCCCTCGGCGGCCTCGGAAGGGGAGCGTCCCACCCTGCCGCCGACCGCCTGATGAAGAAAAAAAGCGCAGCAGTCAGATTTCGATTGAGCGGGGCCGATATTTGAGCGTTAGGTTCTCCTATGCGGCATGGAAGTGGATGTGGTCGATGGTTCAACGCTGGCGGTACCATGCGGGGGACGCCTATGCTCCCTTCCACGCTCCGGTCGCGCCCGCGATCCGACACCAGCCGCCCCGCCGTTAACACCGACGAACCGACCGCCGCATGACGGGCCCCAAGGTCGCGCCGCCCTGGAGCGAGGAAGCCCGTGTCGCGGCGCTGCACCGCTATGCGATATTGGATACGGCGCGCGAGGTGGAGTTTGACGATATCGTCCGGCTCGCCGCCGATATCTTCGATGCGCCGATCGCGGTCGTCAATCTGATCGCGGCGGATCGCCAGTGGTTCAAGGCGGAGGTCGGCATTGGCGCCGACGAACTCCCGCTCGAAGTGTCGCTCTGCGCCCATGCGATCCTGCAACCGGGCATCTTCGTCGTGCCGGATACCATGACGGACGAACGGTTCGCCTGCAACCCGCTGGTGGTGGGAAGGCCGGGCCTGCGTTTCTATGCCGGGGCCCTGCTGGAAACCCCGGACGGGCTGCCGATCGGCACGGTGTGCGTGCTCGATACCAAACCCAGGCCAGAGGGCATCACCGAGCGTCAGCGCCTTACGCTTGAGGTGCTCGCGCGGCAGGTCATGACCCAGCTGGAGCTGCGCCGCGAGATCACGCTTCGCGACGAGCGGGCGGAGCGGCTGGAGGCCGAGATCCTCAGGCGGCGCGCGGCCGACCATGCGCACCGCGAGAGCGAGCGGCGGCTGAACGCGGTGCTCGACAATACGCGCATGGCGGTGTTCCTGATGGATGACCATCAGCAGTGCGTCTATGCCAATGCGGCGGCCGAGGGCCTGACCGGCTATGCGCTCGCCGAGATGCAGGGGCGGCCGCTCCACGACGTCGTCCATCACACCCATCCCGACGGATCGCATTATCCGCTGGAGGAGTGTCCGATCGACCGGGCCTTTCCGGAACGCGCGCAGATGAGCGGCGAGGAAGTGTTCGTCCGCCCGGACGGCAGCTTCTATCCGGTGGCCTTCACCGCCAGCCCGCTGCTCGACGATGACGGCCAGCCCATCGGCACGGTGATCGAGGCACGCGACATCACCGCCGAGCGCGCAAGGGATGCCACGCTGCGCGAGTCGGAGGAGCGGTTCCGCAACATGGCGGATCATGCCCCGGTGATGATGTGGGTGACCGACCTGGAAGGACGCTGCACCTATCTGAACCGTGCATGGTATGCCTTCACCGGACAGGACGACCGGGTGGCCGAAGATTTCGGCTGGCTGGACGCGGTGCATCCGGACGATCGGGACTGGTCCACCAACGTCTTCCTGGCCGCCAATGCCAGGCAGGAAGCGTTCCGCCTCGAATACCGCCTGCGTCATCGTGACGGGACCTATCGCTGGGCGATCGACGCTGCATCGCCGCGCTTCGGCACCGATGGTCTGTTCCTGGGCTATATCGGCTCGGTCATCGACATCCATGAGCGTCGCGAGGCTGAGAATGCGCTGCGGATCAGCGAGGAACGCTATCGGACGCTGTTCGAGGCAATCGATGCGGGCTTCTGCATCGTCGAGGTCGATTTCGACGGCGATCGCGCGTTGGACTATTGCTTTGTCGAGGCCAACCCGGCGTTTGAGCGACAGACGGGGCTGATCGACGCGGTCGGTCGCACCGCTCGCGAGCTGGTGCCGGGCCTCGAACAATTCTGGTTCGACCGCTATGGCCATGTCGCGCGGACCGGCGAGGCGATCCGTTTCGAGAACGGCTCCGACGTGATGGGCCGGTGGTTCGACGTCTATGCCCTGCGGGTCGGGACACCCGAGGCGCGTCGCGTCGCCATCCTGTTCAACGACATCAGCGCCCGTCGTCGTGCCGAACTTCAGCTGCGCGAAATGAACGACACGCTGGAGCGTCGGGTGGAAGAGGCCGTCGCGGAGCGCAAGCTCTGGGCCGATGTCATCGAGAATACCGACGCACTGATCGCCGTGGTGTCGCCGGACTTCCGCTTCCTGGCGTTGAACTCGGCCTATGTGGTCGAGTTCGAGCGCATCTATGGCGTCTGCCCGCATGTGGGCGACGCGCTCCCCGACCTGATGGAGCGTGTTCCGGCGCATCGCGAGGCGGTGCTCGGCATCTGGCAGCGCGCGCTGGACGGCGAGGAGTTCATGGTTGTCGAGGCATTCGGCGATCCCGACCGGACGCGGCCATATTATGAATTGCGCTTCAACGCCTTGCACGACCGCGACGGCGCTTTCATCGGTGCGTTCCAATATGCGGTGGATGTCTCCGCCCGGCTGCGCGATCAGGCGCGTCTGGCCCAGGCCGAGGAACAGCTCCGTCAGGCGCAGAAGATGGAGGCGGTCGGCCAGCTGACCGGCGGCATCGCGCATGACTTCAACAACCTGCTGGCCGGGATCAGCGGCAGCCTGGAGGTGATCGAGCGCAGGCTTTCGGCGGGGCGGACCGACGGGATCGACCGGTTCATCAACGGCGCCCAGACCTCGGCACAACGGGCGGCGGCGCTGACCCAGCGGCTCCTGGCCTTTTCGCGCCGGCAGACGCTCGACCCCAAGCCGATCGACGTCAACCGGCTGGTCTTCGGCATGGAGGACCTGATCCGCCGCACGGTCGGCCCGTCGATCAAGGTCGAAGTGGTCGGCGCCGGCGGGCTATGGGTCGCGAAGGTCGATGCCGCGCAGCTGGAAAGCGCACTGCTCAATCTGGCGATCAATGCGCGCGATGCGATGCCCGGCGGCGGGCGGCTGACGATCGAGACGGCCAACAAGTGGCTGGACGATCGCGGCGCGCGCGAACGCGACCTGGCGCCGGGGCAATATCTGTCGATCTGCGTCACCGACAGCGGCACCGGCATCCCCAAGGACATTGTCGACCGCATCTTCGATCCGTTCTTCACCACCAAGCCGATCGGGCAGGGGACGGGTCTGGGCCTGTCGATGATCCATGGCTTCGTGCGCCAGTCGGGCGGGCAGGTCCGGGTCTATACCGAGGAAGGGCATGGGACGACCATGTGCCTCTACCTCCCGCGCTTCATGGGCGAGGTCGGTCAGGAGGACGGGCCCGACGAAGCGATCCCGGACGACGGTGCCGGGCGGACGGTGCTGGTGATCGATGACGAAGAGACGGTCAGGATGCTGATCGTCGAGGTTCTGAAGGACGCGGGCTATACCGCGATCGAGGCGGACGACGGGCCGTCCGGCTTGCGCATCCTCCAGTCGGATATCGACATCGATCTGTTGATTACCGATGTCGGCCTGCCCGGCGGGATGAACGGCCGCCAGGTGGCTGATGCGGCCCGCGAAGGGCGCCCGGACCTCAAAATCCTGTTCGTGACGGGCTTTGCGGAAAATGCCGCAGTCGGGAACGGCCATCTGGCGCCCGGCATGGAGGTGGTCACCAAGCCGTTCGTGATGACCGAGCTGGGGAACAAGATCGCGGAGATGCTCGAACCGCGATAGGCGTATGCGCCGTGATCGGACAGGCCGCGACCGATATGGACGTCCTGTGCAACGCTCTGACGAACAATGGATAATCCCATTGGTGATCTCGCGCGGGAAGGCTTTGTCGTCGGGTCGATGGCAGTTCGGCATGTCGATCACAGGCCTATCCCGATACCGTGACAGGTTCGGAAACATTGCATGTATCGTTAATCAGATATTTCTATGGTGCTTCCCGTCGAGTCCCATGATTTCAACTTGTTGCATTCCGTAACTACAGGTCCATCATTTTTAACGAGCCGGTAACTTTGCGTGCCGTAAGCGCTCCCGCACCGCAGTGCCAGATCATGGCGAGTATCAAACTGGCGACAAAAGTCGCCGCTGCGTGAACAGGGAAGGGCTTGGTGACTTTGATGAATTCCGCATTGTGTACCCTGCGGTTTGGGATTTCGACGGTGGCTCTGCTGACCGCGATCGCTGCTCCGGCTTATGCGCAGGAAGCGGTGGCGCCACAGGCGACCGATACCGCCGAGCAGGCCGAAGCGCCGCAGACCCCGGTCGCACAGGATGCGAATATCCAGCAGCGCCCCGCCGCGCCCGTGGCAAAGCGCGAGGCACCGCAGAGCGGCACGGTCGTCGTCACCGGCACGCTGTTCCGCGATTCCAACGCCAGCTCGATCTCGCCGGTCACCGTCCTGACTTCCGCGACGCTCCAGCGCGCGAACATCACTACCGCCCAGGACGCAATCCGCTCGGTCTCGGCGGACAGCGCGGGTTCGATCTCGACCGGCTTCCGCAACGGCTTCTCGGCGGGCGGCGCGGCCGTGTCGCTGCGCGGTCTGGGCGTCTCGTCGACCGTGGTGCTGATCGACGGCCTCCGCTCGGCGAACTTCCCGCTCAACGACGACGGCCATAACGCGTATGTCGACCTGAACTCGATCCCGTTCAGCACCATCGACCGCATCGAAGTGCTGAAGGACGGCGCCTCCTCGACCTATGGCGCGGACGCGATCGGCGGCGTGGTCAACCTGATCAGCAAGAAGAATGTCCAGGGCATTCAGGGCTCGGTCCAGGGCGGCACCACCGAAAAGGCCGATGGCTCGCACTATCGCGCGACGCTGACCGCCGGGTTCGGCGACTATCGCGAACAGGGCTTCAACTTCTATGTGAACGGCGAATATACCTATGACGGGTATATTACCAATCATTCGCGCGGTTACCCGTTCAACACACTCGATCTGACCCCCAGCGGCCTGCTGGACCGTAACCGCAACGATGACTCGCTGGTCCAGCCCAATCCGCAGGCGGTCGTGACCCGCGTTCGGCAGACCGATCTCAACAATCCGCTCGCCGGTCAGGTCGGCGCACCGCTGACCAACCAGTACCAGCTGCTGATCAATCCCAGCGCCTGCCCCTTCGGCAGCTTCACGGTCTCGTCCGGTTCGGCGCAGGGCACCGGTTGCAAGCACAACCTGCCCGACGAATATTCGATCATCCAGCCGCGCCAGGAGCGTTACTCGACTACGGCCCGCCTGAACGTCCGCCTGGCCGAAGGTTGGGAAGCATTCGCCAGCGGCAGCTATTCGCATTCCGAAGTCGATATTCGCGGCACCCCGTCGGGCATCCGCCAGACCCAGCCCTTCGGCGGTTCGGCGGCGCTGGCCTCCAGCAGCCCCGGTATCGTCCTGCCAATGTATGTCTGCTCGGCGGGCGTGAACTGCGCCACGGCGGCCGATCGCCGTCTGAACCCGAACAACCCCTATGCGGTTGCCGGTGCCGATCCCACGCAGAGCGCGGCGCGCATCTATTATCTGTTCGGCGACATCCCCGCCAACAGCCATCGCTATGTCGACGTGTTCCGCGCGACCGGCGGTATCTCGGGCGATCTGGGCGGCGGGTTCAAGTTCCGTCTGAACGGCGTCTATGCGCGTGACAATTTCAGCGTGACGCAGCGCGGCTTCATCAACATCCAGGGTCTGCTGAACGCGATCAACACGGGGTCGTACAACTTCGTCAATCCGGAGCAGAACACGGCGGCGGTGCGCAACCAAATTTCGCCCGACCGTACCACGCCGTCCTATTCGACGGTCGCGACGATCGGCGGTTCGCTGCTCAAGTCGCTGATGGAACTGCCGGGCGGCGAACTCAATGTCGGCGCGGGTTTCCAGATCCGTCGCGAGACGCTGATGAACCGCAACCAGAATGCGGACCTCAGCTATTATTCGCTGAACACCTCGTCGGCACAGGGCCGTCAGACCGTGACCGCCGGGTTCTTCGAGATCGATGCGCCGTTCCTGCGGAACTTCGACCTGAACGTCTCGGGCCGTTACGACCATTATTCGCAGGGCTATAGCCACTTCTCGCCGAAGGTGGGCGCCAAGTTCACTCCGGTCGAGCAGTTCTCGCTGCGTGCGACCTATTCGCAGGGCTTCCGCGCACCGACCTTCGCGGAAAACAACCCGGCCAGCAGCTATTCGGGCTTCTCGTCCTTTACGCCGCCCGCCAGCTTCATCGCCGCGCATCCGGGCAACAGTGCCTATACGAGCACCTACAGCATCGGCAGCGGCTCGACCGGCAATGCCAATATCCTGCCCGAAGTGTCGCGCAGCTTCACCGTCGGCACGATCTTCAAGCCGGTGAACTGGTTCAACCTGACCGTCGACTATTACAACATCAAGAAGTCGAACCTGATCGTCAGCGGACCGCTCCGCGCCCAGGCGATCGCGGCCTATTACGGACAGACCAACGCGACCGCCGGTTGCGCCGCGCTGGCGGCGGTCGGTCCGGGCTATCAGTGCAACGTCATCGATGCGCCGGATCCCAACAACCCGAACGCGCTGCCCCGTCTGCTGGTGTTCAACGTGCCTTACGTCAACGCCAACTATCAGGTCAGCTCGGGCATCGACGTGCAGGCCAATGCCGCTTTCGAGCTGGCCAATGGCGCGCGCCTGATCAGCCGCCTCGACGTCACCCGCGTGCTTCGCCTCGACCTGGTGACCCCGGCGGGCGTGGTGCAGAAATATGCCGGTACGCTTGGGCCTTACCAGCTCTCGTCGGGTGGCGGTACGCCGCGCATCCGTGGCAACTGGCAGAACTCGCTGGAGGTGAACAACTTCTCGATCACCGCGACGACCTATTATGTGGGTCGGATCAAGCAGGTCGCGGCCGATCAGATCACCCCGGTCAACGGCGTGATCGACCTGTCGTGCAAGAACACGATGGCACCCATCGTGCAGGGCAGCGACGTGAACAACCAGTGCTATATCCGCCCGTTCATCTACACCGACCTGAACCTGGGCGTGCGGGTGAACGACCAGTTCCGCTTCTTCTTCAACATCCAGAACCTGACCAACGCCCGCGCTCCGCTGGCGGCGGCCGCCTATACCAGCAATCCGAACTATCTGAGCAGCTGGCATTATGCGGGCCTGGTCGGCCGCAACTTCAGCGCTGGCGCGAACTTCAACTTCTAAGCCAGTACGCCTGACCCTTGCGCACCGGACGGACCTCGTGTCCGCCCGGTGCGCTTTCGTTTTGGGGCCGGTTCGTCGGCGACGAAAGCGGGCCCGAACGTCCGCGCAAGAATGCGTGGACCAAAGTCGATCAGCGGGAGTTTGCGTTTTCCGAAGGGAAAACAGATGAACGATCGATCGGGGCAGCAGGCATCGGCCGCCAGCGTGACCGCCGCCAAGGTGCCCAGCCGCGACGGACTGCTCGGCCTGGCCGTTGCCGTCGTCGTGGTGGCGGGGCTGTTCCTCGCCAAGGACGTGCTGATCCCGATCACGCTGGCCGTCCTTCTGTCGTTCGTCCTGTCGCCGATCGTCCTGCTGCTGCGGCGGTTGCAGATTCCGAAGGGCCTTGCCGTGTTCATCGCGGTGCTGAGCGCGCTTGGCGTGCTCGGCGGTATCGGGACCCTGGTCGGCGTCCAGGCGGCTTCGTTGTCGGACGAGGCGCCCCGCTATGTCACCAGCATCCAGTCCAAGATGGAGAATGCGACGGGTTTCCTGACCAGGTCGCTGCCGTTCCTGGGCGCCAACAGCCCGGCCCCGGCGGTGGGCGCCGATCCCCGGCTGGTACGCGGCACCCGAACCCACCCGCTGAACGTCCGCGTCGTCGAGCAGAAGGCACCGGTCCTGCAACAGGTCGGCGGCTATCTGGAGCCGGTCCTTGCCCCGTTCGAGACGTTCGTGATCGTGCTCGTCGTGGCGATCTTCATCCTGATGCAGAAGGAGGATCTGCGCGACCGGCTGATCCGGCTGTTCGGATCGTCCGACCTGCATCGCACGACCGCCGCGATGGACGATGCCGGGCGACGCCTCAGCCGCTATTTCCTGTCGCAACTGGCGGTGAATGCCAGTTTCGGCCTGACGGTCGGGATCGGCCTGTGGTTGATCGGCCTGCCGGTTCCCGCTTTATGGGGCATATTGGCGGGCGTGCTCCGCTTCGTTCCCTATATCGGTGCGCTGCTGGGGGCCGCCCTGCCGTTGGTGGTCGCCGCGGGGATCGATCCCGGCTGGTCGACCATGCTGATGGTCGCTGGGCTGTTCATCGTCCTCGAGCCCCTGATCGGCTATGTGATCGAGCCGCTTCTCTATGGCCATTCGACCGGGCTTTCGCCGCTGTCGGTGGTGCTGGCGGCGGTCTTCTGGACCTGGATATGGGGGCCGGTCGGGCTGGTCCTGTCGATGCCGCTCACCTTGCTGCTCGTCGTCCTCGGGCGGCATATTCCCAGCCTGGAATTCCTCGACGTGCTGCTCGGTGATCGCCCCGCGCTGACCCCGGTCGAAAGCTTCTATCAGCGGATGCTGGCCGAAGACCCCGACGAGGCGCTGGAGCAGGCCGAAAGCCAGCTCGCCGACCGGTCGCTGACGGCTTATTATGACGAAGTGGCGCTGGCCGCGCTGAAGCTGGCGGCGGCGGATGTCGAGCGTGGTGCGATCACCCGCGACCGCGCGACGCGTGTCGTGGACTCGATGCTCGTCCTCGTCGGCGAGCTCGACCATCAGGACGATACCGCAAGCACGCTGGAACCGCGCGGCGGATTGTTGCGGCCGCTGCCCGACGACCGTTCGGGCTTCGATGAAACGGCGCCCGCTTCGCTTCCTTCGGCGCCGTCCGGCTGGGAGCAGGGTGGCAGCGTATTGTGCATCGCGGGGCGCGGCGTGCTGGACGATGCGGTCACCGCCATGCTTCAGCAGTTGCTGACGAAGCGGGGCTTCGGTGCGAACCGGGTGCCCCACGAGGCGGGGTCGCGTGCCAATATCGACCGGCTCGATGCGTCGGGCGCCCGCATGGTGTGCATCTCCTATCTGGAGATTGGCGGGTCGCCATCGCATCTGCGCTATCTGGTCCGCCGTATCCGCTCTCGCGTCGGGCCCGTCCCGATCCTTGTCGGGCTGTGGCCGGAGGGAGAGGCGGCGCTGACCGACCGCGAGATCCAGCGGACGCTGGGCGCAGATATCTATGTCGGCACGCTGGGCGCGATGGTCGAGGCCTGTCTCGACCATGCCGGGGCCGAGCGGGAGGCGGCGGCATGACCGGGGCGGACGATCGTGCCGGCGAGGGTGCCCGGACGCCGTTGCAGGTGCCGCCTCGGGGATGGCTCGCCATTCTTCGGCGAACCTGGGCGGAGATGGGCACCGACAATATCGGGATCATCGCGGCCGGGATCGCCTTCTACGTCTTTGCCGCGATCGTGCCTACGCTGGGCGCGGTGGTGCTGAGCTATGGCCTGTTCGCCGATGCGGATACGGTTCGGCAGAATGTCGAGGGCCTGTTTGCCTCGCTGCCGCGCGATGCCGCATCGATCATCACCGATCAGTTGCTGACGGTGGTCGAAAGCTCGAAGAATAAGCAGGGCCTGGGCCTGGTCGTCGCGCTGTTGCTGGCCTGGTACGGCGCGACCAAGGGGTCGTCGGCGATCGTCACCGGCCTGAATGTGGCCTATGATACCCAGGAGACGCGCGGCTTCGTGCGGCTGAACCTGTTGCAATTCGCGATCGTGGCCGGGGGCGTCGCGTTGATCTTCGTCGCGATCGGCACGACGATGCTGCTCGCCTTTCTCAGCGGGCTGATCCCCGACGCGCCGACCCCGATCCTGCTACTGATCCGGCTGGGGGGCTATGTGTTGCTGGCCTTGCTGGTCGTCACGGCGGCGGCGATCCTGTTCCGGTTCGGCCCCGATCATCGCCATCCGCACTGGATATGGCTGTCGCCGGGGTCGGTGGGCGCGACCCTGTTGTGGCTGGCGGGAACGGCAGGGTTCGGATTTTATGTGTCCAACTTCGGCAATTATGGCGCGACCTATGGCTCGCTGAGCGCGGTCATCGTCACGCTCACCTGGCTCTGGCTGACCGCCTATGTGTTCCTGATGGGGGCGGAGCTCAACGCCGAGCTGGAACGGCAGGTGGAAGGCGAGGGGGCCGAGGCGAGCACCGCGGCCGATGGCCCGGTGACGCCGACAAATCCCGATTCCGCACAGGAACCCTCGGCCAGCACCCCGACCGCGACCCTGATGGCCTGGGCGGGGAACGGGACCATGGCCACGATCGGTTTCGCCCTGTTGCGCCGGGGGCGGCCAGTCGGGATCGTCGCCCTTTCGCTTGCCGCGCATGCCGCATGGCGAGGCCGGTCGCCGCGCCGCCGGGTCTGATCCCTCCACCGGGCGAGCACAGGCTATCCGTGCGCCGGGATGTGGCTTAAATGACGGCCGCAGACCCTGCCGCCTTGCCTCGTTCGAAGGATGTTTCATGCGTCTTCCCGTTGCCCTGCTCCTCGCGTCGTCTCTCGCTTTTCCGGTGCAGGCGGCCGTCCATCGCTATGGCGGCCTGACCCTCGCGCCGTCGGGTGGGGAAGTGGCCACGATCGAGCTGGACGGCGGCACGCATCCGGCCGTCGTGCTGCGCAATGCCTCGGACGGGCGGGTGATGCGCCGGATCGATCCCTGCGCGACGTGCAGCTATTCGGGGCTGACCTTCACGCCCAAGGGGGACGGCGTGGCCTTTCTGGCGCGCGACCGGGAGCGGGGCGTCGTGACCCTGATGATCGCGCGCGGTGACGGAGTACGCCCGGTCGCGACCGTCGAGGGGCTAGCTTCGACCCCGCGCTTCTCGCCCGATGGCAAGCGCGTGGCGATGCTCATCACTCTGGGCGCGACCAAGGATGTCGGTGCGACCCAGGCGGGCGCGCGGCAGGTCGGTGAGATCGGCGTCGCCAATGACGAACAGCGTCTGGCCATCGTGCCGGTAGGAGAGGGGGCGATCGCCAAGGCGATGCCGCTGTCGCCGCAGGGCCGCTATATCTACGAATATGACTGGACGCCCGACGGGAGCGCGCTGGTCGTGACCTCGGCGCTCGGCAATGGCGATGCGAACTGGTGGGTGGCGACGCTCGACCGGGTAGATGCCACCACCGGCGCGGTGACCGCGATCGCCAAGCCGTCGACCCAGATCAACATGCCGCGCGTCTCGCCTGATGGGAAGACGGTCGCCTATATCGGCGGCCTGATGAGCGATTTCGGCTCGATCGGCGGCGATGTCTGGACGGTACCGCTGGCCGGGGGCACGCCGACCGACCAGACCAAGGGGCAGCCGATCACCTTCACCTCGCTGGCCTGGACCAAGGGCGGGCTGCGCGCCGCGACGCTGCGCAACGACCAGATGGGGGCCGTCGCCATCGAGCCCGGTCGCGCCCCGCGCCCGCTATTCGCCCGGCCGGTGGGCCTCTCCGCCGGGGACGGCCGGATCGCCTGGGATGCGAAGGGCGAGATGGCCGCCAGCGTCGTCGAGGACTTCACCCATGCGCCCGCCATCTATGCGGGGCCTGCCACCGCCTTGCGCCAGATCACCCATGACAATGACGCCGCGCAGCCCGCCGTCCAGGCGCGCAGCGTGACCTGGACGAATGAGGGCTTCACCGTCCAGGGCTGGCTGTTGTCGCCGCTGTCGGCGCGGCCCGGTGTGAAGGCCCCGATGATCGTGCAGGTCCATGGCGGTCCGGCGGCGGCCAGCACGCCGCGCTTCATCGAGAAGGGGTTGGCCAGCGCGTTCGAGGATGCGGGCTATTACCGCTTCCTCCCCAATCCGCGAGGCTCCTATGGTCAGGGCGAGGCCTTCACCGCCGCCAACAAGCGCGACTTTGGCGGCGGCGACCTGCGCGACATCCTGGCGGGGATCGATGCGGTCGAGAAGCTGGCCCCGGTCGACGATGCGCGGCTGGGCCTGACCGGCTGTTCCTATGGCGGCTTCATGGCGATGTGGGCGAATACCCAGACCAACCGCTTCAAGGCGATCGTGGCGGGCGCCGGGCTGTCCGACTGGGTGAGCTATTACGGGACCAACGGCATCAACACCTGGATGATCCCCTATTTCGGCAAGTCGGTCTATGATGACTACAAGGCCTATGAGGACGTCTCGGCGGTCTATCACGTCAAGACCGCCCGCACCCCGACCTTCATCTATGTCGGCGAGCGGGATATCGAGGTGCCGCCGACCCAGTCGGTCGAATGGTGGAATGCGCTGAAGAGCCAGGACGTGCCGACCAGCCTCGTCATCTATCCCGATGCCGGCCATTGCGTGCCGACTCAGGCGGGCGATGTGATGAACCGGCAACTGGCATGGTTCGGCAAATATCTGGGCCAGCCCCAGCGCTGACCGCCCGCCCCGCCGCCTAGGGACGGAGCGGAGATGGCCCCCGCGTGGCGGCGGGGGCGTCGTTCAGGACGGCGTGGCCGGTGTCGGCTCGGCGGGTTTCGGGGGTAGGTCCACCTTGATCTCGACGCGGCGATTCTTGTCGCGTCCTTCCGGATCGTCCGATCCGTCGGGCTTGCGGTTGGGCGCGACCGGGTTGGCCTCGCCCATGGCGATGACGGTGATCCGGTCGGCGGCGGTGCCCTTTTCGACCAGATAGTCCCGCACCGCCTCGGCCCGGCGGCGCGAGGCGATCAGGTTGGACGCGTCGGAGCCGTGGGAGTCGCTATGGCCCCAGATCGTGATCGCACCGCCCAGGCCGAAGACGGGTTCGGCGATCAACGCGTCGATCTGCGCAAGCCCCTTGTCATCGGGCTTGGCGCCCTTGGCGGGGAAGGCGATGGTCAGGTCGATCGGCTCGGGCGTCGGCGACGGGGTGGGGGCGGGTTCGATATCCGCGCGGATGATCGATTTGGTCTCGACCTGCTCGTTCCCCATCGCGCTGTTGTCCGGCGATGCCGTATTGGCGACGGGTTCGACCTGCGCGGTGTCGTTCGCGGGCGCCGGGCCCGCTGGCTGACAGGCGGCGATGCCCAGCGCGAGGGTCATCGCCGCGAGCGATTGCGCGGCCCGTTCGTTCAGCCTCTTGGTCGTCATGCGACAGCCTCTCCATTCTGGAATTGCAGTCTAGCCTCCGGATCCGCGTGGCGCGAGGGTCCATAGGACACGACGATGTCGCCCTTTTGCGGCATGGGCCGCGCGGCATGGGTGAAGAAGCGGATGCGGCCGTCCTTGCGCAGGACGAACAGCATGTCCGCCTCGTCGGGCAATGCCGAGCGGGCATGGTCGAAGTTGAACTGCTCGCTGATCCGGGTGCTGCGGAAGGTCCAGCCCGCCGCCTCGCGCCGAAGAATATCCTCGACCCCATGCCCGGCGGTGAACATGGCGCGCCCGCGCAAGGCACCCGGCAGGCTGCGATGGTCATGGTCGTCGCCGCTGCCACCCAGCTGATAGACCGAATCCCGGCCGATATGATGGGCAAATTCGCTGCAGACCAGCGCATTATAGGCCTCGTTCTCGGTGGTGGCGACCAGCACCTGGAACTGGCTGAGGTCCAGCCGTTCTTCCGTCGCTTCCGCCAGCAGCTCGCCATGATAGGTCGCGATCCCGACCTGCCGCGCGGCCGACAGCCGCTGCCAGCTCGAGTCCGTGATGCTGACTGGCAGTCCCAGCGACTGGATCTGGCGGGCCAGCGCGATGCTCCATGGCGTGCTGCCGACGATCAGCAGCCCTTTCTGCATCGCGCCCGTGACCTTCAGCCAGCGCGCGACGAAGCGGATGCTGAACCCATGGGCGATGATCGTCGCAACCACGACGGCAAAGGACAAAGTGACGAGGATATTGCCATTGCCATAGCCGAGCTGGTCGAGCCGCAGCGCAAACAGCCCCGACACCGCCACCGCGACCACGCCGCGCGGGGCGATCCATGCCACCAGCAGCCGCTCGTTCCAGGGGATCTTGCTGAAGGCCAGCGCGATCAGCACGGTCGCCGGACGCACCAGAAACAGCAGCGCAAGCAGGAAGGCGGCAAACCGCCATTCGAATAGCCGCAGGACCTCGAAATTCAGCGAGGCCGACAGGATGACGAACACGCCGGAGATCAGCAGGACGGTGACATTCTCCTTGAACGGATGAATGTCGCGCAGCGAGTCCAGCCGCATATTGGCGACCGCGACGCCCATGACCGTGACCGCCAGCAGGCCCGTCTCCTGCTGGATCAGGTTGGACAGGACGAAGGTGCCGATGACCGCGACCAGCAGGACCGGGGCCTTCAGATATTCGGGCACATGGCCGCGCGGAAAGGCCCAGGCGATCGCGCGGGCCATCGCATAGCCGATGAGTCCCGACACCACGGCCGCACCGAGCAGCGCGACGACCACCGAGATCAGGGTTCCGCCCTGGTCGACGCGCCGGAGATATTCATAGGTGATGACCGCACATAGCGCACCGAACGGATCGTTGACGATCGCCTCCCATTTCAGGATCGCGCGGGGCCGCGCCGCGATGTTGCTCTGCCGCAGCAAGGGGATGACGACGGTGGGGCCGGTCACGACCAGGATGCCTGCGAACAAAATCGCCACCGGCCAGACCAGCCCCGCGACATAATAGCAGGCCAGCGCCCCCAGCACCCAGCCGAGCGGAATGCCGATCATCATCAACCGGGTCACGGCGCCCTCGGTCTTGCGCAGTTCGCGGAAATTGAGGCTAAGGCCCCCCTCGAACAGGATCAGCGCGACCGCGACCGAGATCATCGGCTCCAGCAATTCGCCGAAGATATGTTCGGGAACGATCAGCCCGGTGATCGGCCCGGCGATGACCCCCGCCGCCAGCATCAGGGCGATGGCGGGCCATCCCGTTCGCCAGGCAATCCATTGCGCACCGATCCCCAGGACACCGATCAATGCGAAGACAAGCGCGTGTTGTTCCATAGGGCCACTTAACACCCGGATACGGTAAAGGTAACCGCAGCGGCCGCCGACGCATCGCACTTGCCCCCCGGTCCGCCGGGCGGTCGCGCGTATGACGGGTCAATAGGGTGGCGCGTTGCGGGCCCGATGTTCACGCGCGGCCGCCGCCCACCAGCGCAGATCGTCGGCAAAGCGCGGAAAGGCCTTGGTCAGCGCGGCCCCGCCCTCGCCGGTCGGCTGCCCCCGGTCGTCCAGCGCATGGCCGATGCCGCCCACCGCCAGCGTGCTCGACACGACGACCATTCCCATTTCCGACAGCGTGCCGTGCCATGCGACGCTGGCATGGGCGCCCGCAAGCCGTCCCGCCGAATAGCTGGCGATGGCGGCCGGACGCCAATACCATTCCTCCAGGAAGTGATCGATCAGGTTCTTCAGGCCCGGCTGTTGGCCCCAATTATATTCGCCGGTCACGAAGACGAAAGCATCGGCGCTGCGGATCCTGCTCGCCAGCCGCTCCATCGCCTCGGGTGCCTCGCCCGCACGATATTCCTTGTACATCCGGTCGAGCATCGGCAGGCCGACCGCCCGGGCGTCGATCAGTTCGGCCTCCGCGCCCCGTTCGCGGAACGCGCGGACCAGATAGTCGGCCAGGCGAATGCCCTGCCGGTCGGACCGGTACGAACCGTAGAAGATCAGGATAGTATCCGCCATCGCGCACCTCGCGGCCCGATCATGACCGTATGAGATGATCCCGGCAAGCCACTCTTATCCCCTGATATATCGCGTCACATTGGTGGCCAGCACGTCCAGGGGCACATTGCCGCCGTCCACCACCGCCTGATCGAAGTCTCGCAGATCGTAGCGGGCACCGAGCGCTGCCTTGGCCCGGTCGCGCTGGGCGACGATCTCGGCGCGTCCGACCTCATAGCCACAGGCCTGGCCCGGCCATGCGCAATAGCGGTCGACCTCGCTCACGGCGTTACTGCGCGGCAGGCCGGTGGCGGCGATGAACTCGGCCAGCGCCTTGTCGCGCGACCAGCCGAGCGCGTGGATGCCGGTATCGACGATCAATCGCACCGCGCGCCATGCCAGCCCCATCAGATAGCCCAGCCGCCCGGCGGGATCGTCGCGGTACATGCCCAGCTCGTCGGCGAGCTGTTCGGCATAGAGGGCCCACCCCTCCGAATAGGCGTTGAACGCCAGGATCGAGCGGATCAGCGGCAGTTGCTGGGCATATTCGCCCTGCCAGACATGGCCCGGTATCCCCTCGTGATAGACCAGATCGGGAATGGTGACGCGGTTGTGGATCGACGGGTCGCCCAGATTGACCCAGACCTTGCCCGGTTCGCGTCCGTCGATCGTGCCGGGGCCGCCATAGGCCGCCGGTGCGCCCGGTTCCTGCGCCGGAGGCATGCGGCGAATTTCCAGATGTCCCCGCGCCAGACGCCGGAACGCTTCGGGCAGGCGCGGGCGGATCGCGTCGATCCGGCCCTGCATATAGGCGATGATCTCGCGCCGCCCCGCGTCGCCATCGGGGAAGCCGATGCCGGGGCGACGCTGATAGGCCATGGTACGCTCGGCGACGCTCCCCTGGGTCAGGCCCGCCTGGCGCAGAATCGCATCCATCTGTGCCTGCAGATCGGCCAGCCGTGCGCGGCCCATGGCGTGCAGCTCGGTCGCGCTGCGCCGTGTCGTCGTGCCCGCACGCAGGCCCCATGCATACCATTCGGGGCCGTGCGGGCGGCTGTTCATCCCCGCCGCATCGGTCGCCACCGCCCGCTGCGCGCGCAATTCGGTCAGCTGTCGCTCCAGCGCGGGCACGATCGCGGCGCGGACGATCCGTGCCGCCTGCGCGGTCCAGTCGCCGGGGATGGCGGCCGCCTTGCGTGCCAGCGGACCGATCAGCGGTCCGTCGCTCTTCGCCGCCTCCGCGATCGTGCCGGTCATCCCCGCGATCGTCTTGTCGAGCAGGAAGGAGGGCGGCACGACACCCTGCTGGCGCGCCCGGCGGATACGCGTCGTCTCGCCGTCCAGCTGGGCGGGCATGGCAGCGAGGCGGGCCAGATAGGCTTCGGCATCGGCCTTGTCGCGGACCGGCTGGTCGCCGTCGAGCATCTGCGGCACGTCCAGCCACGCCCCGACATTCTGGATCACGGCATAGGGCGTGTTGCGCCAGTCGCCGATGGTCGCCACGCCATAGGGCAGGGCCATGCCGTCCAGCGCAGTGCGAAAGGCGGTCTCGACCACCGCCAGGCTGGTCGCGGTCGCGGCATCCAGGCCGGTTCGCGGCACCCGCGCCAGATCGCGCAGCCCCTCGCCAAGAAAACGCTGCCGTGCCGCCACGCCCGCCGGCGAGCGATCCTCCAGCGCGCGCCGCAGTCCGGCATGCACGCCGGTATCGACACCCAGACTGGTCGCCCGCTCCGGCGCCAGCGCCAGCAGCTGCCAGGCCAGCCGGTCGAGCAGCGCGCCCGCGTCGCCGGTGGCGGCGGCCAGTCCCTGGGTCGACGCCGTGACGGAAACGGCGCCGAGCCCGATCAGCGTGTCGCGGCGGGAAATAGCTCTGTTCATTCCCGATAGATGACCGGCCCGAGGCGCGGCGTCAAATGACACCGGCCTGACAGGTCGACAGCGCAATTCCGGCGCGTCCCGCAAAAATTTCAGGACCCCGTCCCCCTGACGATCGGTTCAGCTTGGCGTAGGGTTGCGTCGTGCATGGGGCGTTCCTGCGACGACATTGGACTGAATAGGGGCTATCACACCAACATGACCGTATCGCGTTTTTCCGTCTCCGGCCAATCGGTCGCCCGGCTTCTGGCCACCCTCGCGACCGGCACGCTGGTCGCGGCGCCCGTGATGGCGCAGATCGCACCGCCGCCCGTCATGGTGCCCGCGCCCTCGACCCAGACGCCCCCCGGTGCGACCGTTCAGCCCGTGCCCCAGGCTGTGCCGCCCAGCATCGTCGCGCCGGTGGCGATGCCGAGCCTGACCGATGCCCAGGCGCATCAGCTCGCCACCCTCATCGCCAAGGGCGAGGTGACGCAGGGGCTGCGCTCCGGCGCGCAGCGCGATCTGTCGGCGCTGTCGCCCGCCGCGCTGACCCGCGTGGCGCTCGACTATGCCCATGCGGTTCATGCCGGACGGCTCGACCCGTCCGACTTCTCCAAGGACTGGGGCATCAGGCCGCAGCCCTATGACCCGCTGCCCGGCTTTGCCGATGCGGTGCAGAAGGACCGGCTGGCGGCCTGGGTCGCCTCGCTGCCGCCACCCTATGCGGGGTATGACGCGCTGGTGACGGGGCTGGCGCGATACCGGGCCATGGCGGCGGCGGGGGGCTGGTCGCCTCTGCCGTCCACGACCATCGCTTTCGGATCGAGCGGCCCGCTGGTCCAGCAGTTACGCAAGCGACTGGTGATGGAGGACCCCGCCGTCAGCGCGACCGGCGCGACCTTCGACGAGAACCTGCTGGCGGCGGTGCGGCGGGCGCAGCGGCGCTACGGCCTCAACCCGGTCGGCACCGTCGGCAGCCAGACGGTCGCGGCGTTGAACGTGCCGGTCGGCCAGCGCATCCGCCAGATCATGGCCAATATGGAACGCTGGCGCTGGTTGCCGCAGCAGCTGGAGGCCAAGCGCGTCCAGGTGAACATCGCGGCCGCCGTGCTGACCGTGTTCGACGGCGACAATCCGGTCATGTCGATGAAGGCCGTGACGGGACGGCCGGGCAACGAGACGCCGATGCTGGTTTCCTCGATCCACAGCATCGTGCTCAATCCGCCGTGGAACGTGCCCAGCTCGATCGCGAACAAGGAGCTGTGGCCCAAGGAAAAGGCCAATCCGGGCTATCTGAAGCGCAACGGTTTTCGCGTGATCGACAATGGCGACGGCAGCAAGCGGTTGCAGCAGGCTTCGGAGAAGAGCGCGCTGGGGCGGTTCAAGTTCGACTTCCCCAACGACTTCGCGGTCTATCTCCACGACACGCCCGCCCAGTCGGGCTTCTCGAAATTCGACCGGCTCGCCAGCCATGGCTGCGTCCGGTTGGAAAAGCCCGCCGATCTCGCCGCGCTGATGCTGAAGACGACGCCCGAATGGCAACCGGCGCAGGTCGACGCCGTTCTCGCCTCCGGCAAGACGGTGCGCGCGACGATGGCCGAACCGGTGGCGGTCTATCTGCTATACTGGACGGCCTTTGCCGGGGCGGACGGGCAGGTGGGCTTCCGTGAGGACCCATATGGCTGGGACGCGCAACTGGCGACCAAGCTGGAGGCGCGGTCCGCCGAGCGGGCGGCCGCGACCGCGAATTGATGAGTGCGAAAGGGGATAAGATGATGAAGACCAACAATATGCGCCGCTGGGGTCTGGTGGCCGCTGCCATGCTGCTTCCCGCGCTGGCGGGCTGTTCGCAGTCCACGCCGGAGGAACAGCCGGTGGCCGCCGCCGCCGAGAATGAGCTGACCGTGACCGACGGCGCGGCCGACGAGAATATGACGGCGGTCGCCAATATGGACGAGGTTGCGGCGCCCGCGACCAATGCCGCCGAGGAAATCCCGCCGCCGCCGCCCGAGCGGACCGTCGACCAGCAGATGCTCGACGACGCCTCGGCCACCGGCATGACGTCGCGCGTGCAGCGCGATGCGCCTGCGGCCGATGCTCCCGCGACCGAGCGCAAGGGCGGCGAGTAAGTCTGGCCCGGTGAGGGCGGGCGGCACGGCCCGTCTGCCCCCTTGCAAGGATAAGAGCGCATGAGCGAAGCCAGTGTCCATGCCGCGGGCGAACAGCATCTCGTCCATCGCACCGGCTGGCTTCGCGCTGCGGTGCTGGGGGCCAATGACGGGATCATCTCGGTATCCAGCCTCATCGTCGGCGTCGCGGCGGCTCCGGGGGCCACGGCCGGAACGGTGCTGCTGGCAGGGATCGCCGCGCTGGTCGGTGGCGCCTTGTCGATGGCGGCGGGCGAATATGTCTCGGTGAGTTCGCAGGCGGACACCGAACAGGCCGACCTGGCACGCGAGGCGGCGGAACTGGTCCGCGCACCGCTCGCCGAAACGCGCGAGCTGGCGGCGATCTATGAGGCGCGTGGGGTCGAGGCCGGGCTGGCCCGGCAGGTCGCCGAGCAGATGATGGCGCATGACGCGCTCGGCGCGCATCGCCGCGACGAACTGGGGCTGGCGGATGATGGCGGGTCCGATCCGTTGCAGGCGGCCTTGTTCTCCGCCGGGGCCTTCGCCTCGGGCGCGATCCTGCCGGTGCTCGCCGCGCTCAGTCCGCGCGGCATGGTGCTTTATGCGGTGCCGGGGACCGCGCTGCTCCTCCTGGCCGTACTGGGGGCCCTCGGCGCGCGGGCGGGCGGTGCCCCGATCGGGCGCGGGGCGATCCGTGTCGTCCTGCTCGGTGCGCTGGCCATGGGTGTCACCGCGCTGATCGGGACGCTGACCGGCGGCATCGTCTAGGTGGCCGTGTTGAGCCATTCGCGCGGCCGGTGCGTTGACCCGTCTCCATCAGGAGAGTGACATGCGCGACGAACTCGACACCCCGACCGAACCCCAGAGCTTTGGCGACTTGCCGATCCAGCCGACCGGATCGGGTGTCCAGGATCTGGAAATCGCCTATGAGCAGATGCGCCTGACCGAAGCGGATGCGGCCCCCGCGCCCGATGCCAATGATGCGATCGCCGAGAGCGAGGCGCATCCGAGCTGATCGTGACGATCCCGTCGGCCGATCGCACAGGGCATTCCCATTCGGAAAATATCTCGTATTGTGACGAGCGATACCAGATAGTGGATTCTCGATATGGTGGACCCAGTGCATTTCGACCGGCGGAGCCTGTTGCTATCGGCCACCGGCATGGCCGTGACGATGGGGCACACATCCGCCCCGGCGGCCACTCTCCCCATACGCGCCGAGGCCGCCCAGGGTGCCGGTGCGACCTGCTGGCTCGACGGTGTACCACCGGACGGCCATGAGGGAATGACCTGGGGCCAGCCTTGGCCCAGGGGGACGAAACTGTCCTCAGCCTACCGCCTGGCGGGGGATGGATCGGCTCCGCTGCAAAGCTGGCCGCTCGCCTATTGGCCCGACGGATCAATCAAATGGACGGGCCATGCCCTGGCCGCCGATGCGGGGCGCGCCGCCAGCCTGCGCGTCGAGCCGGGAAAGGCGCGGCAGGCATCGCCCTCTTCCGCCACGGCGCGGAGCTTTGCCGATCGGATCGAGGTGACGGTCGGCGATACGCTCTGGACGATCGGGCGACAGGGCGAGGCGATTATCCGCTCGGCGCGGCGCGGCGGCAAGACGGTCATGCGCGACGTCGGCCTCTTCGCGACGGCGCAGGACGCGCCCGACGAGGAGGATGGCGCCGCGCCCCGGCTGCTCCGCTATGCGGGGCGGATCGAGCGCGCCACGGTGGAGCAGGATGGCCCCATCCGGGTCGTCGTGCGGGTCGAGGGGCGTCATGCCGCGCCCGACGAACAATGGCTGCCCTTTTCGCTGCGCCTCTATTTCCATGCCGGATCGGCATCGGTGCGGATCGTCCATAGCCTGATCTTCGACGCAGATCCCGCGCGGCGGTTCGTGCGCGGGCTGGGGCTGAGCGGGCAGGTGCCGATGACCGATCCGCTGCACGACCGGCATGTCCGCTTCGCCGGGCAGGGCGATGGCCTGTGGGCGGAGGCGGTCCGGCCGCTAACGGGATTGCGCCGCGATCCGGGGCGCGCCTTCCGCGAGGCGCAGGTTGCCGGACGGGAAACGCCGCCGCTGGCGACGATGGCGGCGGCGGTGCGCGACCGGCTGGATTACATCCCGGCCTGGGGCGAGTTCCGGCTGCGCCAGCCCAATGCCGACGGCTTCACCATCCGCAAGCGGACCGCCAGCGGCCATGGCTGGGTGCCGGTCGACGGCGCCGGGCGCGCGGCGGGGCTGGGCTATGTGGGGGGTGCGCGGGGCGGTGGCGTCGCCTTTGCGATGCATGATTTCTGGCGGCGATGCCCGGTCGGGCTGGACGTGGCCGAAGCGACCGGCGAGGCGGCGCGCTTCACCCTGTGGTATCACGCGCCCGACGCGCCCGCGATGGATCTGCGCTTCTATCACGATGAGATGGGGATGACCGACTATGCCCGGCAGAACGAAGGGCTGGACATCACCTATGAGGATTATGAGCCTGGCTGGGGCGATGCGCGCGGGATCGCGCGGACGACCGAATTCCGGCTCTGGGCGCTCGACACGACGCCGACCCGCGAGCGGCTGATCCGGATGGCGGCGCAGATCGAGGCGCCGCCCCGCCTGCTCGCGACCGGCGAAGCGGTTCATGCGGCGGGGGTGTTCGGTGCCTGGACGTTGGCGGGACCACCCGGCGGCGACGCGGCGGGACGGATCGAGGCGCGAGCCTCGCGCGAGCTGGATTTCTATATCGGGCAAGTCGAGCAGCGGCGCTGGTACGGCTTTTGGGATTACGGCGACGTCATGCACAGCTATGACGCGGATCGCCATGTCTGGCGCTACGATATCGGCGGTTTCGCGTGGGATAACAGCGAGCTGTCGACCGACCTGTGGCTGTGGTACGCCTATCTGCGGACCGGGCGCGCCGATGTCTTCCGGATGGCGGAGGCGATGACGCGGCATACGGGCGAGGTCGATGTCTATCATCTCGGCCGCTTCCGGGGGCTTGGGACGCGTCACGGGGTGCAGCATTGGGGCGACAGCTCGAAACAGCCGCGCATCTCCAATGCCGCCTATCGCCGCATCTATTATTACCTGACCGCCGACGAGCGGTGCGGCGACCTGATGCACGCGCTGATCGACAGCGACCAGACGCTTCGCCATGTCGAGATCGGGCGCAAGGTCGGGGCCCGCGCGCCCGGTTCGGAGCCACCCGGCGGCACCGGCGCGGTGGTCGCGGAGGGCAGGCTGCCGCCGGGACAGGTCTTCGTCCAGTTCGGCACCGTCTGGGGGCCGCTGGTGGCGGCCTGGATGACCGAGTGGGAACGGACGGGCGATCCGCGCTGGCGCGACCGGATCGTGGCGGGAATGCAGTCGCTCGCCGCTCTGCCCCGCCAATGGTTTGCGGGCGGCGCGCCTTTCGATCTCGCCACAGGACGCTTTGTCGGCGAGGGCGACCGGGTGAGCATGAGCCATCTGAACGGGGTCTTCGGCGTGTTCGAGACGATGGCCGAACTGCTCGAACTGGTCGATGTGCCCGCCTATCGCGAGGCCTGGCTGGACTATTGCGCCTATTATAATGCCCCGACCGACCTGTTCCGCGCGAAGACCGGCGATCCGGGCAAGGGGCGGGGGCTGACCCAGGCCCATTCGCGCTATACCGCCTATGCCGCCGTCCAGCGCCGCGACCCCGCGCTGGCCCGCCGAGCCTGGACGGAGTTCCTGGGGGCGGGCGACCGCGCCACGCGCGATCAGGCCAAGGGCGCGGTGCGCGTGTCCGGTCCAGCGGTGCTCAAGCCGGTGGACGAAATCCCCGACATCTCGACCAACGACGCCGCCCAATGGGGGCTGGCGGCGACCGCCAATCTGGCGCTGATCGGCCGGTGGCTGTCGTGAGGCGATGGGCCTGCGCCATGCTGGGCGTGACGGCGCTGGCCGCAACGGGGCCAGGTGCGCGCATCGACGATTTTCGCGGCGGCCTGTCGCGCTGGTCCGTCGAGGCCGAGCCGGGCGCGCAGGTCGACGCTCGGGACGGGGTGCTGGATATCGACGCGGCGGATGGGGTGACGATCTGGTATCGGCAAAGGCTGAAGGGGCCGGTCGGGATCGACTATGACGTGATGCCGGTGTCGGAGGGCGGGGCACATGACGCGGTCAGCGACGTCAACGCCTTCTGGATGGCGCGCGACCCCAGGGTGAAGGGCGGGTCGGTGCTGGCCCGGCGACGCGACGGCGCCTTTGCCAGCTATGACGATCTGGAGACCTATTATGTCGGGATCGGCGGCAATCGAAACAGCACGACGCGGATGCGCCGCTATGTCGGGCGCAAGGGGGATCGGCCGCTCCTGCCCCAGCATGACCGCAGCGATCCCGCCGCGATGCTGGTCCCGAACCGATGGACCCATATCCGCCTGATCGCCGATGGTCACGAGATCGCGGTCGATCGCGACGGCCAGCGGCTCTTTACGATGCACGATGCCGCCCCCTATCGCAGCGGCTGGTTCGCGCTGCGCACCACGCGCAGCCATTTACGGGTTCGCAATGTACGGATCACGCCGCTGGGCCGATAAGAAAGGGGCCGGATCGCGCGGACCCGGCCCCCATAGTTGAGGGAAAAGGCGAGCCCGCTGAGGCTCAGAATTTCAGGTTGAAGCCCGCGAAGAAGCGCTGCCCCGGATAGAAGACCTCGGACGTGCCGATATTCTTGATATAGGTCTTGGAAAATTCCTTGTTGATGTTCTGCATCTCCATGAACAGCTGATAATGCCATTCGGGGAAGCGGAACGTGACCTTGGCATCCAGATAGCCTTCACCCTTGCGATAGATGGGCAGGTTTCCGTTATTGGAATCAGCCACGACCGTCAGCCAGTCCGACCGGAAGTTATAGGCCAGGCGGGCGTTCAGCCATCCCTTGTCGTAGAAGACGCTGGCATTCCAAGTCCATTTGGACAGGCCGGGATAGTCGTTCAGCGGATCGCCGGTCGCACTGTTGGTCAGGTTGGTGCGCAGGGCGCGGGCATAGGTGACATTGCCGCTGGCGCCCAGCCCATCGAACGGCGCGGGCAGGAAGGTGAAGGCGGTCTGCGCGCTCGCCTCGATCCCGTCGAGCAGCGCGCCGAAGCCGTTCACCGGCTGGCGCACCGTATAGGTCACGCCGTCCTGGAACAGGTCGACGCCGGTGCGCAGCACGTTCAGGATGACGAAGCTGCTCTCATATTTCTTGTAATAGCCCAGGCTGAACAGCGTATCCTTGTTGGGATACCAGGCCAGGTTCACCTCCCACTGGTCGGCGCGATAGGGCTTGAGCGCAGGGTTGCCCGCGGTGCAGACATCATCCGACGCGGCGACGGTCGCATCGTCCAGACAGTTGATGTTGGGCACCAGATCGGTCGGCTTGGGCCGGGCGAGATTCTTGGCCCAGTTGGCGCGGAACACCAGGTCGGGCGTGAGCTCCAGCGCCGCGTTGAAGGCGGGGAGGATGTCGACATAGCTGTTGCGCAGCGAGAGCTGCTGGGCGCCGAGCACCACGGTTTCGGTGCCGCCCGTGGCGGTGAAGCGGGTCTGGCGGCGGATATTGGTGCCCGTGCCCACATCCCGGGTATAGACATAGCGCACGCCCGCATTGCCGGTCAGGCGCATGCCGAAGACATGGGTTTCCAGATCGCCCTGGACGTAACCGGCGGCGACCGTCTCGTCGATCTTCAACTGGGGAATCTGGGGCTGGCCGTTGGCTTCGCGTACCAGATCCTGGTCGAAACCGGACAGGTCATAATATTGGCTGAGTAGCGACGGCGAGAAATTGGCGAAGGCGAGACGATTGGGGATCGAGGCGGATGCGCCTTGCAGCCCTGCGAACATCGGCGCGCCGCCGGTCGTGGTACCCAGGGACCGGATAAGCCCAGCATATTCGTCGCGCGTCAGATAATAGGTGCTGCCATTGACCCGCTGCGGCACGGTGGCGGCGTTCACGACCTGGGTCGTGAAGGACACATTGGCGCTCGATTGATAGACCGCCGGGGTGGTGCCCGACGCCGGGGTCAGCAGACGCGATCCGCCACCTGCATAATTATAATAGTCGGCCCAGCGAAACTGCCCGCCAAACTCGATAGTCTTCAGCGGGCCCCAATCGGCCGCCCAGGTCCCGTCGAGCTTCAGCTGGTTCTCGTTATTGCCGGAGTCGCCCGGACGATATTGGACGCTCGGCCCCGCCTGGGCAGTGTTCCCGGCGCGGTTGTAGTCGGTATAGATATTGGGATCGGCGGGATTGACCGAACTGGGATAGGTGAAGACCGGAATGCCCAGATCGTTGCGCCGGTCGACCTGCATCCCCGCAATGCCGGTGCTGATCGAGATCAGGTTGGTTTCACCCAGCGTCCGCGATTCGCTGCGTGAGGCCAGGCCCTTCAGCCGGAGGCGATCGACAACCCAGTCGAAGCCGGTGATATAGTAACGGGAATTCTGGTCATATTGGAAGTCGCGGCGCTGAACGCCCAGGATATTGGCGGACCCGCTATAGACGGGGGCGGACGCGCTGCCGATATTCGCTGCCGACAAGGCCGTGGTGTAGCTGGTGACGACATGGTTGCCGTCGACCGTCGATGTACCCAGCTTGACCTGTGGCGTCGAGTTCGTGCCGAGCGACGGATCGAGCTGGTAACGCTGGTAACGCCCCATATCGAGCGAATAGTTGACGTCCATCAATCGCTGGTTGCGACTGTTGAACTGCACTTCCGCAAAGGCGCGAAAACTGTTCGAGAATTCATATTGCAGCGTGATGTCGCCCGACAGGCGCTTGTCGCGGCGAACCAGGTTGCGATAGCGGGGCACGGTCGGCGCCCAGTCGAAGAACTGATTTTCGCAGGCCGCCCGGCGGGTGACGAAGGTCTGGGTCGCGGTCGCGCCGACACCCGCGCAGCTGGCATAGGTGTTGAACGCCGAATAGGCCGGGTTGGCGACCGTCTTCTGGTCGGAATGGTCGAAATCGGCGAGGCGGCTGTAATTGGTGTTGCTGGCATAATCCTGCCGCGTCGAGACGTCGCTATAGGTCACGTTGGCCAGGATACCCAGCCCGTCGATGAAGAATTTGGGCGTGCCGATCAGCAGCGTCGCGCGGGGCTTCCAGTCCTGCGTCGTGTCGAGATGCTGTTCGGAGAAATTGAGATTGGCGATGAAATTCTTCAGCTCGAGCGGCTTGCGCGTCTCGATCTGGATCGTGCCGCCGATGCCGCCCTCGGTCAGCTTGGCCTGATAGCCCTTGTAGACGTCGATCGACTTGACGAGTTCGGAGGCGAATTCGCGGAAGTCGCCCGCGCGGGAACCCAGCGCGGAGGATTGGCCGACGCCGTTGATCTCGACGCGATTCAGGTCAGGCTCGACGCCGCGGATCGATACCTGATTGCCCTCGCCGAACTCACGGCTGAGCTGGACGCCGGTAATCCGCGCGAGGCTGTCGCCGATATTCTTGTCGGGGAAGCTGGCGATATCGTCCGCAACGATCGAGTCGACGACGGTCCCCGCATTGCGCTTGCGGGCGATCGCGGATTGCAGCGAGGCGCGGGTGCCGACGACGATGATGTCCTCGGGGCTGACCCCGTCGAGCTTGTCACCTTTCCCCTGATCAGCGGTCTTTGCGGCGTTTTGCGCAAAGGCGGGCGCGCTCAGCGCCAGTCCGGCGGCCAGCACGCCCCAGGCCGATGTGCGCAGCATCCCGCGTAGCAGGTGCCGGTCGCCCGCGTGACGCGACCCGGTGATAGCGACGAAACCCGTCATGGCATCCTCCCTCTCGCCCCCGGTGCCGCCGCTGTTTCTCGGCTGACGCTATAGGGCTGCTCCAGTCTGCCTTGGTGTATATAACCACAATATGGAATGCAATCATATAGATTGGAATTTTGACTCGTTGGGCTATGGTGCTGTCAGGCAATGCGAAAGGCGGCATATGACCCTGATCGCCGTGCTTATTTGGGATAGGAGAGAGGCATGATCGGCAGGCGGCGCATCAGGGGCGGTATCGCATCATGGGTGATGATGGCGGCCGTCTGTCCGGTCCATGCCGTGCCATCACCGGAGCGCCAGGCCGAGAAATGGGACCGCGGCGTCGTCGCAGTGCCCGCCATCGGGGGCGGGGTGCTGGTCAGCTGGCGCTCGCTGGCAAGCGATGCGCCAGGCGCGGGGTTCGAGGTATTTCGCGACGGACGCAGGGTCTCGGTCTCCGCCATCACCGACTCGACCAATTTCCGCGATGCCGGGGGCAGCGCCGCCAGCCGCTATGCCGTGCGAATGATCGCGCCGGGCGCGGCGGGCGCGGTCAGCCCGGCCGTGCCGGTCTGGGCGAAAGGCTATGCGTCCATTCCGCTCGACCCGCCGCCGGGCGGCGTCACCCCGGATGGCGATGCCTATGGCTATACCGCCAATGATGTGGGGCTGGGCGATCTGGATGGTGATGGGCAGCCCGATCTGGTGCTGAAATGGGACCCCACCAACAGCCATGACAACAGTCAGAGCGGCTATACCGGACCGGTCTATCTCGACGGCTATACGCTGGCGGGCAAGCGGCTGTGGCGGATCGACCTCGGCCCCAATATCCGCGCGGGCGCGCATTATACCCAGTTTCTGGTGCAGGATTTCGACGGCGACGGCCGGGCCGAGGTGGCGATGAAGACCGCCGACGGCACGGTCGACGGGCAGGGGCATGTGATCGGCGATCCCAAGGCCGACTGGCGCCAGCATGACGGAGAGGTGCCGCAGGCTGACAGGACCGGCGCGCACATCACCGCCGACGGGCGCATGGTCGCCAGGCTCGCCGGACGAATCCTGACCGGGCCCGAATATCTGACGGTGTTCGACGGCATGACCGGCAAGGCGCTGGCCACCAAGGCCTATGATCCGCCGCGCGGGCCGCGCCACGATCCGGGTTTCGCCTGGATGGCCGCGCATTGGGGGGACGGCTATGGCAACCGGGTCGACCGGTTTCTGGCGGGGGTCGCCTTTCTCGACGGGCGGCGTCCCAGCATGATCTTCGGGCGTGGCTATTATGGACGCACGGCGATCGCCGCCTGGGACTATCGCGACGGTCAGCTGACCGAGCGCTGGCTGTTCGACACCGACCAACCGGGTCATCAGGACTATGTCGATCGCGGCAACCACCAGCTGAGCATCGCCGATGTCGACGGAGACGGTCGCGACGACATCATCTACGGCTCGATGGCAGTCGATGCGGACGGCAAGGGGCTGTGGACACGGCCGCTCTATCATGGCGATGCGATGCATGTCGGCGATCTCGATCCCGCCCGGCCGGGGCTGGAGAAGTTCGGCGTGCACGAACAGGTCGGCAGGAATGGCGGGATCGGATCGGCCTTGCTCGATGCGCGGACCGGGCAAATTCTGTGGACCAAGCCCGCCACCAGCGACACCGGGCGCGGCCTGTCCGCCGATATCGACCCGCGCCATGTCGGCGAGGAGATGTGGGGATCGAACCAGCCCGATCTCTACGACGTCCACGGCGTATCGGTCGGCCCGCATCCGCGCCAGACCAACTTCGCCATCTGGTGGGACGGCGACCTTCTTCGCGAACTGCTCGACGGGACGACCATCTCGAAATGGAACTGGACGACCGGCAAGGCCGAGCCGTTGCTGGTGGCGGAGGGGGCGGCATCCAATAACGGGACCAAGGCCAACCCCGGGCTACAGGCCGACCTGATCGGCGACTGGCGCGAGGAGGTGGTGTGGCGCAGCGCCGACAATCGCGAGTTGCGCATCTATACGACGCCCTGGCCGACGACGCACCGGATCACCACGCTGCTCCAGAACCCGGTCTATCGCGCCGGGATCGCCTGGCAGAACACCGCCTATAACCAGCCACCCCACACCGGCTTCTATCTGGGCATGACCAGGCCGTCCGAACGGGCGGAGTGACCCGGTCACAGCACCGGATTGCGCCCCCAGAGCTGATCATAGCGCCAGCCCGACAGATCCTCGACCACCGCGCGGGTCCGGGGGCTGGCGGGTTCGCGCTCACCGGCGCGGAGCCGTTCGATCTCGTCCATCAGCACGGCATGGGATGCCGGGTCGAGCCGGAAACGAAGCGAAACCCATAACCCGAAGGCCAGCAGCGCGAGGGTGCCGCCGACCATCACCGCGACGATGGCGTGGACGGTCGCGGGGGACTGGCTGGCCGCACCGGCGATGAAGCCCGACGCCTGCAGGATCTGGCCGACCGCGATCAACGCAACGGCCTGCGACATCTTGCGCACGAAGGTCATGACACCCGCAAATGCGCCCTCGCGGCGGCGGCCGGTGACGATCTCATCGACATCGGCCATGTAGTTGTACGTCGCCCAGGGGATATAGTTGAGCGCGCCGCGCCCCAGACCCGCGAAGGCGACCGGCAGCACGAAAACCCAGCCGCTGGCGCCCCGGCCGGTCCACCACAGACCGAGGAACAGCAGGACGCCCAGCGCGAAGCTGCCCCCCGCGATCTGGTACGCCCGCGCCGGAGAGGCGCGCAGCGCGAAGTTGATCGCCAGCAGGACGGCGAGGGTCTGGACCGCATAGGTCAGCCCGGCCAGGTTGGATACGGCCAGCGTCGTGCCGCCGAGCGCGAAGACGACGAAATAGGCGAAGGCGGCGTTGAAGATGTCCTGGCTGATATAGCCGCCCAGATACATGCCCAGATGCAGCCGGAACGCCCGGATCCGCAGGGTCGAGAACAGGTTGCGGTACAGGTCGCGGATCGCCGCCAGCGGCGTCATCCGCTCGCGCGCCAGCGCCATGGTCTCGGCCGAACGCGGTCGCTCCCAGCTGAACAGATAGAGCATCGTCGCGGAGGCCATGAACAGCGCGGAGAATAACAGGCCCATATAGAAATAGGTGTCGGGCGAAGCCTTCCCCAGATGCTCGATCAACCGGCCCGGCAGGATGGCGGCGAGGATCGCGGAAATCTGGCCGCACATGATCCGCCACCCGGCGAACTTGGCCTTGGTCCGGTAGTCGCTCGCCATCTCGGCGGCCAGCGTCTCGAACGGAATGATCTCGAGCGCATAGACCAGCTCGAACAGGACATAGGTGACGAGATAATAATAGAAGCTTTGCCCCGCGACCCACATGATCGCGAAGGAGGGGAGCAGCGGGATAGCCGCCAGGATGAAGGCCCGCCGCCGGCCGAACCGGCGGCCCGCCCATGTGTCGCCGAACCGGTCGGAGATATAGCCGATGGTCGGGCTCGCCACCGCGTCCAGCACGCGGGCGATGCCGAAGATCAGCGTCGCCTGCGCCGCCGACAGGCCGCAAAAGCTCGTGTAGAAGAACAGCACCCAGGTGCTGATGACCGCCATCGAGCCCGCGCCCAGAATGTCGTTCGATCCATAGGCGGCGAAATTATACCAGCGAACGCGACGAGGGGGCGGGGACCCGGTGGCGGGGCCCATCAGATATAGGTCCGCAGGAATTCGCCCAGTGCGCAGATCGCAAGGCTCTGGCCATAAGGCATCGAGGTCAGCGCGATGTCCTTGTAGAACTGCATCGTGTCGCCCATCGCGGTGCCGAAGCTGACCTGCTTCAGCTCGCCATGCTCGTCGATATTGGCGAGCACGGCGCGGATCGCCTTGATCCCGACCGCTTCGTAACGGCGCGGCAGATAACCCTTCCGCACCGCCTTCAGGATGCCATAGGCGAAGCCCGCGGTCGCCGATGCTTCGAGATAGCTGGTCGGATCGACGATCAGCGTGTGCCACAGCCCGCTCTCGTCCTGATGCTCGGCCAGCGTCTTCACCTGCGCCGCGAGCGTGTCGATCAGGAAGGTGCGGAAGGCATCGCCCTCCGCCAAGTCGAGCATCTCGATGATCTCGGGGATCGCGATCGTCACCCAGCAATTGCCGCGCGCCCATAGCGCGCCCGCGAAGTTATGGCGGCCGTCGAAGGTCCAGCCATGATACCAGAGGCCCGTCTGGCGATCGAACAGATATTTGATGTGGACGAGGAACTGGCGCTTGGCCTCCTCGATATAATGCGGGCGGTTCAGGATCTGGCCGATGCGGGCGAGCGGCAGGACGCTCATCATCAGCGTATCGTCCCACATCTCCTGCGGGTTCTCGTCGTTGAAGACGATATGCTGGAACCCGCCTTCCTCCGTCTTGGGCAAGCCGTCATCGGCCATCAGCCATTCGGCCCAGATGTCGAGATAGGGCAGATAGGTCTGGTCGCCGGTCTGCTCATAGAGATTGGCGAGCGTCAGGAAGGGCGACATGGTGTTGATGTTTTTGGTCGGGGTGCCCGCCGCGAAACGGTTCTCGAACCATTTCAGCATCACGTCCCAGGCCTGTTCGTCACCGGTCTGTTCCCAATAGCGGTACAGGCCGAACAGGCCGATGCCATGGGTCCATTCCCAATCGTTCCACCCCTTGGTGTCGATCACCCGGCCATCGTCCAGACGCAGCAGGAACTCGCCGGTCTCGTCCCGGATGTTGACGAGGTTGTCGATCAGCCTGGCGATCTGCGCCGTCACCTCGGCGCGGGGGATGTCGTGCGTAAGGGCTGCCACGGGAATGCTCTCCGAAGGATCAGGGGGTGGGATAGAGGTCGCGGTAAGCCGGGGCGGCCACGTCGGTGACCGCGACGCCGCCGCGCGCATGGTGAAGGGTGACGAGCCGGACCGGCTCGATGACGTCACCGGGCGCCCCGTCGCTCGTCACGGCAAGCGCCAGCGTGTTGCGCCCGCGATGATGCAATATGCCCTCGGGGATGGGGAAGACACCCTGCGGCCCGACATTCGCGACGAACTGGCCCATATTCCAGCCATTGACGAAGATCAGCACCCGGTAGCGCCCCGGCGAGCGCGGCGTATCGGGGTCGCCGATCTGCAGGCCCAGGGTCACATCCTCGCCCCTCAGCACCGACAGGTCGAACATGGTGCGATACCAGTCGGTCCCGGCATGGGGCTTCGCCTCGGTCAGCGTGACCGCCTGCCACCCTTCATCGGCAAAGCCCGGCAGCGTCCAGCCCATGCGTTCGCCATAAAGGCCGCCATTGTTGCTTGGTCCGCGCGCGACATCGCGCAGGTCTTCGCCGCCGGCTCGTCCCTGAATCCACCACGCGATCGGCACCGCGAAGCTCTTGCCACCCGGCCGGGCCAGCGAGACGGAGATCAGCCCGCGCGGCTCCTTGTGCGCGTCATCGACGTCGAGGTCCCAGTTATGGCCGTTCACCCGCACCATGGCCGCCAGCACATGCTCGCCGGGCGCCTGGGCCTGGCGAGGCAGGGCGAATTCCGCGACCCCGGTGGTGATCGGCCGGGGCAGGCCGCCTGCCAGTTCGTGCTGGCCGATCAGCGTCCCGTCGAGGAAGAGCTGGACCATCCCAGCGCCGCCCGCCCCGTAATGCACGGTCGCAGTTTGCGCGTCCGCCGAGCCGGTAAAGCGACCGCGATACCAGACATCGCCGTCATGAAAGCCATAGGCATCCGCGCCGAGATTGGGCTGGCCGGTCGGCGGCCGGATGGTCGCCACGTTGCGGGCGGTCCCGGCGACGGTCCAGCCGGAGTCGTCGAAGTCCAGACCCGCCTCCGGCGAGCCCGATGCATGACGCCATGTCGCGCTGGTCAGGTCGGGCAGGGTCAGGCGTTGCGGTGCGGGCAGGGAACGCAAGGCCACCAGACTGCCGCTTGCCGAACGCGCGACGGGCACCGCCCTTCCGTTCCAGCGAACCGTGCGGATGCCCGGCGGGGCCCAGACCTCCAACGGCTCGGCACCCTCGCTATCGCCGGTCAGGTCTAGCGCCCGCCGGTTCGGCGTCGCATGACGGACGAGCGTGGGGCCGCGTTCCAGCAGACCGTCCTGTCGGAAGAAACGCTGCGCCGCCGCGACGTCGCCGATCAGGAGCAGAAGGGGCGGGCGACCGCCGCCCGCGATCCGCACTCGGGCCAGACCCCGATGCACATAGGTCAGCCGCAGGTCCCCCGTTGCCGGGTCGAAGGCGCTGGCGACCCGTCCCTCCAAGATGGTGACTTTCGGCGGGGCTGCATAGCGCAGCACCGTCTCCCCCGGCTCGTCCGTGCGACCATAGAACAGCGCGACATCCTCCGCGCCGTGGCGGATCGTCGTCTGCAATTCGGACGTCGAATAGACCAGCCGCTGCCGCTCCAGATCGACGCCCGCGACCAGTAGCTTGGCGTCACGGCCATGCAGCTCGCTGGCAAAGCTGTAGCGTCCGTCGGGCAGGTCGGCGGTGATGGTGAACCGCGCGTCGCTGGTCGCGTTGGACGGCTTGGGCGCGACGAACAACAGGCGTGCGTCGGTATCCGGATTGCGGTCGTGATAGACCTGCACCGCATCGCTGCCCGTGACGGTGACGGGCGGGGCCTTTTCCAGCCGCGCGAGATCGGGCACGGCGGCGAGGAACTGGCCGAGCTGCTTCAGCTCCAGCGCCTTGGGCCGCAGATTGCGCGCCTCGTCGATCGCCGAACCATAGTCGTAGGAGGTATAGACGACGGGCGCGGGCAGCCATCCCCAGCTCGTGCCGCCATAGCCCATATAGATGCTCTGGATCGCGATGCCGTTGGCGATGTTGGTGCCGTAGAAGACCCGCTGATAGCCGGTCCCGCGCTGGACGGCGTTGCACGGATACAGGCCGTTCGACCCCCAATAGTCGAACCAGCCGCCGCCGAACTCGGCGATAAAACCGGGCGTGTGCGGCGAGGCGCTCGCCCCGCCCTTGGCACCACCCGGACCGTACAGGCCCCAGTCCGGAGCGGGGGCACCTTTGGTCGGCACATTGTCGACCCCGCACACGCCGCCGGGATAGCCGTCGAACGCATAGAGCTCCTGCGGCCCTGTGACGGTCAGCGGCACGCCCGAGCTTTTGGGCACCCAATAGCCGTTGCGCCCCTGGTCATTGTGGAAAATCGGTACGGTGATCCCATCGGCCCGCGCCTTGTCGTACAGATGCTGCATGTAGCGGCTCTGCGCGGGGGTGGTCAGCGCCAGCTCATTCTCGATCTGGTGGAGGATGACGGTGCCGCCGCGGCCCAGCTGGTGGCGCGCGATGATCGGGTTGATCCGGTCCAGCCATTCGTCGGCGGCCGCCAGATATTCGGGAGCGTCGGTCCGCGCCTTGCCCGGTTGATTGACAAGCCATCCCGGAAAGCCGCCGCGCGACAGCTCCGCATTCACATAGGGGCCAGCGCGGGTGATGACATAGAGCCCTTCCTCGCGCGCCATGGTCAGCACCCGCTCGACGTCGCGGATGCCGGTGAAGTTGTACACGCCCTTTTTGGGGCTGTGAAACCCCCAGTCGATATAGATGGCGACGGTGTTGAACCCGCTCGCCCTCATCTTCTGAAGGATGTCGCGCCACAGGTCGGGAGAGGGCAGGCGAAAGGGGTGGAATTCGCTCGACCAGATCAGCGTCGGCTTGCCGTCGATCAGCAGCGAATGGCGGTCGAACGCGACGCGCGGGGGCTCGGCCACCGGCAAAGCCTGCGGTGCGGCGGCGCCTGCCAGCAGCAGGGCAGCGACCAGGCTCATGCGAGGTAGAACATCGGCGTCAGCGGGACTTCGACCGGACGATTGTCGGGCCGTACCTCCATCAGATCGGCCATATGGTCCCACCAGCGCTGCATGACCGGCTGGCCGGGCAGCGTGTCGCGGCTATCGTCGGGATGCAGCCGCAGGACGGCGAACAGCGCGTTCGTCTCTTCGTCCAGAAAGATCGAATAGTCGTAAATGCCCGCCGCGCGCAGCGCCTCGGCGAGTTCGGGCCAGATCGCGTCGTGGCGACGGCGATATTCCTCGGCCATGCCGGGCTTCAGCATCATGCGAAAGGCGATGGGCCGGATCATGCGTCGTCTCCTGGGATTTTCAGGCCGTGGCGGTGGGCGAAGGTCGCGAACCGGGCCAGCCAGGGATGCGGCGTGCCGTCGGGGGCGATCAGCCGGGGGCCGTGCCCGCCCGTTTCGACGATATGGAGTTCGGCCGGGCGGGGCAGAGCATGGACGGCCTGGAACATCGCGATACTGTTGGCGACCGGCACGACGGGGTCGTCGGCGGCATGGCCCAGAAAGGTCGGCGGCATGTCGGCGGGCAGGTCCCGCTCCGCCGAATAGCGTGCCGCCCGCCCGGCACCCGCGTCCCGGCCGAGCAGCTCGCGCTTCGACTGGGCATGCGCGAAGGGCTGGGTCATGGTGATGACCGGGAAGAGCAGCCCGACGGTGAGAAGCGTGGTCGGCTGCGCGTCCATGACGTCGATCGGGCCATAGGTGACGAGCGCAGACCGCGCCGCCAGTCGCGCCGCCAGATGACCACCCGCCGAAAACCCCATCGCGGCGATGTTGGTCGGATCGATGCCCCATTCGCCCGCGCGGGCTCGGATGACCCGGAGTGCGCGCTGTGCATCCTGAAGCGGTGCGTCCGGCCCGGCCGCCCAGCCGTCGTGCGGCAGGCGATAGAGTAGATCGAACGCCGTCACACCCTGCGCGGCGAACCAGCGCGCGACCGGCGAAGGCTCGCGCCCCACCGCCACACGGGCATAGCCTCCACCGGGGATCAGCAACACCGCCGCCCCGGTCGGTCGCGCGGCGGGGCAGACGGTCAGCATCGGCGTGGCGACATGCGGCCAGGCGATGTCGTCGGCGGGGCCGTTCGGCGAGCGCTGGACGAAAGCGTCCGCGACCGCAGGGCTGGGCATCCCTGGCGGTGAGCCTGGCCAGATCGGAAAGCGCCGCGGGGCAGGGGCGGCCGCCGCGAGGCGGGGTGTGGCGACCAGTGACAGTCCGGCGGCGATCAGGGTGCGGCGGTCGAGGGGCATCGTCAATTTCCCGCAGGCCGTTCGCTGCTGCGCATCCCGCTGGCCGCCAGACGAAAGGTTTCGGGGGCGGGCGGATGGCTCGGGTCGAAAGGCGGCAGGTCGCTTCGGACGAAGCGGCCGAGCGAGCCTATCGCCCGCATCCGCTCCGCCACGTCGCGCGCCAGGACCCAGGCGCCGTAATTGTCATGATGGGTCGCGTCACGGCCCTGATCGTTGAAGGCCAGCGGCGCGCGATCCTTGCCCAAGGCTTCATAGAACCGGATGGAGTCCGCATTCAGGTCGATCACCGGCACCGCCGCCTCGGCCGCGACGGCGCGAACGGCGGCGGGATAGTCGCCCAGGCTGGGGCGGATATGCCCGTCCGCGCTCCATTGCCGCCGCTCGGGCGAAGTCACCAGGATCGGCGTCACCCCGCGCCGCCGCAATTCGGCGATATAGGTGCGCAGATAGGCGCGATAGGTCGTCGCGGCGTCGGCATAGGTCTGCGGCCACTGGGCTTTCTGGTCGTTATGCCCGAACTGGATCATCGCGACATCGCCGGGTCTGGCGCTGGCCAGCACCTTGTCCAGCCGAAGCTCGGTCAGGAAGGATTTGAGCGTCTCTCCCGACTCCGCATGATTGGCGACCGCGATGGTCGGCGTCAGGAAGGCGGGCAGCATCTGGCCCCAGCTCGCGGCCGGTTCGGCGGGCTGGTCGGTCACGGTGGAGTCGCCCAGCAGGAAAAGGGTCGGGACCTCGACAGGGGCGACGCTGACGCGGCGAAGCGCGGGCGCCGGGCCCAGTATCTCCAGCGTCAGCCGATCGTCCCAGGTGAACGATCCGATCTCGCGCGGCTTGAGCCGCACCGCATCGCCGCCCGGCGCGTTGGCGGGCGGGGGTGCGAGCGCGGGGGTGCGGACATTCACGATGAAGCGCCGGGTGACGAACTCGCCCGCGCGTGTCCGAACCGCCTCCAGCATCAGGCGGCGGCTCTCGGCCTTGATCGTGGTGTCGCTCGCGCGGGCGGGATCGCCCAGCGTGACGGTCACGGCATAGTTGCCCGGCGGTACCGCAACCGAGAAGAGGTGCGGATCGCCCTCGAACCCGTGATCGCCGTCGAAGCCATGGCCCGCATTCGCGGCCATGACGAAGTCCCGCACCGGCGCCTGTGCCGTGGCCATCGCCGACCCCGCCAGCGCCGCCACGGCGATCAGCCGGCGCATGACGGCCCGCCTGCGGCTGTGGCGCGGGTCAGGCTTGCCCGGTTCTTCAGCACATGGCGGGCGATCGGCAAATGGGTGCCCGCCAATCCGCCCGCGACCAGATCGGCGATCCGGCGCGCGCCCAGCTCGCTGAAATGGGTGTCGTCATCCACCGCCTCGGCAAAGCCCGGCAGGCCCTCGCCCTTCGCATAATGGAGATAATAGACCCGTGATCCGTCCGGCCCGAGCCCGTCGATCCAATGTTCCGACAAGGCGGCCAGGTCGATCAGGGGCACATGCTCCTGCGCCGCCACCCGCCTGGCGGCGTCCGAATAGGTGGGAAAGCTGGGCACGACATGCCCATCCTTGAACGCGCGACGCGTGACCGGGGTCAGCAGCACCGGCCGGGCTCCGGCGGCGCGTGCGACCGCGATGAACCGCTTCAGATTACTCTCATATTCGGGAATGGGGGCATAGCGTTCGGGCTTCGCCTGGTTTGCGTCGTTATGCCCGAATTGGATCAGCAGCGTGTCGCCGGAGCGCAGGTCACGGGCGATCGCGTCCAGCCGCCCTTCCGCCATGAAACTCTTGGTGCTGCGCCCCGCCATCGCATGGTTGGCGATGGTGACCTCGGGCCCGAAGGCGCAGCGGAGCATCGTGCCCCATCCCGATTGCGGATATTTGTCGGGCCGATAGTCCTGCGCGGTGGAGTCGCTGGCGATGAACAGCCGTGCCGGGGGCAGGGGAGCGGGGGTTGCGCCGACGATCAGCAACGACGCGCAGGCCGCCCCTATCCTGACAGCCGTCCGATGACGCTTCGTCATGCACCCGCTCCCTCGCCCTGTCGTGGACCTGTTTCGATCCGCTTTCCTAAACTATGTGCCTATATCCCACATAGTGCAAGAGGGTTTTGGGATTTGGAATAAGGTCAGCGGCGATCTTTTTCTCGCCACCCCAGGTCGCGGCTGATCGCATGTGCGGTGCCCAGCACATCGCCGGTCAGCGCGGTCATCCGCTCGTCCGACATATATTGCGCGGCGCTCGACACGCTGATCGCGGCGACGATGCGACCGCTGGCGTCGCGGATCGGCGCGGCGACGCAGCGTATCTGATCCTCATTCTCTTCAAGGTCATAGGCGCAGCCCAGCCCGACATAGCCGCGCATCCGCTCCAGCCAGACGTCATAGTCGGGCGCATGCGGATCGCCCGCCCGCTCGTCGTCGAAACGCTGGCGCCAGTGCTTCGCCTCGTCGTCCAGCATCAGTGCCTTGCCCAGCCCGGTGGAGGTCATCGGCTGGCGATCACCCACGCGGCTGGAGATGTCGACCCGGCGGCGACCGGGGATCTTGTCGAGATACAGCGCCTTGTCGCCGTCCCGGACGCCCAGATGGACCGTGTCCTCGGACGCGGCGGCCAGCGCCTCGATATGATCGCGCCCGATCTGGACGACATCGGCCTGCTGCTGCGCCAGAAACCCCAGTTCGAGCAGCTTCGGCCCCAGACGATAGCCCTGGCGCGGCGTGAAGATCAGGAAGCGCCGGTCGATCAGCGCGCTGGCCAGCCGATGCGTCGTGCTGCGCGTCAGCCCCAGCCGCTCGGCGAGTTCGGCCAGCGCGATCGGGCGGTCGGACACCTCGTCGATCAGGTCGAGCCCGCGTAGCAGGGTCTGGCTGCCCGTCGGGCCCTTGGTCTCGCCGGTTTCAGCCTTGGGGGATTTGGCGGATGCGGGCATGGAAACATCTTCTCCTGACGCGCCGCATTTGCTGTCAGCGCGTACCATATTGTGGAAGTGTTTGCCTTTCTCACGTCCGCATGTCGAGGGGAAAGCGCCATCCCCCGCCCGAGCCTATTGCAGGTTCACGAATGCGCCGCCATCGACCAGCAACGCCGCGCCGGTCACATAGCGCGCCATGTCGGAGGCCAGGAAGACGGCGGGTCCGACCATATCCTCTGGCACGCCCAACCGGCCCAGCGGCACGCGGCCCTCCATATAGCGACGCTTGGCCTCGTCGGCCAAATCCTCCTTGTTGATCTCGGTCAGGATGGTGCCGGGAAGCAGCGAGTTGCAGCGAATGGCATGACGCCCCAGCGCGATCGCCGCCGACTGCATCAGCGAGTGCAGGCCCGCCTTGGTCGGGGTATAATGGGTCTGAAATTCGCCGCCGACCAGCGCCGAGATGGAGGAGACCGCGATGATCGATCCGCCATGCCCCTGCTCGACCATCTGCCGCGCCGCCGCCTGGCACATATAATAGCCGCCATGCAGGTTGACCCGCATCGTCCGCTCGAACGTCTCGACCGGCATGTCGAGAAAGCCGTGGAACGGACAGATGCCCGCGTTCGACACCATGACGTCGACCTTGCCCAGCGCCTTCGCCGCCCGCGCGATGAAGTCGGTCGCGGTGGCGGGATCGGCGACGTCGCCCTGGATGGCGACCGCGCGCCGCCCATGCGCCTCGATCCCCGCGACGCATTGGACTGCGCCTTCCGAATCGCGCGCATAGTTGATCGCGACGTCCGCGCCATGTTCGGCCGCGCCGATCGCGATCGCCCGGCCGATCCCCGTGGAGGCACCGGTGACGACGACGGTCTTTCCTTCCAGCAGTTTCACGGCCTCGCTCCTCATCCTGTCCACCGGCTCACCTTGGCCATCGGTTTTCGCAAAACAACCGATTGACGCCCGAAGTCTCAACAATTAGCATCCTATTCCATAAAGTGAGAAAGTAAAGCCGGGAGGATCGGATGCGGGGCGGTGGCCGAACGACGCAAGCCAGCAAGGGTGGGCGATGACCCTCTCGCGGATCAAGCATGTCCGTGCCTTCGTCGCGCGCGGTGCGGGCGCGGATTATCACGATCAGGGCGCGGGCCATTGGATCGACGACCACATCGCCACGCCGATGAGCCGCTATCCCGAATATCGCCAGTCGCGGCAGAGTTTCGGCATCAACGTGCTGGGCACGCTGGTCGTGGAGATCGAGGCTGAGGACGGCACGGTCGGCTTCGCGGTGACGACCGGGGGTGAGCCCGCCGCCTATATCGTCGAGAAGCACCTCGCCCGCTTCCTCGAAGGACGCTCTCCTGTCGACGTCGAGAAGATCTGGGACCAGATGTATTTCTCGACCCAATATTATGGCCGCAAGGGCTTGGTCGTGAATGCGATTTCCGGTGTCGACCTAGCGCTGTGGGACTTGCTGGGCAAGCTGCGGGGCGAGCCGGTCTATCACATGCTGGGCGGCGCGGTGCGCGACGAGCTGCAATTCTACGCCACCGGCGCGCGGCCCGATATCGCCCGCGAACTGGGCTTCATCGGCGGCAAGCTGCCGCTCCACCACGGTCCCGCCGAGGGGCTGGAGGGAATGGAGAAGAACATCGCCCTGCTCGCCGACATGCGAGCGAAGTGCGGCGACGATTTCTGGCTGATGTACGATTGCTGGATGGCGCTCGACCTCGATTATGCCACGCGGCTCGCGCATCGCGCCTGGAACGAATGCGGTCTGAAATGGATCGAGGAGGCGCTCAGCCCCGACGACTATTGGGCCTATGCCGCGTTGCGCAAAAAGGCGCCGCCGGGCCTGCTGGTCACGACCGGCGAGCATGAGGCGACCCGCTGGGGTTTCCGGATGCTGATCGACATGGGCTGCTGCGACATCATCCAGCCCGATGTGGGCTGGTGCGGCGGCGTGACCGAGTTGATCAAGATCGCCAACTATGCCGACAGCCGGGGCGTGATGATGATCCCGCATGGCTCATCGGTCTATAGCTATCATTTCGTCATCACCCGCCACAATTCGCCCTTCGCCGAATTCCTGATGATGCACCCAGGCCCGACCGAGGTGGTGCCGATGTTCGCGCCGCAGTTGCTGGGCGAGCCGGTGCCGCAGAATGGCCGTATCCGGGCCAGCGCGCTCGACAAGCCCGGATTCGGTGTCGAACTCAACGCCGACGTGCCGCTTCACCGCCCCTATACCCATTGAGGATCTTCGCATGAAACTCTGCCGTTATGGTCAAAAGGGCGCGGAAAAGCCCGGTCTTGTCGATGCGCAGGGTCGGATCCGCGACCTGTCCGGCATGATCGACGACGTCACGCCCGCCACCATCACGCCCGAAGCGCTGGAACGCCTGCGCACGGTCGATCCCGAAACGTTGCCGCTGGTCGAGGGCGATCCGCGCTACGGCGTCCCCGTCGCCGGGATCGGCAAGTTCATCGCCATCGGCCTGAACTATGCCGACCATGCCAAGGAATCGGGATTGGAGCCGCCGCCCGAGCCGATCTTCTTCACCAAGGCGATCTCCTGCCTGACCGGCCCCAACGACCCCGTGATGATCCCGAAGGATGCCGAGAAGACCGACTGGGAAGTCGAATTGGGCATCGTGATCGGCACGACCTGTCGCTATGTCGAGCAGGCCGATGCGCTGAACCACGTCGCGGGCTATGTCCTGGCGAATGACGTGTCCGAGCGCGCGTTCCAGAAAGAACTGGGTAGTCAGTGGGATAAGGGCAAGGGTTGCGACACGTTCGGACCTGTCGGTCCCTGGCTGGTCACGCCGGACGAGGTCGGCGATTGCCAGGAACTGGACATGTTCCTGGACGTGAACGGACGGCGGATGCAGACCGGCAACACGCGGACGATGATCTTCCCGATCGCCGAATGCATCGCCTATGTCAGCCGCTTCATCACCCTCCATCCGGGCGACCTACTGATCACCGGCACGCCGCCGGGGGTGGGTGAGGGGCAGAAGCCCGACAAAATCTTCCTCAAGCCCGGCGATACCATGCATCTGGGCATCGCGAAGCTGGGCGAGCAGCGGCAGACCTGCATCCCCTTTGCGATGGAACTGCCCGCGTGACCCTCTTCGAGGGGCGCTTTGCGGGGCGGTCCGCGATCGTCACGGGGGCGGCATCGGGGCTGGGCCTTGAGGTCGCGCGGAGGATCATCGCCGAGGGCGGATCGGTGGCGCTATGGGATGTCGAGGGCGACAAACTTGCGATAGCGGCGGAGGATGTCGGCGCAACACACTGGCAATCCTTCGATATCGCCGATTGCCAGGCGGTCGAGCATGCCACCGTCGCCAGCGTGGCCGCGTTGGGCAAGGTCGATATCCTCATCTGTTCGGCGGGGATCACCGGCGCGACGGCCTGCGTCGAGGACTATCCGCTCGAAAGCTGGCAACGGGTGGTCGAGATCAATCTGAACGGCGTCTTCTATTGCTGCCGCGCGGTCGTGCCGCATCTGCTTGCGAACGGCTATGGCCGGATCGTCAACGTCGCGTCGGTCGCGGGCAAGGAGGGCAATCCCAACGCCTCGGCCTATTCGGCGACCAAGGCGGGGGTGATCGGCTTCACCAAATCGCTGGGCAAGGAACTGGCGGGCAAGGGGGTCATCGCCAACGCGATCACGCCCGCGACTTTTGAAAGCCCGATCCTCGCGCAACTGCCCAAGAGCCAGGTCGACTATATGCGCGGCAAAATCCCGATGGGGCGGCTGGGACAGGTGAGCGAGACGGCGGCGATGGTGTGCTTCATGGCCTCGGAGGAATGCAGCTTCACCACCGCGGCGACCTTCGACACGTCGGGGGGGCGGACGACCTTCTGATGATCCCGTTCGTCGATGCACATATCCATCTGTGGGATTTGGAGCGGCTGCGCTATCCGTGGCTGACGCCGCCCTTTGCGGATGATGGCCCCAACGGTTCGGTCGAGGCGATCGCCCGGACCTATCTCCCCGCCGATTACAGGCGCGAGATGGCGCGGTGGAATGTCGCCGGCGCGGTGCATGTCGATGCGGGCGCCCATCCCGGTGATGCGCTAAGGGAAACCGAATGGCTGGACGGCCTGGCCGATGCCGAGGGGCTCCCCGATGCAATCATCGCCTTCGCCGCGCTCGACGCCCCCGAGCTCGACAGTTTCCTGGCGGCGCAAGCCCGGCACCCCCGCGTGCGGGGTATCCGCCATATCGTCAACTGGCATCCCGATCCCCGGCGAAGCTATACCCAGCGCGACGTGACCCGCGATGCCGCCTGGCAGAAGGGCTTTGCCAGGCTGGCCGATCATGGCCTGTCCTTCGACCTGCAATGCTATCCGGGCCAGATGACCGCGCTGGCCGAACTGTTCGCCCGCCACCCGGACATTCCGGTGATCGTCAACCATGCGGGTATGGCGGTCCTGGATGACCCGGACAGCTTTGCGGATTGGCGGCGGGGGCTGGCGGCGCTGGCGGCGTGCCCGCAGGTGTCGGTCAAGCTGTCGGGCTTCGGCTTTGCCCGGCGCGACGCGACGCCTGCCTTCGTGCGTGACACGGTCCGCACCGTGATCGACCTGTTCGGCACCGATCGCGCGATGTTCGCCAGCGACCTGCCGACCGACCGGCTGTTCGGCACTATCGATGCGCAGATGGACGCCTGTCACGCGGCTGTCGCCGATTTCGGCGAGGAAGACCGCCGTGCCCTATTCGGTCGCAATGCCGACCGCATCTATCGATTGGGACTGGGCTGCTGACCACGCCCGGCTATTCACGCAGGACCTTGGGAGTTTCGAGCATGTACGACCGCACCTACTACGCCACCCATCCCGATATGATGGCAAGCGTCTCCAACGACGAATTGCGCGACCGTTATCTGATCCCGGACCTGTTCCGCACCGGCGAGTGCGTGCTGAACTATACCCATGCCGAGCGGTTCGTGATCGGCGGCGTCGCGGTGGGTGACGCCCCGGTCAAGCTGCCCGACCAGAAAGAGCCCGCATCGGCCGCCGGTCATCCTTTCCTCGAGCGCCGCGAACTCGCCATCGTCAATGTGGGCACCGCCGAGGGACGCGTGACGGTCGATGGCGAGGTCTTTGTGCTTGGCAACAAGGATTGCCTCTATGTCACGATGGGCGCTCGGGAAGTCCTGTTCGAAGGGCAGGGCGCCCGCTTCTATCTGGCGTCCTGTCCCGCGCATAAGGCGTTTCAGACCCGCAAGCTCGGCATTGCCGATGCCAACGCGCTGGAGCGCGGCAGCCTGGCGGAATCCAACGAGCGCACCATCTTCCAGCTCGTCATCCCCGGCGTGTGCGACAGCGCGCAGCTGGTGATGGGGCTCACCGTGCTCAAGCCCGGCAGCGTCTGGAACACCATGCCCCCGCACATTCACGAGCGCCGCAGCGAGATCTATTTCTATTTCGAACTGGACGATCTCGCCAACGACCGGGTGATGCACTTCATGGGGGAAGGCGAGGCGACCCGGCATCTGGTCGTCAAGAATGAGGAAGCGGTGATCTCACCGCCTTGGTCGATTCACATGGGGGCGGGGACCAAGGCCTATGCGTTCATCTGGGCGATGGCGGGCGAGAACCAGGATTACACCGACATGAACGTCCTCGATATCTGCCAGCTGGCCTAAGAATCATGACGTATACATTTGATCTTGCCGGTAAAGTTGCAGTCGTCACCGGCGCGAATACCGGCATAGGGCAGGCGATCGCGGTGAACTTGGCTGCGGCTGGGGCGGAGGTTGCCTGTGTGGGGCGTACCCCCGCCGAGGAGACGGCGGAGCAGATCCGGGCGCTGGGTCGCCAGGTCGTCCTCATCCCGGCCGATCTGTCCACGATCGCCCCGGTGCAGCAGGTGGTCGACACCACCCTGGCCGAACTGGGGCGGCTCGATATCCTGGTCAACAATGCCGGAATCATCCGCCGGGCCGATGCCGTCGCCTTTACCGAAAAGGATTGGGATGCGGTGATCGATACCAATCTGAAAAGCGTGTTCTTCCTGTGCCAGGCCGCCGGGCGGCACATGATCGGGCAGGGGAGCGGGCGGATCATCAACATCGCCTCGATGCTGACCTTTCAGGGCGGCATCCGCGTTCCGAGCTATACCGCATCCAAAAGCGGCGTAGGCGGGCTGACCAAGCTGCTCGCCAATGAATGGGCCGCCAAGGGGGTGACCGTCAATGCCATCGCGCCGGGCTATATCGCGACCAACAACACGGCGGCACTCCAGGCAGACGAAAGCCGGAACAAGGCGATCCTGGACCGTATCCCGGCGGGGCGCTGGGGCAACCCCGGCGATCTGGGCGGGGCGGCGGTGTTTCTGGCGAGCGACGCGGCCGCCTATGTGAACGGGCATATCCTTGCGGTCGACGGGGGCTGGCTGGCGCGCTGATCGTCGGGGTAGGGTGCCAACCCCAGGCCATGGACCGGCAACGCGACTGCCGCGTTGAAGGCTCATGACACAGGAAGACGAACGATGGATGCGCCAGGCGATCGCGGTCGCGCGGTCCAAGGGCTCCGATCCCGCCACCTCGCCGCTCGGGTCGATCATCGTCCTGGACGGGCGGGTGATCGCCGCCGAGCGCAACCAGACCCACGAGCTCCCCGACGCCACCGCTCATGCCGAGATGATGGCGATCCGTCGCGCTTGTGAGGGGACCGGCGAGATGGAACTGCGCGGCGCGACGCTCTATTCGACGCTACAGCCCTGCGGCATGTGCACCATGGCCGCGATCTGGTCGAAGGTGGGGCGGGTCGTCTATGGCGCCGGGCGCGACGACGTGCACGCCATGTATTTCGAGGCGCGCCATGTCGATACGCTCTCCTTCATCGGTGACGCCTATCGCGACGACATCGTGATCGAAGGCGGCTGCCTGCGCGAGGAATGTGCGAGCCTCTATTACCCGCCCGACGCCGACCTGCCGCGTGAGGAGCAGGCTAACCTGTAGGGGAAGTGCGTTGGGATCAAATTCCCCTTGCGCGTACCGCCCCGCTTCCCCTAAGGGCGACCCCCTGTCGGGGAGTGGCGCAGTCTGGTAGCGCGCCTGCTTTGGGAGCAGGATGTCGCAGGTTCGAATCCTGTCTCCCCGACCATCCGCTTGCAAGTCTTTGATTTCGCGTCTTAACGACGGCGATCAGGGACGGTTGTACCCCCGACTGTACCCCTCGCTGTACCCCTTGGGGTGGCGGAATGGGCTTTTCGAACGTGGGCTTGCGCGGCAGTCGCTACTGGTGGCGCAAGAAAATGACGGTCGCCGGCGTGCGGTTAACGCTGGCGTTACCCATCGGTGCGATGAGCTTTACGGACGCGCGGGTGATCGCCCTGCGCCTCGGTTCGGCGGCGGAAGCATTGCGCATGGGATATGGCGAACGATCCTCCGGGGTAAGACCCGACCAGCTCAAGAAGGTATTCAGCGACGCGCTGCGCTGGCAGTTGCAGCGCATCCTTGAGGATCAGATCGCCAGCAGCACCCCCGCCGTCGGTCACGCCAGCCTCAACTCTCGCTATGCTGAGGCATGGACCTTCCTGTCGAAGCGCGGCGTCGAGGGGAAATGGTCGATCGATGACCACGAGCGCCTGATCGACAACGGCTGGGACACGCGAGAGGCGAAGGCTGTCGCCGATACGGTCTTCGATCTCCAGAACGGTAGCCCCGTCTCCGCACAGCAGATCGACAGCTACGTCACCAACTTCGGGATCGTGCCAACGGCCACGAACCTCGACAAGCTGCGCGTCACGATCTGCGCCGCCAAAGCGGTGGCGTGCCGCAAGGCGACGGCGAACCTGTCGGCGGACGGAGACGTGCCCGCCGACTGGATCGACGACGCGCTGGCGGATGAGGCACCATTTGCGTGGGAAGAGGCGTCGGCCGATCCCGAGGGGGCGGTCCCCTCACAACCATCTCCTGCCGTCACGCCTGAGGCACCAGCAGCGGCTCCAGTGCCAGAGAAGCCGAAGATGCGCCTGCGAGATGCAGCCGACAAATGTATCGACGCCCACAAGCAAGAGAAGGCGTGGGGTACGGACACCGTCAAACAGGTTCAAACCGCTATTCGGCTGTTCGATTTCGCATGTGGAGAAAATGTCTTCATTGAGGACATAAAGCAAGAGCATGTGACCGCCTTCACCGAACTATGCCGGGCCCTCCCCAATCGCTGGGGGCGCACGACCGAAGAACAGGCGGGCGGGATCGCCGCGAGCCTCGAACGGGCCAAGACTATGAAACCGGACATGCTTGGCGTGTCCCAAATGACGATCAACAAACACATAACCTGGATTACGGCTGTTCTCGATCATGCCGAGGGAGCGAACGCCAAGGTGGGGCATCGTCCCGCTGAGCCGATCACCTTCAAGAAGGCTCGAAAGGGCATCGGCAAAAAGGCACGTCAACAGCGTAAGCGTGATCGTGACAAGCGCGCCAACTGGTCAATTAAAGAACTTCGTCATCTGTTGTCCGCGCCCATCTGGACCGGGTCAGCCGGAATCGATCATCGTCTGAAGCCGGGGACAGAGGTTTTGCACGATGCTTGGTATTGGCTACCGCTGATGCTGCCGTTGTATGGCGGTCGCAGCTCGGAGCTGGCCGGGTTGCCGCTCAGCGATGTGCACGAGGATGAGCCAATTCCGTATCTGCAGATCGACTACACCGAAGACCGTGGATTGAAAAACACTCAGTCCGTCCGCAAGCTGCCGGTCCATCCTGAACTTATTCGGCTAGGCTTCCTCGACTATATCAGGGAAATCCGTGCGGCGGGTTGTTCCATGCTTTTTCCGGAAATGGACTCGCCAAAAAGCACCAGCTTTGCCAGCACCTTCTACAAAAGCATCTTCAATCCCTGGAGGAGATGGGCTTTCGCTAATGGAACGCCATGGCTGCACCAGGACGGCGGCGCATGGAAGGACAAGGACGTTCACAGCTTCCGGGGCCTTTCCACAACTATGTTGAAGGGTCGCGTGGAGGACAGCGTTCGTTGCGACATCTTCGGCCACGAAGGTGAAACCGAGACGGCGCGAACCTATGACGAGGAGGCGAATCTGTCGATCAAGCTGGAGGCGCTCAAACACCTTACGCCGCTGACCGAGCATATCCCGGCAACCCTGCCAATCCGGATCCGTCCCGCGAACCGGCTGAAGTTCGGGGTACGGACGCCCAGTCGTTTGGGACGGTCAAAGACCACCAAGCCAAAGTGACCCAGGATTTTCAAAGGGCTTCTGCCGTCATAGAGATCGTCGCGCGGACCGATCATTTGCTCCACTGCCGCGTTTAAAATCGCAGTCACGAGCCAGTTTGACACCATGTTCGTCATCGGGCGCCGCGGGGGGCGATCAGACCATCCGTGGGGCCGGCAGAATTGACATCACCACGTAACCGGGTCTGACTGTCCCGTGCTGTGGAGACGCCGAGCGGTTAGGCGGACTGTTGATCTCCAAGCCATGAGCGGGCGTCGTAACGAAGCTACTCGCTATCTCGTGGGCTCCAGTCGCTACATCCTCGCCTCGATAGAAGAAGCGCTTACGGGGATACTGGCATCACGACCGGTGTTACCCTTTGATGCTTCATCCCTTTCTCGCCGCCGCCGCCTGTTCGGCCCTTCTTTCAACCGTTGCCTCGGCGCAAACCGCGCCGCTCGGTGCCAATCTGGAGCGCTTCGACTATCCTGCCCCCGTGCACTGGTTCGAGGCGACGTCACAGGGCCATCCGGTTCGCATGGCCTTTCTTGACTGGCCGGCAACCGCCACGCCCAACGGCACGACGGTCGTCCTGCTCCACGGCAAGAACTTTTGCGCCGCGACCTGGGGCGACACCGCACGCGGATTGGCGGCGGCGGGCTACCGCGTCATCGCGCCGGACCAGATCGGCTTTTGCAAATCGTCGAAGCGGAGTGGCTATCAGTACAGCTTCCATACCATGGCCGCGCTGACCGCAGCGCTGCTCGACCGGGCCGGAGCCGGCAAGGTCGTGCTGGTCGGCCATTCGACCGGCGGCATTCTCGCGACCCGCTTCGCGCTCCTCTACCCCGAGCGGGTCGCGAAGCTGGTGCTGGTCAACCCGCTCGGCCTCAACGACACGCTGAGCGAGGGCGTGCCCTATACCGACCTCGGCAAGCTGCGCGCCGAGGAGGCGAAGACGGACGCAGCGTCGATCAAGGCCTATCAGCTTCGCAACTATTATCATGGGGTCTGGCGGCCGGACTACGACCGGTGGGTCGGCATGCTGGCCGGGCAATATGCCAGCGCCGACGGCGACACGGTGCGCGACGCACAGGCGCGCCTGTCCGACATGATAGAGACCCAGCCGGTCGCCGCCGAACTGCCGCGCCTGACTGTCCCGACCACGCTGATCATCGGCCAGCGCGACCTGACCGCCTTTCGCGCGAGCAGCGCACCGGAGGATCGGCGGGCGCAAGTCCGCACCGTGCCGCAAGCCGCCGAGGACGCGGTGAAGCGCATCCCAGGCGCCCGCCTGATCCGCCTGGACGATCTCGGCCATTCGCCGCAGGTCGAAGCGCCCGCCGAGTTCCTGCAATCGCTTCGCTCTGCGATGACGCCGTGAAGCGATATGCCTGCGCGCTGGCGCTCCTCCTCGCCAGCGGTTGCGATGCTGCACCTGCGCCACGGCGAGCCGCCATGTCTCGCCCGGTCGAGACGCGCGGTTTGGACGGCGCCATCCTGGCCGACGCCGTTGCCCAAGCCAGCCGTCTTCCCCGGCTCCGCTCGCTGCTGGTCCTCCGTGACGGGCAGGTGCTGGCCGAGCAGCGCTTCAACGGCGGGCCGTCGCTCGACCGGCCGGTCAATATCAAGTCCGCGTCCAAATCGGTCCTGTCCGCGCTGGTCGGAATTGCGATCGCGAAAGGCGCGCTGACCGGCGTCGACCAGCCCGTGCTGGCGGTGCTTGGCAGCGATGCGCCGCCCAATCCCGACCCGCGCCTTGCCCGGTTGACCGTCGAGGACCTGCTGACGATGCGCGCGGGACTGGAGCGGACGTCGGGTGAGAATTACGGGCGCTGGGTGTCCAGTCGCAACTGGGTCCGCTTCGCCCTCGCGCGCCCGTTCGTCGATGAGCCGGGCGGCGCGATGCTCTACTCGACCGGCAACACGCATCTGCTGTCGGCGATGCTGACTCTCGCGTCGGGACGCGACACCCATGCCCTGATGCGCGACTGGCTGGCGGAGCCGCTCGGCATCACCATCCCGCCATGGTCGCGCGATCCGCAGGGCATCTATTTCGGCGGCAACGACATGATGATGTCGCCGCGCAGCTTGGCGCGGTTCGGCGAACTCTATCGCCTGGGTGGGGTGATCGACGGGCGGCGGATCGTCCCAACCCGCTGGATCGCAGACAGTTGGACCCCGCGCACCGTATCGCCGTGGAGCGGCGGACAATATGGCTATGGCTGGTTCGTCGGCGCCAGTCGTGGCCATCCGCTGCGCTTCGCCTGGGGCTATGGCGGGCAGATGCTGTTCATCGTGCCGGACCTGAAGCTGACGGTCGTCATGACCTCCGATTCCAGCGGCGCGCGCGACAATGGCCATATCGCCGCGCTCCATGCGCTGCTCGACGACGGCATCGTGGTCGCTGCTGAGCGGGGTGGAGCAACGTGACGGGCGAAGACGCTTAACCGCGATGCACGACCGCGCCGATACGGAAGGCGTCCAAACCGAGCCATGCCGCCATCCGCTCGAGCTCGGCCTCAAGCCGGGGCAGCGTATCGACGGGCGCTTCCGGTTCCAGCGTGATGCGGTACGCGAGCAGCATCCCCGCCTGCCGATCTGCTTTCAGATCGACCCTGCCGACCAGCGCCTCGTCCATCAGGAAGGGCAGCATGTAATAGCCGTGCGTGCGCCGATCCTGCGGCACATAGATTTCGATGCGATAGTGGAAGCCGAACAGGCGTTCGGTGCGGGACCGCTCCCAGATCAACGGGTCGAACGGCGCGAGCAAGGCAGCGCTGCGCACCCGGCGCGGCACGGTCGCGTCGCGATGCATCCATGCCTTCTGGCTCCAGCCTTCGACCCGCACCGGCACGAGCACGCCATCCTCCGCCAGATCGGCGATGGCGTGATCGGCTTCGGCGGGTTTCAACCGGAAATAGTCGCGCAGGTCGCTGGCGGTCGCGACGCCCAGCGCACGAGAGCTCCGTTCGATCAAGGCGCGTTGCGCCGCCTCAACCGGCGGCGTCGGGAGCGCCAGTACCGCTGGCGGGATGACCCGCTCGGTCAGGTCGTACAGGCGCGCAAAGCTGCCCCGCCGGGTTGCGGTGGTGATCTGGCCGGACCAGAACAGCCATTCAAGCGCATGCTTGACGTGGCTCCATTCCCACCAGCCGCTGCGGCTAGACCCGTTCTCGAAGTCGGCCGCCGCCAGTGGGCCTTCGGCTGTGATCCGTTCGAGCACGGCGTCAGCCTCGGCCCGGCGCTCGACCGCGAACCGGCGCAGCGCCTGATAACCGATCTCGCCTCGCTCCGCCCGTGCCATGCGCCAGCGGAGCAGCGGGTGCAGGTCGAGCGGCAGCAACGATGCCTCGTGCGCCCAATATTCGAACATGCGTCGCTGTCGTTTCGGCCCCCACGCATCTCCCTCCAGCAAGGCACGGTCATAGCTGCCGAGACGTGAGAATGCGGGCAGATAGTGCGCCCGCGTCAGCACGTTGACGCTATCGATCTGGAAGAGGTTGAGCCGCTCGGCGATGCCGCGCAGGTGGCGAACTGATGGGTACTCTGGCCGAGATCGTCCGAAGCCTTGCGCTGCCAAAGCGATCCGACGCGCTTCGCCTGTTGATATGCTCATGACAGGCGAAGATCACGCCTTACCGCCAAGCGTCAATGCTGGGGTCCGGCGCGATATCCCCTTGTTATGCGGGGACGTGATCACGTAGCGCAACCTGTCCCGCGACGTCGACGCCATCGCGAACCAGCATCGCCAGCTTCGCGGTCGCGCGGTCGCATCCGGCCATCAGCGACACCGGTCGACCCCGGACCTGCACGATCTCGCCCGGCAGCACCTTGAAGTGGGACTGAGCCCCGTCCTGCGGCACGATTACCGCGCGAGCCTTGCCGGGGACGAGCGACAGGCGGCATCCCGTCGAGACGTAGCAGACGGTGTCGCGCGGCAGCATGACGGTGATCCCGGTCATGACGGGGACGTCGTCTTCGCCGACGGCGAATTCGAGATAGACAAGATCAACCTGGGCTTCGACCGCTGTGCGACCGAACGCAATTCGCTGGTGGGGATCGAGCGAATCACCGGCCATGATCATCAGGCCGGGGTTCATGATCTTGTTGCCGAGCAGGAGCTTGGAAACGGCAGCGACATGGGCGCGAACATGGGCGGTCTGGTCGGGGTTCATGGTCTGTCTTCCTTGTTTCATCCCCACCATGGGGATCACATCGACTTGCCCATTCCCCTCATCTTCTCCCTTCCACCGCGATCGCGCCGTCGATCGGCCCGCACGGCGGGCGGTTCAACCGGGACTGAGCACCCCGGTCCCAGGTGAAGCTGCACCGCGATCCGCCGCAGGACAGCACGGTCGAGCACGTGCGCCCCGTCAGCGACGTGCACCGCCCGGGCCCGTGCAACGGCCGCAGGACAGATGACGGCGGCGACCGCCATCACACCTCGCGTACTCGGCCCCGCCGCCGCGTGCTGCCAGTGCTCGCCGGCCAGCACGAGCAGCGGGAAGGCGATGACGAGCGCCCAGCACGCCTGCCGCAGCAGGCGGGGCATCGGCACCGTCATGACCGATCCTCCCCGCCCGCAGGGCTGGATGCCGTGCCGCGCTCGCCGTGGACCAGCATGCGGATGGCTCGGACCAAGCCATCGGCGCGTTCGTGCGCCGTTCGCCACGGCACCTCTTCAACACGAAGATGGCGCGCCGTCAGCCGGAACCCCGAAGCGGCCGTGCCATCCCGCTTGTCCGGTGTCGGCACAAGCCACAGGACAGCGTCGACATCGACCCAGAGCGTCAGCATCCAGTGCCAAGTGACCCGCCCGCTGTGCCACAGGCCCAGTGCGAAGCCAGGCATTCCGTCCTCGGCTGCAGCACTGACGATCAGCGCGTCCGACCGGGTCGCGAGCAGCGCGCTGTCCATCACGGCGATGGACGCGGCGAGATTGCCGACTGTCGTCGTGACCAGCAGATGGTTCGCCTCGCTATACAAGCAGCCAGCCAGCGGCAGGCCGAGGTCGGCCGGCATGTCGCTCAGGCGCCACCCCGCCGCCTGCGCCAGCGTCCGCACGACGTGCGAGTTCATCGCCTGGCCGATCCGCGGCCAGGGTTCGTTATCGTTCATGATGTTTCCCGATGATGGTGTTGGTTCGCTGGCGTGTTCAGACTTGCCGCCAGTCGCCCTGGAATGCGCGAAAGGCGTTGCCGACCAGGGCATGGGCCTTGTCGGTGGCAAGCGGCGTCACCCATTCGCCAAAGCCGAGCGGCGTCAGTCGCCTAGGGCCGGCAAGGAGAACATGAACATGCGGCGGGCTGGCGCTGCCGGCACGGTGGGGGGCATGCTGGACCAGCAGCGCGGCCACCTCGAACGGATCGACGATCAACCGGCGGGTGAAGTCGCGGACCAGTTCATATTGCTCGTGCAGTCGCGCCGTCGGGAAGGTGAAGGTCAGATAGGCGAGCAGCGCCTTGGCCTTGACCGGCAGTTCTGCGTCGACCGTCTCCATCAGGACGCGCGGATCGGACAGCCGGTCATCGGCCCCCGGCGGCAACAGCACCTCGGCCCGCGCGGCGGTCAGCGTCCATGGCGGCGTGTCGGGCGGTGCACCGACGGTCAGTTTGGCGGCGGCAAAAGCCGACGCGCTGTTCAGGTGGCCGCGAAAGCTGGGGCGCAGACAGCCATACATGACACGGGTCGCCTCGCGATCGGCATCATCGCCGGTCAGCACCAGCCAGCTATGCGGGTTCGCCGGATCCGGCAGGCAGCCCGGGTTGACCTCGACGCTGGATGTCACGGCTGCGCGCTTGGCCTTGGTCCGCATCAGATCGCACCTTGCGGGTAGAGGCGTTCCGCCAGATCGGACGCGGCGCGGTAGATGCCATCGGCGCGTTCGGCGAGCGTTTCATAGGGCGGCACCAGATAGAGTTCGAGGCCGTGCGTCTCCAGCCGGATCGCCCCGCCGAACCCGAACGGCACCAGCCACAGGCCGCCATCATCGTGGCGGTAGAGCGCCAAGTCCTCTAGTTTGAAGGGCGCGAGGCCACCGCCCGCCAGCACGACATCGATCGACACCGGCAGCAGGTCACCGCCGGTCAGACAACAGCGCACCAGCATGACGTCGATCGACTGATCCGCAGCGAGCCGTTCGATCTTGGCGCGGAACATCGGCACCGCGACACAGGTAAACGACAGGATCACCGACTGCGCGTCGAACAGCAGGGTATCGGCGGGCATGCCAGCGCCCGATACCAGCGCGGGCACCTCGGGCTTGCCGAAGCCGGTGGCGAGATAGTGGAGAAGCACGTGCGGCAGCGAGTGCACGGGGGTAGTCAGAAATTCCATTGCAGTACCGAAGCTTAAGGGTCGCGGACCGAGCGGTCCGGACAAGCGCGTCCAATCTTTTTCATCGATCTTCAGGGCTCAAAATTCCGGCTTCCTTCATCCTCGTCACCATCCAGGCTGGCGGCGCACGCTTTTGGATGCAGCAGAACCACCGACCCAGGTGACACGGCAACCGCTGACTATCTGGCTGCCCAGCTTCGGCGCGTGCCGCCCCTTCCATCTTCGCCAGCGTTTCCTTCAACGACTGCACGACGTCGCACCTTTGGGCATTCGCGCCTGCAAGTCGTTCGTACCAACCATCTTTGGTCTTGCGCCTTCCGGAACCGTGCCTACGCACGGTGGAGGACCCCGCAGGCCGATGGCCGAGGTATGTCAGATAGCCACCGCATAGCTGACACCTCTCCGTCGCAGACGGAGCGCAACGCTCCTCTCCGGCCTTCAGGAAGCCGGGAGGGGCGGTAAAGTTGGGGTTCCCCAACTTTACGGTATTGCGCCTTCAAAATCTGGTGTGACAAATCAGGGCTCCTGACATACCCAGATTTCGCGATTTCGTCGAAATCGCGTTCGTTCTGACATACCGGCCGCAGGCCGCCCGGAACGCGGCGAAAGGTATGTCAGACTTCCTCAACGATGTGCAGGCTATGCCAGCGTCATGGCGGTGCGCGGCGAACGGTCTCGCGCCCCGCGAAGACGCGTCGGTCCCGTCGCTCCACGACGCGACCGTCAGAATGGGAAGGTTGAGCGGGGATGGCCGAGCCAATCGAAGATGGGGATGCGGTACGCTCGACCGGAGCTGTGGTAGAGCCGGAGATCACCGCCAGGGTCCTGGCTCTGGTCCGCAAACTGGCTTCGGATCCCGCAGGTGGTGGAAGCGCTGGCATGCGCGCGGTCGACAATCTGCAGGGCTATGCCGAGCGCGAAGCCTATCTGCGGGAAATGGTCATGAAGTTCCGGCCGCCCCAGGCTGACCCGGAACTTTGGCTTCGGTGGCTGTCAGGCGGTCCCGAACCTTTTGCGCCGCGCGTGCCAGAGAAGCCGCACGTCTCACAGGTGAATACCAAGCGGGAGATCGAGCGCGCTTCGAAACGGGTCACCGCAGCGCGGGACCGGATTGCCAAAGCCGAACGTGAACTCTCGGCAGCGCAGTCGGTGGCGGCATCAGCCCTCGAATTCGAGTCCTCACTCATCGCATGGGCGCTGATGGAGCAGATCACGTCGCTGGTGACGCCGGTTTTCGCCATGGGGCCGGCGTGGACGTTGATGCGCGTTGTCAGCCCCCATGTCCCAGCCGATGAAATGGAAAACGAGTTGATCCTTGAAGATCACGAACCTAGCCGCAAGGCGCTGGAACAAAAGGTCAGGGAGGAACGCGTCGAGCTGTCGAAGAAGCTGCATGCCGCACTCGATTTCTGGGCGGGTGACAGGGAGTTCGAGGTGGACTTGCGGAACGCGATCAAATCCGTCGTCGACAAACATCAGCCGCGTGAAGCCGCTGCCCGCGCCAAAGGCCGAAAGCTGCGCTCGCAAAACGAGGCCAAGAACTCCGTCAGGCCGGATAGCGCAGCCGCGCGTCACGAAATCCTCGGTCGGTCGGAACACCTGGAGTAATTGTAGATCGCCGTGGCGGCTTACCATCTTCCCAAGCCGATCGCGTCGACTGCAGACGCCTGCTTCTACCCGCAGCCCGCGATCACGAGCAGCCGGTTCCAGCGAATGCTGCCTTCACCACCATCCGCATGGGGCGTGGCGGCAGCATAGCTAGGCCCGTCTGCCGTGCGCGGTGCTACGCCCCTTGGCATGGCATTTGTGACCGGCGCGGCGATCGCCATCGGCAACGTCGCGAGCAGCGCCAGCAGCAAAGACGCAAACGTCTTTACAGTCGATTTTAAAAAGCGCCGCGCGCCGCAGCCGGTGCTTCGCGCGCGGCCGCCGCCTTTACCGCCGCCTCATCGGCAAGACGCGCGTTTCGCCCGCGGGTGCCGAATATCTTGAGCGACCAGGCGTCGGACCTGACGGTGATGCGCGGATTGGGCTCCATGGTCAGATCGCCGCCGCATCGTCCCGTGCACCACGATCCGTTCGACGGGACGCCCTCAGTTGGCCGCCCGTACTTGGCCTCGACCTGCGCAAGGAGAGTCGCCGGATCGACGCGGTTGGTCGACACCGTCAGGTCGATCCGGTCGACGATCTCCCCCGTCGGCGTCTGCGCCATGAACAGGCGGAGATGCTCACCAGCAGGACCCTGGCAGGTCAGCTCACCAACGGCCGTGCCATCCGGGCCGAAGCCGTCGGGGATGCCTTTGCGCTTGCGGATCTCTCGCTCGACGAGTTGCCGGAACGAGGCCGACTGGTATGTCGAGCACCGGTAGGTCCCCGCCAGCGCTGCCTGTACCGCGGCCAGCGGCATCCCGAGGCGGACGCCGGCGACGTCCATCGCCAACGGTTTAGCGGAAGACGCGGGTTGTGCGGCCAATCGCGCCTTCTGCGCCATGGCGGGAGCGGTGGCGAGCGACAACGCCATTACGGCACCGATGGCAGCAGCCTTGGTCATTTGCATCATGGTGTTCCTTGACGACCCGGCGCTCGGCGCCTGGGTCATGGTGTCGGTCGAAATGAATGGGATGGTGACAGTCACATCGATCGTCAGCGCGGCATCGGACGCCAGCCGTCACTCTGCAGCTCGAACGCCGTCGTCGCCTCCTTCTGCTCGGCCATCTGCGCCTGTTCTCCCGGCGGCATGACCGGGATCGGATCGACACCGCGATAGGTATAGGTGACCTGGCTGACCCGATGACCGGCAAAGTCGGTCGGCTCGGTCCAACGCACCACGTCGACAACCTCGCCTTTCGCGAGGCAGAGCGACGGCACCGAAACCATGGCGTTCGTCGCCTTGCGCTCGACCGCGTGAAGATACGGCGCACCCTTCTTGGTCGGTGCGTACGAGATCAGTGGCTGGCGCACGAACGCGTTGTCCGAACCGCTCCACCGCGCCGGCTTCTCGAACGGCGTGCGCGTGACGAGCCCGACGCTGGCCAGACTGTCCAGCATCGCGACCGCCTTCCCGTCGGAACCCCGTCCTGCGAGCGTCGGCTTTGGCGAGGTAACGATCGGGAACCCCAATCCGCCAGGCTCGCCCTCGACCTCGTACCGCATCACGTCGATCGGGTGGCAGAAGACATCGCGGACGACGGGATCGAGCGCGGCGGCGAACGCCTCCTTGCTCGGGGCTTTGGATTGGCCGCACCCGCTCAAGCCGGTGGCGGTTGCGAAGATCAGGACAGCGGCGGACATGGATGATCTGGACATGGGCGTTCCTTGCGATTCAGCGGACGACGAGGTTGAAGAAGGCGGCGACGTCTGACCCGCCGCGGACATGACCGGCGTCGAAGGCACGGGCGACGCCGAAACGCAGCGTTGAGGACGGTGCCAGCGCGGTCGACCAGCCGAGCTCGAGATCGAGCTCCCGCGCGGTCGGCGACAGATCGAAGGTCCGGCTTTCTTCAGCGAGTGCACCCGACATCAGATCATAGGCGACCGGCACCAGCAGCGACGCCCGCGCCCGCTCGACGCGCAGCGGCGACGACAGGCCGAGCGTGGCCAGTCCGCCGAACAGCGGACGCGCTCCCTCGACCGCGAAGGCGGTGCTGATGATGCGACCATCGAAACGGACGCCTGCGACCGCGTCGGCGGCGCTGCTGCTGCCGACGGTGGCGCGACCGGACAGCTGCATGCCCGCGAAGTTCCGGCGCAGCGTCGTGGTCGCCAGCAAGGTCCGGGCATCGCCCGCACCGGCCCCCGCATCGTCCCGCAACCCGAGCACCTGACCCCGCTCGACGAGTTCCGATACCTCCAGGCCGAGACCGAACGGGGTGAAGATCGCCACTGTGCGCAGGCCGGCCTCGCGGCTCCGCGACCCGCGCCGGAATGACGAGGGCGACGCGGCGATGGAGGAACCTGAGGCGAACGAAGCCGACCAGCCGCCGATGGACCACTCGGAGGACATGCCGATCGGCTGCCCGATGGTGCCGCGCAGATACGAACCGGCGAGCGAGGAGGCGACACCCGGACCCACGGCGACGTTCGCGCCCAGCGTGACCGTCTGACCTGCAGCCGGCGAGAACGTCACCATCGCCGGTCGGCCGGACGCAGCGGCCTGCCAGGGTCCTGTCGTCGTCGTCGTCGCGATGCCCAGTTTCGCGTCCGACCACGACGAGGACCGAAGGGGATAGGCAGATGCGGATGCGGCGAGCCCTCCCGCGAGCAGGCCGGAGGACCGCGCCCGGATGCTGCTGGGCGCCGTCATCAGGTAGTCCCGGCCGTAGCGGTCGAATACGGTCATGGTCGACGTACGAGAGCCGAGGTCAGCCGCTCCCGCCGCACCGCCGAACGGCGCGGACACGACCAACGATGAATAGCGCGTCAGCACCGTCCGTGCAGCGGCGAACGACATTGCCGGTGCCTGCGCCTGCATCGCCTTCTCGACGTTCAGCAGACCCACGCCGTAGACCTGATCGACCCCGGGCGCGCCGAGATCAGTCGCCGTGTCGAGCATGATGCGGCTGATCTCCTTGCCGCCGAGCTGCGGCCAGTACTGCTTCAGCAAGGCCGCGGCACCCGCTATCCCCGGCGCCGCGAAGCTGTTGCCCGTCACGACGACCTGCTGACCATTCTGGTCCACGGTGGCGACGTTGCTCGCTACGACCGACAGGGTGCGGTCCGCCAATGCGCCTGGCGTGCCGTTGCCGCTGGGCGGCTGCAGGTTCGCATCGACGCGGATGCCGAACAGGAACCAGTCCTTGTTCGACAGGTCCTTGCCGACGAGGTTCTCCGCGACCTTGCCCGAAAAGCTGTCTTCGCCGACGCTGTTCGTCACCGACTCGACGAACAACCGGTTGCCGCCGCGTACCAGATCCATCGCCGACTTCAGATCAGCGGCCATCTGCTCGCCGCCACCCGAGCCGTTGATGCTCATCGAGATCACGAAGGCCCCCTTGTCGACCGCATACCTGATCGCCGGCGCGATCAAGGCGACGTTCGGCGCATACGATTCGGGTATCGGGCCGGTCGAACCCGCGGTGATGCCCTCGAGGTTCGGACCGCTGATCTTCAGTGCCAGGATGGTGGCGTCATAGGCCACGCCGTGCATGCCATTGCCATCGCGCGCACCGGCTGCGACCGCAGCGGTCTTGCTGCCGTGGCCGTCCTTGTCGTCGAGCTCGAACCGGATCGTCTCGCCCGGACAGGTCGCGCAGCGGGCGACCTTCTGATCGAACCCGGTGCTGTCGGCCGAGATGCGGCCGGCGAATTCCGGGCCATCGCGGTCGATGCCGGTGTCGACGATCGCGATCGTCACGCCCTTGCCCGTGATCCCCCGCGCGTAGGCATAGTCGGCCTTCATACCGACGGCAGCCGCGCTCTTCGCATCCTCGGCGGTCGGCGCAGGCGTAGGGGTGGGTGTCGGAGCCGGGGTCGGCGCAGGCGTCGGACTTGGTGTAGGGGTGACGACCGGCGTCGTTCCGGGGGAGTTGACGCTTCCGCCGCCACCGCAGGCGCCGAGCATCATGGCGGTCGCAACCGCCGCCGAGTTCCTGATGATGGCGAGCCGCCTGCTGCGGCAACCATGATATGCACCCACGCTCGAACCCCCGTTCGCGTCGGTGCCGGCAGGCTGATCCCAGCCGGCGGCACCGCCCCTGTTGAAACGAGGCGGTGCCGGCCCGTGAGCCGGAGATTGGAAACCTGCAGTAAGACAGGCGCGAGCGTCTTTAGGCCTCCGAAGAAGCCCTGGACATACACGCCCGCTCCCCGGCCGAAACTGGTTCGGGCCGGGCATACGGCTACTTACTGACGAGGTTTCCACGCCTCGGTCCGCCTGCTGGCGAACAATCCACCTCTACGCCGGGCGGGTTAACAATCTCAAGTGCTGAACTGCGGCTTTGGCGCTGCCGGGCGTAACATGCTGACGACATTGCGCATAATTCGGCGAGGCGGCATGGCGGGGCAATCTCCCGCTCATAAAAGATGAGAGCCGGCTGCTGAGGCTCTTCGGCGAACGAGCAGGAACAGCATCACTCAATCCATAAAGCGGACGACCAAGAAAATTCGGACAATCGCAGCGATTTTTTCATCCTCCCTGTCCGAATATGCCGGCAGGTCCGCTTTTATGATTGAGAGGCATCGCCATTTTGCCCAACCTTGCTTCAACTGCCGAGGATCGTGCCGCCGACAGCCACTATACGCCGGCCGAGATCGGCGTGATGCTGGGCGCACTCCCCAACTTTGACCGGCAGCGGCTTATCGCCTCCTCTCGCTATCTGGCACGCGACAGGCATATTCTCGCCGCCGACTTGCGTCAGGAAGCCTTCATCCGGGCGCTCGACGGGCGGCGCAAATGCCAGCGCAGCTGGAACGTCACCGACTTCCTGGTCGGGATCATGCGCAGCCTGACCTCGGCTGACCGTGAAGCTGACATCGCGGGCCACCGCCCCGTTCTGATCGGTACATTCGGTGAAGGTGGCATCGATCTGGCGTCACCCGCGCCCTCGCCGGAGCAGGTCGGCCATGACGCCATATATTACCGCCGCACGATCACTGCCATCCGCGAGGCGATTGATCGCGACCCACGCCTTGTCGCGTTGATCGATGCGCTACTGGATGGTGCGAAGGGTGCCGATCTTCAGCGGCGGTTGGGGGTCGATGCAACCGAACTTGCGTCGCGCCGAAGGCAGCTTAAGCGCGTGTTGATGAACGCCACGAGAGACAGGAGCCTGCCGTGACGCAAATGGATGCGGATCTCGAGCAATTGCGGCTAATTGACGATTTCCTCGAAGAAGAAATCATCGATCTGTCCGACAGTGACGCGTTTAACGCCGAAATCAGGCAGGTAATCACAGCGGTCGAGGAGGCGGTGTCGCCAGATAGCGAATCCGTTCTTGATCATGCACGAGACGACGCATGGGTAGCATTATTTGACGGCCCCTGACTGCCGGTGGCCGACGGTAACGGCAATTGCTGGTGGGCGTCCGGCGTACATGGTGTTTGGAGGAAGTGCCCGCCATGCTGCTGCGTATCAACCAAAGGGGGAAGTTTTGAAGATCGGGGTCATTGCCGACGCACATGGAAATCTGGCCGCGCTGGAGGCTGTCCGCGACGCAATGACTGCCGCCGCGCCCGACCTGATCATCAATCTGGGTGACCTCGTATCCGGCCCCTTCGATCCTGCGGGAAGCGCCGAGCTTCAGATGCGCTCCGATTATCTGACCATCGCTGGAAACCACGAGCGCCAGTTGCAGGACGGCAGCGACGGCGCCTTCGACGTTCTGGCGCGGCCGCTCCTGACCCAAGAGCATTGGGCCTGGATCGAGGGTCTGCCCGCGACGCTCACCCTCTGCGACGGCGATGTCTTCGCCTGCCATGGCAGCCCGGCGGGCGGGGATCTGGAATATCTGCTCGAGGACGTGACGTCCGGCCGCGCGACACTGGATGCCGACCCTGCCATCCGGCCACGCCTGAAGGGGATCGGGTCGGCCAGTCTGGTGCTGTGCGGGCATACGCACACGCCGCGCATCGTGGCGGTCGATGGTGTGCTGATCGTCAATCCCGGTAGCGTCGGGATGCCGTGCTACCGGGATTGGGGCGCGACCCCGCATGTCATGGAGGCGGGTAGCCCGCTCGCGCGCTATGCCATCGTCGAGCGTCGTAATGCCGGATGGGCGGCCCAACTGCACGGCGTACCCTATGACTATGAAATCGCCGCGCGTCAGGCGGAGTCTTTCGGCTTTCCGGCCTTTGCCCACGCCGCCCGGACGGGCCGTCTCCTGCCCGGCTGATCCGCCGCCTGTTCGAACGCTAGGTCGGAGTGGCGGGACGAGAAAGCGTCCCGCCGAACCTGCGACCGTCAGGCGCGATAGCCGCCCTGGCGCTCGAGCATCCAGCCGGGATATTCCGCTGGCAGCTTGGTCACCGCATCGAGCGCAGCCAGATCGTCCGCGTCGAGCGACACCTGGGTCGCGGCGATATTGTCGGTAAGCTGATCGACCCGCTTGGCCCCGACGATCACGCTCGTCACCACCGGCTGATGGAGCAGCCAGGCGAGCGCGACCTGCGCGGCGGTGCAGCCCTTCGCTTCTGCAATACGGCGCATCTCGGTGATCACCACCGAACCACGGGTGCGATCGACCGGCGGAAAGTCGAAATTCGCGCGCCGCCCGTCCGCCGCCTGGCCCTCGCCATCATATTTGCCCGACAGATACCCGCCGGCCAGCGGGCTCCACACCATCAGCCCGATCTTCTCGGACCGCAGCATCGGCACGATCTCGCGCTCCAGGTCGCGCCCGATCAGCGTGTAATAGGCCTGGAGCGACAGGATCGGCGCGAGCCGCCGCGCCTCGGCGATGCCGACCGCCTTCACCACCTGCCACGCCGCCCAGTTGGACAGGCCAAGATAGCGGACGTGACCATGACGGACGAGCGTATCGAGCGCCTCCAGCGTCTCTTCGATCGGCGTCGCGGGATCAAAGCCATGGATCTGGTAGAGGTCGATATGGTCGAGGCCGAGCCGCTGGAGGCTCTGCTTGCACTGGCTGAGGATATGGCCGCGCGACGCGCCGCGCGCATTGGGACCATCGCCCATCGGACCCAGCACCTTGGTCGCGATCACGACATCGTCGCGGGCGACGCCGATGTTCTTGAGCGACTGGCCGAGGATCCGCTCGCTCTCACCGCCGGCATAGACATTGGCGGTGTCGATGAAGTTGATCCCGGCATCGAGCGCGGTCCGGACCAGCGCGTCCGCCTCGTCCTGGCGAAGCTGGCCGATCTGGCCCCAGATGCCTTCGCTGCCGCCGAAGGTCATGGTGCCGAGGCAGAGTTCGGACACGAACAGGCCGCTATGGCCGAGTTGGCGCATACGCATGGGACGATACTCCTATTGGAATGGATGAGCCGGAGATACGCCGCGAACGTTCGGCGCCGCGACGTCGATCCAATCAAAGTCCTGCCCGATCCTATCAAAGTGAAGCATGCGCCGGTGCATTCGGTGCGTGGCGACGCTACCATGCAAGGCATGACGACGTTGTCTGACCTTGCTCGGCTGATCGAACGCCATTGGTTCGTCCATGGTCGCGAAACGCCGATCCCGGGCCTGCTCATCACCCGCGCGGAGGAGCCGACCGGCATCATCCGCACGGTCTATCGGCCGTCCTTCTGCCTCGTCGTGCAGGGCGCGAAGATGTCGATGCTGGGGCCGACGCCCTATCATTATGCCGAGGGGCAATGCCTGCTCGCCTCGGTCGACCTGCCGGTCACGTCACGCATCGTGCGGGCGAGTGCCGACGCGCCCTATCTGGCGCTGTCGCTGGCGATCGAGCCCGTGACCGTGGCCGAACTGGTGGCGGAGCAGGTGAGCGTGCCGGGCCCGGCCGCCGCCTTCAACGCGCTGGCAACGAGCGACCATGACCCGGCGCTGCGCGATCCTCTCAGGCGTTTACTTGACCTACTCGACCATCCGGCCGACCGGGTGGTGCTCGCCCCGCTGATCCGGCGCGAGATCGTCTGGCGGCTGCTCGGCGGCACGTTGGGACCGGCGCTGTGCCAGATGGGTCTGGTCGACACCCATGCCGCGCGGATCGGGCGCGCGACGGCGTTCATCCGCAACCATTATGCCGAGACGTTGCGCGTGGCCGACCTCGCCGCGCTGGCGGGCATGAGCGTCCCCGGCTTCCACCGCCACTTCAAGGCGGTGACGACGATGACGCCGGTGCAGTTCCAGAAGCAGGTCCGCTTGCAGGAAGCGCGCCGCCGCCTGATCGCCGCCGAGGAGGTCGCGCGCGTGGGCTTCGCGATCGGCTATGAAAGCCTGTCTCAGTTCAGCCGCGACTATCGCCGCCTGTTCGGTGCACCGCCCGGTCGGGACGCGGCGACGATGCGTGCGCAACTGGTGCCGGAGCCTGCACTGCCCTGATACTTGACTCCGTCAAGTAAGTTGATCCAGCATGGTGGACATGGAAGATGCAGACATTACCGCCATCCGCCGGTTCAACCGCTTCTACACCCAGACGATCGGCGCGCTCGATGCGCGGTTCCTCGGCACCGAGGCGAGCCTGCCGGAAGCCCGCTTGCTGTTCGAGATCGCGACGCGCGAGCCCGTCACCGCTAGAGTGTTGCAGGACACGCTTGGCATGGACGCGGGTTATCTCAGCCGCCTGGTCGCACGCTTCGAAAAGCGCGGCTGGATCGTGCGGGTGCGCCGTGACGACGACGCCCGCGCGCGCGACCTGCGGCTGACCGAGGCGGGACATGAGGCCTTCGGCACGCTCGACCACCGCCAGAGCCATGCCGTCGGCGATCTGCTCGCGGCCGTGGACGGACAAGCGCGGCGCGATCTGGTCGAAGCCCTGACGCGCGCGCGGCTGCTGCTCGATCCTGCCTCGGGTGGGCCGTTCGTGATCCGGCCCTTCCGCACCGGCGAGCCCGCGCTGATCGCCGCGCGCCAGTCGCTCCTCTATGCCGAAAGCCATGGCTGGGGTCGCGAGCTGGAGGTGATCGAAAGCGAGGTGACCGCGGCGTTCCTGCGCGACCTCAATCCCAAGCGCGAGCAATGCTGGGTCGCCGAGATCGATGGGGTGATGGCGGGCGCGGTTTTCGTCACCGACGAGGGCGACGATATCGCCCGGCTGCGCCTCCTCCATGTCGAGCCCTTTGCCCGCCGCCGGGGCATCGGCGATGCGTTGGTCGGCGCTTGTGTCACCTTCGCACGCGAAACGGGCTATCGCGCGTTGACGCTGTGGACCCACAGCGTGCTGGAGTCCGCAAGCCGCCTCTATGCCGCGCATGGTTTCGCATGTGTCGAGACGGCGATGCACGAGCGGTTCGGCGTCCCGCTCCAAGGCGAGACCTGGCGGCGGGAGTTGGCGGCGTGACAGGCGGCCTGACGATCCGCCTGGCGACCGAAGCCGACCTCGGGGCGCTTCGCGACCTGATGACGCTGTCGATCGATCGCGGTCAGGCGGCGGTGCTGACCCCGGCGCAGATCGTCGCCAGCCGCTCGGTGATGGGGCTCGACACCCAATTGGTGCGCGACGGCACGTATTTCGTCGTTGAGGACCATGGCGTGCCGGTCGGCTGCGGCGGATGGAGCCGGCGCGCGACCCTCTATGGCGGCGACCATAGCACCGACCTGCGCGACCCGGCGCTGCTCGATCCGGCCAAGGACGCCGCACGCATCCGCGCCATGTACACCCACCCGGACCATGTCCGGCGTGGGATCGGCCGGATGATCCTCGACCGCTGTGAGCAAGCAGCACGGGCGGAGGGTTTCGCAGCCGTCGAACTGATGGGCACGGCGGGCGGTGTGCCGCTCTACGCGGCCTGCGGTTACGAGCCGGTTGAGCGCGCCGATACCCAGGTCGATGGCGTCGTCGTGCCGTTGACCCGGATGCGCAAGGGGCTGTGACCCAAGGCTTACGTCGCCCACCCGTCAGGTCGGGCAGGCCTTGGCGCTCGGCTGACGCCGGAACGCCAGCAGCATCGCCAGAGCCACTGCCGCCATCGCCGCACCGGCCAGCGACACGGTTGCCAAACCCAGCCCAGCCCCGATCACGCCGCCGCCCAGCGCCGCGCCGATCGCATTGCCAAGGTTGAAGGCACCGATATTCATCGCGGAGGCGAGGTTCGGCGCGTCCGAGGCCGCATCCATCACCCGCATCTGCAAGGGCGGCACGATCGCGAAGCTGGCGATGCCCCAGATCAGGATGGCGATGGCGGCGGTCACCGGCCATTGCATGAGAATCGTGAAGGCGAGCAGCGTCAGGGCCATGATCGCCAGCATGGTCATGAGCGCCCGGTCGACCGAACGGTCGGCCAGCCGCCCGCCGACGCCATTGCCGATCGTCGCGCCTACCCCGAACAGCATCAGCATCGCGGTGACATAGCCGGTTGAGCCATGCGTCACATCCCGCAGGATCGGGACGATGTAGGTGAAGACGGTGAAGACACCGCCAAAGCCGATCGTGGTCAGGGCCAGCGCCATGAACACCGGCCCGCGCGTCAGCACGCGCAGTTCGGCGCGCATGTCGCCGCCCTCGGTCGCGGGCAGCGGTGGGAGGGCGAGACGAAGCGATAGCATCGCAATCGCTCCAACGCCCGCGATGCCGGCGAACGCGGTGCGCCAGCCGACCGCCTCGCTGACCCAGGTCGCCGCCGGCACGCCACCGATCGTGGCGACGGTCAGCCCGGTGAACATCGCCGCCACCGCGCCTGCGCGCTTATCCGGCGGCACCAGGCTCGCGGCCACCACCGATCCGACGCCGAAGAACGCGCCGTGGTTGAACGAGGTCACGACCCGCGCCGCCATCAGCATCCAGTATCCGCCCGCCGCGGCAGACAGCGCGTTGCCGAGCGTGAAGATGCCCATCAGCGCGATCAGCAATGTCCGTCGGTCGATCCGCCCGGTGGTGAGCGTCATCAGCGGTGCGCCGATCAGCACGCCCATCGCATAGGCGCTGACCAGCAGCCCGGCGGCGGGGATCGACACGTGCAGGTCGGCCGCGATCACCGGCAACATGCCCATCGGCGCAAACTCGGTCACGCCGATGCCGAAGGCGCCGACCGCCAGCGCGAGCAATCCGAGGTTGAACTTCATGATCGTGGCTCCCTCAAACCATCGGCGGCGCGAGGCGGGCGAAACCCTCCTGCTGCCGGTATGGGGTGTGCGGATAGGGCGGCAGCACGTCGCTCGCGGCGTCGAGCGCCGCCACCTGCTCGGGCGACAACGCCCAGCCGACCGCACCGAGATTGTCGCGCAGCTGCGCCTCGTCGCGCGCGCCGATGATGACCGACGATACCGTCGGACGTCGCAGCAGCCAGTTGATCGCGACCTGAGGCACGGTCTTGCCCACCTCGGCCGCCACCGCCTCCAGCGCATCGACGACGCGGTAGAGATGCTCGTCCTCGACCGGCGGCGCGAACTGCGCGGTTTCGTGCAACCGGCTGCCCGCCGGGATCGGCCGTCCCCGCCCGATCTTGCCGGTCAGCCGACCCCAGCCGAGCGGGCTCCAGACCAATGCACCGACACCCTGGTCCGCCGCCAGCGGCATCAGGTCCCATTCATACGCACGGCCGATCAGCGAATAATAGACCTGATGCGCGACGAGGCGCGGCCAGCCATGACGATCGGCCAGCGCTTGCGCCTTCATGATCTGCCAGCCGGGATAGTTGGAGACGCCCGCATAGCGGACCTTGCCGTCGGCGATCAGCCGGTCGAGCGTGCCCATCACCTCCTCCGCTGGGGTGGAGGCGTCGAAGGCGTGAAGCTGGAACAGGTCGATTCGGTCGGTGCCGAGCCGCCGCAGCGCCGCCTCGACCGCGCCGATCAGCCGCGCCCGCGACGCGCCCCAGTCCTGCGGACCGTCCCCCATCGGCAGGCCGGTCTTGGTCGAGATGAGGACGGCATCGCGCCGCCCCGCGATTGCTTCGCCCAGCACCTGTTCCGACGCGCCATCCGAATAGACGTCAGCGGTGTCGAACAGCGTCACGCCGACGTCGAGACAGATGTCGACCAGCCGCCGCGCCTCGGCGGCGTCGCTTGTGCCCCACGCGCTGAACAGCGGGCCCTTGCCGCCGAAGGTTACCGCGCCGAACGACAGGGCCGGAACGCGCAGGCCGGATGATCCCAATTGCCGATATTCCATGACACCTCCTTTGCGAATGTCATTCGTCAGGCGCATAGATGAACGGTGAAGCGGCCCGGCGGAACCGCCCGCCGGTGCAAAGGATCTATGCCTTGGACGCAAAGATAACCGGTAATGACGATCGCGCCCGGTCTCTCGCCCTGTTCGCGAGCGTGGTGGAGCAAGGCAGCTTCTCCGCCGCCGGTCGCACGCTCGGGTTGACGCCGTCGGCGGTGGCGCGGGCGATCGACCGGATCGAGGCGCGGCTCGGCGTGCGGCTGCTGCTCCGTTCCACCCGCGCGTTGACGCTGACCGCCGAGGGGCAAGCTTATCTGCTCGCAGCCCGCCGCATCCTCGCCGATCTCGACGATGCCGAGCAGCAGATCGCCGACCAGGGCGCGCCGCGCGGACGGTTGCGGATCAGTGCGGCGCTGGCGCATGGCCGTTTGTGTGTCGTGCCGCTGCTCGGAGACTTCGCGCGCGCCTATCCGCATATCCTGATCGATATCGCCCTGACCGACACGCTGGTCGATGTGGCCGGCGGGCAGGCCGATGTCGCCGTCCGGTTCGGTCCGCTCGCGGACAGCGGGCTCACCGCGCGCAAATTGTCCGAAGGCGGGCGGGTGATTGTCGCTTCACCGGACTATCTGGCGCGGGCAGGCACGCCCAAGGTCCCGGAGGACCTGCACGCCCATAACTGCCTCAACTTCAACTTCCGCCGCGCCGAGCCGACTTGGCCGTTCCGCCGCGACGGCCGGGATTTCGCCCTGTCCGTCGAGGGCGGCATCGTCGCCAACAATGGTGAGACGCTGGGTCATCTCGCCGCTGCCGGGGTCGGCGTCACCCGGGTCGGCCGCTTCAGCGTCGCGGCTGAGATCGCGGACGGGCGGCTCGTGCCATTGCTGGAGGACTATAATCCGGGCGACGTCGAGCTGATCCACGCGGTCTTCGTCGGCGGCTCAACCACGCCAGCACGGGTGCGGGTGTTCGTCGACTTCCTGGTCGAGCGCCTAGCCAGCCGGTTCGAGTAGCGGGTGCGACACGGCCTTTTCCAGGAAAGCGTACAGCCGATCGTCGTCGCTCATGGCGACGTTGAAGCGCATGTGATCCCGCCAGCCTCCGTTGGGACTGAACACCGGCCCCGGTGCGAGCACGATACCTTGCGTGATCGCCCGCCGGGCAAGCTCAACGGCATCGACGCCGTCCGGCAGTCGCGCCCAGAGGAAGATGCCCGCCGCCGGATCGGTCCACGGCTCGATCCCGATGGCCCGCAGGCGTTTCGCCACCCGCGCCGTGGCCCGGGCCAGCCGGGTCCGGACACCGTCGACATGACGCCGATAGCTGCCATCGGTCAGCACCGCGTGCAGCAGGTTGGCGGCGAGCGGACTGCCCGCCATCGACGTTGCGATGCGCAGGTCGGCCAGTCCTTCGATCCAGTCGGGTCGGGCCGCGATATGGCCACAGCGCACGGCCGCCGACAGTGATTTGGAGAAGCTGCCGATACGGATCGTCCGGTCGAGCCCGTCGAAGGCGGCCAGACGCGACGAAGGCGTGTGTTCGAAGTCGGCAAAGATATCGTCCTCGACGACGACCATGTCATGCGCTTCGGCGATCTTGAGCAGCCGGTGCGCGGTGGCGGCGGCGAGCGACGCGCCGGTCGGGTTATGGACGCCTGAGTTGGTCAGGTAGAAGCGCGGCCGATGCGTCGCAGCGGCCTCGGCGAAGTTGGCGACGTCCGGCCCGGTCGATGTCATCGGCACGCCGACCACCTTGGCGCGGTGCGCACGCAACAGTGCCAGAAAGTTGAAATAGCACGGGTCGTCGACCAGCACGGTATCGCCCGGCTGAAGCAGGAAGCGGCACACCAGATCGAGCGCGTGAGTGCCGCTGTCGGTCAGCAGGATTTGCTCGGAGCCAGCTTCGATCCCCTGATCCGCCATCCGCCTCGCCAACAACGCCCTGAGCGGGGGCGAACCCAAGGGGGAAGCATAGCCCGCCAGGGTGCCGTTCTCGTCGGATCGCGCTGCCCCGCGCATCGCCTTGCGGAGGGCATCGCCCGCCAGCCAATCATCGGGCAGCCAGCCGCATCCCGGCATCAATTCGTGGCGCCGCTCGCCCAACGACTGGCGCAGCATCCAGAGCGGGTCGACCTCGCGCTCCTTCGTGCTGGCCAGCCGATCCAGCGCCAGCGGGGCCAAGGGCGCGGCAACATAGAATCCCGATCCCGGTCGCGATCGGATCACGCCCTCTGCCGCGAGGCGATCATAGGCCTCGACCACCGTCGAGCGTGCGACGCCGCTTGTCTCGGCCATGGCGCGGATCGACGGCAGCCGGGCGCCCGGCGTCAGCGCGCGGGCATCGATCCGGTCGCGGATCGCACGGACCACCATGCCAGTGCGGGTTTCATCGGGGGCGCTCGCCATCGTACTGCCAATCTCACCAATACAGTTCGGCATGTTTGTACCGATGTGTATCTGTCGGCGCCAGTTGTCGCGCGATAGGACGAGCTAACATCAACAGGAGATGACCGTGACCCGCCCCTTTCGCCTCGTCGACGTATTCGGCACCGATCCGCTGACCGGCAACCCGTTGGCCGTCATCGCCGATGCCGATGGCCTGACGACGGACGAGATGCAGGCGATCGCAAGCTGGCTGAACTTTTCGGAGACGACCTTCCTGCTGCCGCCGACCGATCCATCGGCCGACTATCGCGTCCGCATCTTCACCATGGCGCACGAACTGCCCTTCGCCGGGCACCCGACCTTGGGCAGCGCGCATGCGTGGGCGGAAGCGGGCGGGCGGCCGAAGCAGGACGGCGTGATCGTGCAGGAATGCGGTGTCGGGCTGGTGACGATCCGGCGCGAGAGCGATCAGCTTGCCTTTGCCGCACCGCCACTGCTGCGCGGCGGTACGCCGACCGAGGCCGAGATCGCTCAGGTCGCCGAGTTGCTGCAGATCGACCGCGCGGCGATCGTCGATGCCGCCTGGGCTGACAATGGCCCCGGCTGGATTGCGGTTATGCTGGAGTCGGCCGAGGCAGTGCTGGCGGTCAAACCGGCGCGGTACCATTCCGAGCATATCGACATTGGCATTGTCGGTCCGCACGCCCCCGGCAGCGAGGTCGCGTTCGAACTGCGCGCGCTCTTCACCGACGCGCATGGCGGGCTGATCGAGGACCCGGTGACCGGCAGCCTCAACGCCTCGGTCGGCCAGTGGCTGTTCGCCAGCGGTCGGGCCAGCGGCAGCTATGTCGCCGCCCAGGGCACGCGCCTCGGGCGGAGCGGGCGTATCCATGTCTCGCAGGATGAGACCGGCCAGGTCTGGGTCGCCGGTCCGACGCGGACGCTGTTCTCCGGACGGACGCAAGGGTGATGCAGGTCGCGGTCCTGACCTTCGACGGCTTCAACGAACTGGATTCGTTCGTGGCCGCCGTGATCATCAACCGGCTGCGCCCACATGGCTGGGCCGCGCATATTACCGCCCCGACTAAAACGGTGACGTCGATGAACGGCGTCACCGTCCATCGCCAACGCCCGCTCGAATTCATCGAGGAGGCGGATGCGGTGTTGATCGGCAGCGGGGTTCGCACGCGCGACATTGCCGCCGACCCGGCGATGCTGGCCCGGCTTCGTCTCGATCCGACGCGGCAACTGATCGCGGCGCAATGTTCAGGGACGCTGTTGTTGGCCAGGCTCGGCCTGATCGGCGATTTGCCAGCCTGCACCGACCTCACCACCAAGCCATGGGTGGTGGAGGCTGGTGTCACCGTCATCGACGCACCGTTCGCTGCTCATGGCAATGTCGCGACGGCGGGCGGTTGCCTTGCCGCGTCCTATCTCGCCGCATGGCTGATCGCGCGCGGAGGCGAGCCCGAACTGGCGCGCGAGGCACTTCGTTACGTCGCGCCGGTCGGCGAGAAGGGGCGCTTCGTCGACCATGCCATGGCGATCGTCACGGGCGAGTTGGCGTTCGCCTGACCCGCCCGCACGCTCCTCTCGTAGTGGTACGCGTCGAGCTTACGCCTGCTGACTGTCCCAGCCTTCCAGGACGATCTTGCCCCGCGTGGTGGCGCTCTCGATCCGGCGGTGCGCCTCCATCAGATTGGCGGCATTGATCGGCGAGAGCGTGTCGGTCGCCGTGGTGCGAATGCGCCCCTCGTCCACCAGTTCGGCCACTGCGTCCAACAGTCGACCTTGCTCGCCGACGTCCGGTGTGTCGAAGAGCGACCGGGTGAACATCAATTCCCAATGAACCGACACCGCCTTGCGCTTGAAGGCGACGATGTCGAGGCTGGCGGGATCGTCGATCAGCGCGAAGCGCCCCTGCGGCGCGATCAACTCGGCGATGTCGGTGAGATGGCGATCGGTGTGGGTGGTCGAAAAGACGAAGGCGGGCGCACCGATCTCCAGTGCGGCGATCTGCGGTGCCATCGGCCGGGAATGATCGATGACATGATGCGCGCCTAGGTCGCGGACCCAACCTTCCGTCTCGGCGCGCGAGGCAGTGGCGATCACGGTCAGGTCGGTGCGGGTCCGCGCGATCTGGATCGCCGCGGAACCGACGCCGCCCGCACCGCCGATGATCAGGATGGCACGGGCGCCGCCAGGCGGTTGGTCGTCGACCTTCAACCGATCGAACAGGGTTTCCCAGGCCGTGATGGTCGTCAGTGGCAGCGCCGCCGCTTCCGCGAAGCCGATGCTGCGGGGGCGATGGCCGACGATCCGCTCGTCGACCAGCTGATATTCGGCATTGCTGCCGTCGCGCATCAGGTCGCCCGCATAGAAGACCTCGTCACCCACCTTGAAGCGGGTGGCCTCCGGGCCAACCGCCTCGACCACGCCCGCCGCATCCCAGCCGAGAATGCGCTCGTCACGCCCGTCGAATGGCGCGGCGCCAGTGCGAACCTTCGCGTCGACCGGGTTCACCGAGATAGCCCGGACCGCGACCAGGATATCGCGCCCGGTCGGAACGGGTCGTGGCAGTTCGACCTCGACAAGGGCTTCGTCCCGGTCAATCGGGCCGGGCTGGCGATAGGCTATGGCGCGCATGGGTCTTGCTCCTTCTGCTGACGCACGCGAGATAGAGACGGTGTCAGCTTTTGTCGTAGGCACAAAAAACGCTCATAGTGTCGAAAAGGATACCGTTCCGATGGCGAAAGCCCGTCACTCCCGCCTCGATTGTACCCCGGGTTGTGCCGTCGAGGCAGCGGTGAGCCTGATCGACGGCAAGTGGAAGGCGGTGATCCTCTACCATTTGCAGGACGGAACCACGCGCTTCAACGAACTGCGCCGCCGCGCTGGTGATGTGACGCCGCGCATGCTGACCAACCAGCTGCGCGAACTGGAGGCCGATGGTCTGATCGAGCGCGAGGTCTTCGCCCAGGTGCCGCCGCGTGTCGAATACAGCCTGTCCGATCGTGGCCGATCCCTGTCGCCTATCATCGCGGCGCTGAAGGCTTGGGGCGATGCGAATATGGACCTCTTCGCGCGGCGGTGATCATCCGGCAGATGCGGCGGCGACGTTCGCGGCATCGCTCGAACGGCGTCGTGCTCGGATCTACGCCAAGAAATGGGCAGGTGGGATAAGCGACGGGTTTCCGAAGTTTTTTCATAATATGTTCACATCCTGTTCTGCATGCGTTAAAAGGTGCGCATGGCGGTGCGGAAGATCATTCACGTCGACATGGACGCCTTCTTTGCGTCGGTGGAGCAGCGTGACGATCCGTCGCTTCGCGGCAAGCCGGTTGCGGTCGGTCATGCCGCCGCACGGGGCGTGGTGGCGGCGGCCAGCTACGAGGCGCGCACGTTCGGCGTTCGCTCCGCTTTGCCCTCAGTCACCGCGCTGCGCCGCTGTCCCGACCTGATCTTCGTGCCGCCCCGCTTCGAAGTGTACCGCGACGTCTCACGCCAGATCCATGACGTGTTCGCGCGCTATACCGACCTGATCCAGCCCTTGTCGCTGGACGAGGCCTATCTCGACGTCACCGCGAACAAGCGTGGCCTGGAAACCGCATGGCTGACTGCCAAGGCGATCCGCGCCGCTATTCTGGCGGAGACCGGCCTGACCGCGTCGGCGGGGATCTCGTACAACAAGTTCCTCGCCAAGCTCGCCTCGGATCATCGAAAGCCCAACGGCCAGTTCGCCGTCACGCCGGACATGGGCGCCGCCTGGGTCGAGACGTTGCCCGTCAGCCGCTTCCACGGCGTCGGACCGGTGACGGCGGAGAAGATGAAGCGGCTGGGGATCGAGACCGGGGCTGATCTGCGCGCCAAGTCGCTGGCGTTCTTGCAGCAGCATTTCGGCAGTTCCGCCGAATGGTATCACGCCATCGCGCGCGGGGAAGACGATCGTCCGGTCAATCCGAACCGCGTGCGCAAGTCTTCGGGGTCGGAAACCACGTTCAACCGCGACCTGACCGAACCGGGGGAGATCGAGGCGGGCGTGCTTCGCATGGCCGACGACGTGTGGGACTGGTGCGAGTCACGGCAGGCGTTCGGCCGGACCGTGACGGTCAAGATCAAGTACGCCGATTTCCATCAGATCACCAGACGCCGCAGCCAGCCCGTGGCCGTCATCAGTCGGGAAGGCCTGCGCCGCGCGGCGCTCGACCTGATCCGGTCGGTTCTGCCGACCCAGAAGGGGATACGACTGGTCGGCGTAACGGTATCGAACTTCGTCGAGGCTGAGGCTGTGGCGGCGACCGAGTTGCCGATCTTCGCGGAGGCGGCGGCATGATGCTTGACCTCTTTGACGCGCCGCTACTGCCGGGGCTCGCCACGCGGGCGAACCTGATCACGGCGGACGAGGAGCGCATGCTGATCGACCGGATCGACGCGACCGACCTCGAGCCGTTCCGCTTTCAGGGCTGGACAGGCAAGCGGCTGACAACGTCCTTCGGATGGAGTTACGACTTCGAGGTCGGGCGCCCGAAGGATGCGCCACCGATGCCGGATTGGCTTCTCCCCATCCGCGATAGGGCCGCCAATTTCGCCGGGCTCGCGCCCGAGGCGCTGATTCAGGCGCTGCTTATCCGCTATGACCCAGGCGCCGGGATCGGCTGGCATCGCGATCGGCCCATCTACGGCCATGTCCTCGGCATCTCCCTCGGCGAACCGACGACGATGCGCTTCCGGCGGCGGCGCGCTGACGGCTTCGACCGCGCGTCGTTGCCGCTCGACCCGCAGGGCGGCTATCATATGAGCGGACCAGCCCGCCACAACTGGGAGCACAGCATCGCGCCGATGGAACATCTGCGCTGGTCAATCACCTTCCGCAGTCTGGCGGAGCATCGGTGATCGACGGCAAGGAGTTTACCGCCGCCATCTTCATGATCGACGATCAAGGGCGTTGTTTGACTGCTCCCGTGGGGGCGCCGTGAAGCTCTTGGGATCCGCGTGCGGCAGGTGTCGACCAACTTAAGCCGTTCTCCGGCATATGGTTAACCGGACACTCCCGTCCGACGAAACACACTGGATCAAGGCCGATGGCGCGATCGGTTGCCATTCGACGTAGGGGTGGGAGATCTTTGGTCGCGCACGCTTACTCGGGACTGATCTAGGCCAATGCCAACTTATGACTCGAGTCCAGATAACCGAGAAAGGCTTGCCAGACGCCAAAATGGCAGTTCGAGATGGCGCAACGGTTATCGACCTCGCTATGAACGGTGAAACGGGGGATCGGTCATGACGTCACAGGAAACTTTATACGCGTTCGACCGGCGCTTCCTCGATCGCCATGCCGGTCCCATCATCTCCGATCTCTCGGTCGCCATTGTCGAGTTGGTGGCGAACGCCTGGGATGCCTATGCCACCAGAGTCGATATCACCTGGCCAACCGCCGACGGCGAGCGCAGGTTTGCTATCAAGGACAACGGCCGTGGCATGACTGCCGCGCAATTTGAACAGCGTTGGGGGGTGTTCGACTATAATCGCGTGGCGGCCGAGGGCGAATATGTCTCGCCCCCGCCCGAGTTGGAGACGCTTGCACCGCGTCGAGCCTATGGCCGCAACGGACGCGGACGCCATGGCGGCTTCGCCTTCTCCAACCCCTACGACATCACCGTCGAAGCGGGCGGCGAGCAGGTAACCTATCGTGTGTCACGCGGCGGGCTGCGCCCGTTCCATTGGGAGCTAGTCAAGCGCGAACCGAGCCCCAGGCACGGGGTCGAGATCAAGGCCGTTGAGCCGACCCGGTTGCGGCTCAGCGCCGCTGATATTCGCGAGGTGCTCGGCACTCGCTTCCTTACCGATCCAAACTTCCGGGTCTTCGTCGATGGTCAGGCCGTGACCTTCGACGATATTCCGCGCGATTTTCTGCGCGAGAGCTTCGTGGATATCCCCGACGTCGGCCGTGCGACCATACTGATGATTGAGTCCCAGCGCGCCGATCGCAGCACCCGCCAGCATGGCATTGCCTGGCACGTGAACAATCGGCTAGTCGGCAATTGCGGCTGGCGCAGCACCGATTATGAACGCGTGCTCGACGGTCGATCCAGTGAGGCGAAGCGGTTCACCTTCATAGTCTTCGCCGACTTTCTCGCTGACACCGATGCGGTTCTGCCCGACTGGTCCGGATTCCAGCAAAGCCATCCCGCCTGGCAACAGACCCAGATTGCTGTCCAGGACAAGATCCGCGAGGAAATCTCCGCATTTCATTCGGAACGGCGCCGAGAGGTTAAGGACGCGGTCCGTGAGCGCTATGCCTCTACCGTTACCCAGATCACGCCGATCGCGCGCGAGCGCTGGAACAGCTTCGTCGACCAAGTCACCGACAGTTGTCCAGGAATTTCATCCGATCAGATCGAGCAGGTTGCTGGCATCCTCGCCAATCTAGAAGCGTCGTCATCGCAATATAGCTTACTTGCGAAGCTGCATTCCCTTCAACCTGGGGAACTCGATCAACTCGACGGTATTCTCGCCGATTGGAGCGTCGCGACCGCGAAGCTCGCGCTTGATGAGATTCAGAGCCGGCTCAAACTTATTCATGAGCTGCACGATAAGCTTCGTGACGAGCGGGCCGACGAGGTGCGCGAACTGCAGCCGCTCATCGAGCGAAGCCTTTGGGTGTTCGGTCCCGAGTTCGAAAGCATTGAATTCACATCCAACCGAGGCATGTCCACCGTAATAAAGACCCTGCTCGGCGGCTCCCCGCAGGGCAGCCTCAACCGCCCCGACTTCGTTATCTTGCCTGACGGGAGCGTCGGCCTGTTCGCGCGGCCTGCCTTTGACGACCAGCATGAGGTTATTGGCGTGGCGCATCTGGTGGTGGTCGAATTGAAGCGGCCGGGAATTCCGATCGGGATGGATCAGAAGAACCAGGCGTGGAAATATGTCGTTGAGTTGCAGTCCCACGGGCTCATCGATGATGCAACGCGGGTGACATGCTTTGTGATGGGTTCGAAGCTCACCCCGCGCGAAGGCGTTCGCGAGGAAGGCCGCACGAAGATCATACCCATGGCTTACGAGACGTTTATCCGCCGGGCCGAAACGCGCATGTTGAACCTCTACGCGCGTCTTTCGGAGGCCCCGTTTCTTCGGGAGGCTGGCGTTGACGCCGCAGCATTCGTCGCGGAACCCACCGCGGGCCAACCGGGGCTCGGACTATCGGCGTGACACTGGCGGAAAGCCGTGCCGTATAAATAGAAAGGGAACGTCTTAATAGCGGGCTACCTTCGATGGTCATGAGCATTGCTCCGCGACACCCGCTTCGATCAAGTGAAACTGTTTAGCTGAGCCAGTAGTAGCGGGGTCATTGTCCCACGATCCGGCGTTCGCTTCCGGCAGCAGTCGACCAGATTCAGTCGTAACGCCACGCCGCACAACAGGCACTGAACGTCGGCTTCCGGTTGAACCCGCCATTCGGCTCGGCCTCCGAGCATGGTGGGTCTGCCGCCATTGCTGCCGTTCGAGCCCTCAAATAGCCTCTCCTTGAAAGCTGCCTACGGTTCACCTCCAGCGCTCGTGGGTAACCGAGGACGGCGTGAGATCGGTGGCACGGAACCGATCTCACGCCGCGCCGCGTCAGTTCAGAAGCCGTGCATAGCTATGGGCTTCAGCGTCCGTCCCCTTGATGAGCTCGTAGGTCATGCCAGAAGCGACGGCCATCTGTTCGGCAAACTCGCGCTTGGCCCGCACGACCGGCGTGTCCACTTGGTGGTCGCCCTTGACCTCGACGATGACCATCTTTCCGTCCTCACGCTCGAAGAGGAAGTCGGGGTAGTAGGTCCGAACTGCTTTCGAATCCGGGTCGATGTACTGGATGAAGAAGTCGCTCTGCCCATGGGTGAGCATGCCGGTGAAATAGAGCTTGCGCACCTTACCCTCGCGGATGAGGTCCCAGAACAGCGTCTGCTCGGGCTTGGAGTCGAAGCAGTAGGTGTCGAGGTGGAAGCTTTTGTGGGCGACCGGTACAGCAGGCGCGTCGGTCTCCCGCACGATCTTATCCTTTTCGGCCGTAACCCGGTAGAAGCCCTCGGCAGGGACCTTCACGAGGTCAACTTCGTATTCCTCCGGCGTCACGGTCGAGCTGACCGTGAACAGGTGTCCGAAGAGCTGCGGGATGATCAGATCGTGCAGCAACTCGTTGTAGGCGTTCACGGCCTCGACCGTGGCGCCCATCCCTTGGACGGAAGATGCAAGGAGGCCCTCCACCTCGATGGGACTGCGGTTCAAGTACCGCGCGACCTCGGACACGATCATGAGTGGCGAGTAGGTCAGCTTCGACCTGTGTGCGGTGAGGTCGGTTACTCGGTCGCTGATCTTCCCAGGCGCCAACTCGGTCCTGTGCGTTGCCATCAACCGATAGCGGTCGGTCAGATCGGCCCATGCCGCTTTGTCGGCCATGTTGAACCTCAGGTCCGCCCCGTCGGTGAGGACCTTCTCTTCCAGATGAAATTCGCGACGGACGCGCTTGATCTTGATCCTGACCGGCTCGTTGACGCGGACTTCGACGGTCTCCTTGTCCTTCGCAGCGCCCTTCAGGTCTTCCACGGTCATGCGGAAGTTGTGTTCGAGCTCGTTGTCAAGGATCGCCAGGTTGCCTGCCGACAGGTAGATGTGGCCGGTATGCTGCATGTCGCCGATGGCGCGCAGACAGCGCATCGACGCCTGTAGGACGAACACCTTCGATGCTGGCTGGCGGTAGAGGGCAACGCCGAAGAGCGACCGGCAATTCCAGCCCTCGCGCCCCTTGTTAACCAGGATGATGAACTGCTTTTCGCTCTCGGGGTAATCGAGGCGTCGGAAAGCCCGTTCATCATCATTGCTGGTATGCTTCGCGTCACCGACATTCACGAGAATGCGACTCGTGGGGATACCCCGGTCAATGAGCGCTTGCTCGACGGCCGGTTTCAGCTCATTCACCGCCTCGTCGATGCTGGCTGCGAAGAAGGCCATCTTCGGCGTCAGTCCTTCGGGCAAAAGCCCATCGGTCTGATCGCAGAAGTCATCCACGGCGATCTTCACAAACTCGGAAGTGCGCGAGTTCGTGTATCCCTTCAGATCGACGGTCTTGAGGTACTGGTTGCTGATCGCGTCCTTCAGTCCGTAGGCGTAGACCACCTCGGGTAGGACGGTTTTCCCGACATAGGGCGTGCCGGTGTAGTTGAAGCAGGCCACGACCTGCGTTCCGGCCGACTTCAGCTTGGCCGCAAGCTTGTCGATGGTCGTGCGCAGGCTGGTGTCTGTGGCCTTCGCCCCGATGCCCATGTCCTTCGCCAGGTCCTTGCCGAAGGCGTGATGCGCCTCATCGACATAGATGCCGAGCTGTTCGAGCCGGGTCAGCTTCTCGAAGCGCTGGTTGGTGGTCAGCTCCCCCTCGTCCTCGGGCTCGTCGAACCCGTAAAGATCGGCTGCATCGGCGTAGACGGTGCCCGGCTCCTTAAACACCTCCGGGGTTGCGCGGAAGAGGGTGTCGATGGCGCTTTCATGCTTGTGCTTCTTCTTGAGGATGATCTTCTGCACATTCGAGACGATCACATTGAAGCGCGACTGGTCGAGCGTGTCGAGCGAAGTGCCCGCCTCCTCCAGGTAATGGAAGCGGATATGTGTGGTGAGGAAATTCACATATTCGGGGGGCACCACACGCGCGAGCGGGAAGGATTCTAGCTCGCGGAGTGATTGGAGAACGGTCTTGTCAGGCGAGCAGACCAGCGCGTTATGGCAGTATTTTGCGTCCTTGGGCCATTTGTTGGCAAGGATGAATTCGTAGAAGATGCAGGTCGCCATGAGGATGGTTTTGCCGGTCCCCATGGTGAGGGCGAAGATGTAGTTCGGATATGTGCGCCGGTTGCGCTTCATCATATCGAACACGACCTGGTACTGCTCGCGCGTCACCGTCTCGAACAGGGTTCCCTGGCCTTGCGAGTTGGCAACGCCACCTTCGGCCCGGTCGGCGAACTTGCCAGCGCGGTCGAACCAGTCCTTGAAAATCTGCTCGACACGCGCGTTGCCCAGAAACTCCTTGAGGAAGACATACATTTCCAGGGCTTCGAACTGCGGGGTGCGCAGGAACGCCTTCCGGTTGTGGTCGGGGTCGTTGAAGTCGAGAAATTTTTTGGTCAGATCTCGATACTCGCGCCGGATCGTACCCCGGTTATTCCGGTAGAACCTCCATAGGAAGTTGAAGAAGGCAAACTCGCCGAGAACGGCTTCCTGCTGGCTGGCCTTGGTCGCTTTAGCCATCGATTTCGCCTTCCCAGCTTTCGGAAAGGAGGTCAGTGATCTTCACACGGATCGTGCCAGCGTCTGCCGGGACCTTGTAGCGGCCGATGACGAAATCGTCCTTGCCGGGAACATCAACGATGGTCGGCTGAAGGACAGCGCCGTCGTAGTTCCAATCGACCATCACGCTATCCACGAGCTCGCGCCATTCGCCCACCTGCTCCTGCTGCAAGGACAGCTTTTGCAGGAGGTTCATGGGGTAAAAGTTCTCGATCACGAGCTCGCCATCGCGGATTGAGATCTTGGCCTCGGAATCCCGCTTAAATTCGATTTGCGACTTGTCGCGCAGGATGTCCACGACCTCGACATCGATCCTGAATGGCTTGGCCTGGAGTTCGAGCTCCGCCTTCAAATCCGCCTCATGGCCCATGCACACGAGCAGGATTTTCTCGACTGGCTGATTGGGCTTCTCATCCTGCCGACGCTGGAAAAGCTTCTGATCGAAACCGGCTACAAGCTCACCAAGATCGGCTTTGGTTGCAATTCGATTGACGGGCATGATCTTCACCATGCGACCGTCCTTTTCGCCATCGAAAACTCCATGTGCGTCAAGCACCTGGAGCTCAAGTGCATCGATCAGCAGTTGCTTGGCTTCTGCCGGATTACGGAAAATATCGTAATTATTGACATTAAACGATTCCAAGCCTGCTGATGACTCGATTGCAAGGAGCCGTTTGGTCATGGTCTGAATAGCGCCCAGGTTGATGTCTGCGCCGATGAAGCGCCTTCCGGTTTTGGCGGCTACAGCCAGGAGACTTCCCGACCCAGCAAATGCGTCGAAAACGAGACCGCCCTTGGGGGCTGCTGCCTTAAGTATCCTTTCCATCAACGCTTCGGGCTTTTGAGTTGGATATCCGGTAGGTTCGATCTTATCGGCTGGCTGAAGCATTGACATGCGCCAGACATCATCGACCGTTCTGTGGGTCGACTCGATGTAGATCACTTTTCCATTTTCGTCTTTTGCATTCACTAACGATTGAGTTTCTGAACTCCAGACTCGCTTGATTTGGGTGACGGGCTTTTCGCGTTCCTCCCTGATTTTATCGAAGTGAAATCCGTCACCTTTTCTATACCAGAAAATATTGTCATGATTCGATGCAAATCTATTTATATTACCCTGCATCTTGTTATAATAATGCCATATAATTTCGTTTAAAAAATTTGATGGTCCGAATATTTCATCAAGCATGCATCTTATTTGATGAGATTTATGCCAATCAAGATGCACCATAATTGTTGCACTGGGCGACATTAGTTCGCGGATTATCGACAGTCTCTCGAACATGAATTGCAGATATTCATCGTTTGTCCAGATATCTGCGTACTGCTTTTCTTCGAAGTTTGATTTCTCTGTTTTAGCACTTCTAGATCTTATTCGAATTGTCTTTGAATAATCAGCCTTGGAATCAAATGGAGGGTCAATATAGATAAAGTCAATCTTTCCACGAAAATTACGCAGCAAGTGACTCATTACCTGAAGGTTATCTCCCCAAAAAATCTTGTTGCGCCAGCCATCGATATCTTTACCATGAACTTCTTTCAGCTGGGCGGGATAGTATTGAGTCGATGTGAACGGGCGCTTCCCGCGCCAGTTGAGCATGGGGTAGCCCTTAATTGGCTCGAACTTGTATTCTTCGACCCGGCCTTCCTGCTGCCGCCCCAGGTCCAAGCTTTCCTGTCCGTCACTCACTCGCATTTACCTTTCCAAAAATTTCCAATTCTTCATGTCACAATAGAACCGCGCGTCGCAGTCCTCGCATTTCTTCCCCGGCCGCGACTTCATCCGGTAATCGCCCGCCTCGATCCGGCCGACGATCCGGTCAAAATCCGCGATGGTGCGGTCGATGGCCTTGCTGTCCTTGTCCCAGCTGATGAACGGATTTCCGCTCTCCTCGCCGGTATAATAGAGATGGGTGCGGCTGACCGTGTGGCCCGTCCTCTCCTCCACCAGGTGCGCGTAGACCTCAAGCTGTTTCCGGTATTGTTGCAGCCGCTCCCGATCCCGCACGAGATCAGGCTTCTTTTCGGCCTTAAAGTCGATCAGCTCGACCGTATCGCCTTCGCCACGGATCAGGTCCACCGATCCGTTGAGGATGTAGGTGTCCTTAACCATGGAGATATCGACCTCGGCTTCCTTGAGCCGGTCGAAATGCCGCCGCTCGCGCTTCACATAGCGTTCGACATGGCGCAGCGCCGCCCCCTTCGCGAGCTGGTTGAGGTACTGCCGCTCGCGGCGCGAAAGATAGTGGTAGTTGGTTTCGAACCAATCCTCGACCTGGCTGGAGGTGACGATGTGCCCCTCACCGCGCAACACCGCCTTGTGGACATCCTCAATCGTCTGATGGACGAGCGTGCCGAAGAGCTGGGCGCTGGCGCGGACGGGCGTAAATTCGAGCTCGCGGAAGAAGCGGTACTGCTCTGCGCAGGTCTCAAACAGCGCGATGTGGGACGTGAAGCTGTATTGCCGCTTGAGGTTGATCTGCTTCACCACATCGAAGGCGATGCGCTCGGCATGAAACTCGGGATCGCGCCAGTTTGGCAGCTCCCCCCAGGCGTCAGCGAGATATTTCGAGGGGGACCGGCCGCGCCCCTCTTTCTCCTCGGTGGCGAGCACCAGCAGGTTCTGGGCTCGGGAGAAGGCGGTGTAGAAGAGACGCCGGAAATCGAAATTCTTGATCCGGTCTAGGGGCTCGAACGGCCGCTTGGCGAGGTATGGCTCCATCGCCACATCGATGTCCGTCCACTGCTTGCGAGGCACCGCCTCAAGCGACCCGCAGACCACAACGGGAAATTCCAGGCCCTTCGATTGGTGAACGGTCAGGAAGGAAACGCACCCGCTGGGCGCATATTCGCTGTCGTCCTCGTACTCGTCGATGCCGCCGTCGTATAGAAAGCGCAGGAACTGGTTGAACAGATTCAAGAGGTCGCGATCCAGGTATTCCGGGTTCATGACGGTGATGAAATGCAGGTATTCGAATTTGGTCAGCAGCTGCGAGAGCAGGGCGAGGTTGCGCGATGCGCGCCCTTTATCGACCCCATTCATCATTTCCTCGCCGAGGAAGCGGCTGAACAGCGGGAACTGTAGGAGCTGGTAGAAAAGCCCGGTCAGGCCATAGTCGGCCGCTTCCGTCATCGCCATATGGCGCTTGGCGAGTGGACGAACGAACGCAAGCAAGCTCGCGTTCTCCGGCTTGCGCAGCTCCTGCGCGAACGCCTGGAAGCACTGGTGATCGTAGTAGTCCCAGATCGCGAGTTCCATCCCCTCCCGCGTCTGCCTGATCGAAGGGTATCGGGGGAAGAGGAAGAGCAATGCGCCGATCATCAATCGAACTTCTTCGCGTTCGAAGAAAAGGTTCGAACGCGGGGAGTAGACCGGGATACCACTCGCTTCCAGATGCCGCGCCAGGGCGAGCACCTTGTCGTTCTTCACCGACCGGAACAGAAACGCGACCTGGTTCCAATCCGTCAGCCCCTTGTCGCGGAGTGAGTGGAGGAAGCTCACCACCTCTTCGTGGAAATCGCCGCCATCGGACTGGCGGAGCTTCACGACGGACGGGGTGTCGGGGAACTGATCGTCGCGCGCGACAATGCTCTTGTCGAAGCGGAAGCTCCTGTCGCCTTCGCACCAATCCTCGTCCGCAATCCAGCGGTTGTAGAAGTTGATGATATCCGGCGTTGACCGGTAGTTGATCGTCAGGCGCTCCTGCTTGCACCGACCGGGAGCAAAATTGCTAGGAAACTCAAGGATATTGCGGATCGTCGCACCGCGAAACCGATAGAGGCCCTGGTCATCATCGCCCACGACGCAGATGTTCTGCTCCTCCCCGGCGAGAAGGAAGAGCAGCCGTTCCTGGATGGTGTTCGTATCCTGGTACTCGTCCACCATCAGGTGGGTCAGTTGGTGGCGGACCTCAATCAAAACTGCCGGATTTTCTTCCAGCAATCGCAGGGCCTCCGCCTGGATGCCGGAGAAATCCAAGGCGTTCTGCCCAAGCATCAACTCTTGATAGAGGTCGGCAGCATGGCCGAGCGCGACAATGGCAGGATCATCGCCGGTCTTGAGGGCCACGACATCGAGCGCCTCTTCGGCGACCTTGTTCAGCCACCTCATAAGTTGGGTGGCGCGGTTCCAGCGGCCGGTTTGCTCCGCCCCGATGACAAGATCGATGTCGGCGATCTCGTCGAATTTGCCCAGGCGCTGGAACAGGAAATATTGCTGGTCGAACTGATCAAACAGGGAAAAATTGCGCTTGAGGCGCGTGAACTCGCGGTGATCCTTCAACAAGCGCAAGCAGATGGAGTGGAAAGTCCCGATATACATCTCATTGATGTTAAACGAGATGCCGATCTCAAGGAGGCGGTTGGACACGCGAGTGATCAGCTCGCGGGCAGCCTTCTCGGTAAAGGTGACCACCAGCAACTGCTCCGGCCGCCTCCCCTCAACCCGGATCAGGCGAACGATGCGCTCTACCAGTGTGTAGGTCTTGCCGGAACCAGGTCCTGCGATGATCAGGACTGGGCCTTGTGTTGCCTCGATTGCTGCCTGCTGGTTTAGGTTTGGTCCTGCCATATGAATGGCATAATCGAGCACGCCGTATTTTGCGAGGGCGCGAACCTACCACAATGACAACTGGTCCCCCTCGAGCTATCACCGCCCCCGGGCTTGAAGAATGCGGGCTATGGCCTCCCCTCATCGTCAAAGGAATTTAGGAGGTTCGCCGAGAGGCGGCCTCCCTGCTGCTTTCATAGTTTTGCTGGCTACGCGCCCGTCTTGCGCTTCCAAAATGGATCAGCGGACGGACCGCACCTGGGAACGGACATTCGGCACCTGAGTGGCAAAGAAGGGTCCTACCGACGCCGATTGATATCTGCGACCTCCATGGTCCGGCTCCGAACCTGACATTCACCTATCGGCCAGTGTTGCGCGTTCGTCGACCGATCGTTGGAGGCTCGGGGAATGGCGGGTTTTGGATAGAACCTGCCATTCTCGAGCATGAACGCGAACGACCCCTTTATCCCAGCGTCAGACATATCTACGCCAGCACGGAGGAACATGGGCGCACGGCTTTTGTAATGCCCAGGCGTTGCAGGTCGGTCCGCCAGCATGGACACAATAGTCGAGACCTCCGGCCGGTTTGCTCAAGCATGGTAGCTGGCATGACGCGTTCGGACATATTGTGCGGCTGAAGGACGCGGAGAGCATCCACGGCGATTGGGAAGCGCCGCGGTGGCGGCGTATCGCCAACGTGTCAAACCTCGTTCGATGTCCTTGCCTCTTTGTACCCCTTCTTGTACCCCTGATTGTGCAACTCGCTGAAAGACGGGTTGCACGGTGACGCAAAATCAATGACTTAGCGCGCGGTAGAATTAGGTCAGGAATCCTGTCTTCCCGACCATTTCCAAGAATTTCAGTTTTCCGCCGTTTTTTGATGGCCGGGCCGACGCTGTACGTAGCACATTTACGTAGCAGTCGAAAAAATGGTCGCTCGTCCCGGCTTCTTCGCGAGGCGTGAATCAGATCGCGACGCTCACATCAATCAGGCCCGCTCGCGGTGGGTCGGTCGCATCGGTGGTCTACTCCGAATTACAGGCAGAAGTGATGGAGATATGGCGCAGGCGCCAATGGCTCTGCGTCGTGCGAAAGGCGAACCAGCCCTGTCGATAGGGCGCCGCGTCACGATAGGCGAAGAGCGGGCGGCCATCGCGCGTCACGGAAATCCCTCCGTGATCGGCGGTCAGCACGATCCGGGTCCAGCGATTGGCGTGCAACAGGTCGCGCGAGCGGGTGGGCGCACGCTCCCCGATCAGCGGACGGTTGCCGGGCTGACCCACATAACGCCGCGTCCGAACGGTCGTATTCCGATTGCCACCGATGCCGACATAATAGGTGGCGAGGGCATCATAATCCTCGAACCTGCCATGGCGACCGGCGGCCAACACCGAACCGTCCGCGACGGCGGGGTCGGTTGCCATCCAGAAGGCGTTGAGGTCGCTCACCTGATCATTAGCATCGCCCGCCGCAACCGCTTTTGCCTCGAACGCGATGCGAACCGGCATAGCCAGACGGCGGGCGTACCACAGGGTCAAACCGCGCGCCGTGTCGATCTCGACTTCGTCTCCACCGAGGAAGGTGACACGCGTCGCTGGATCCTCCGCCTCGATCCGCCATGCGGACGGCGGCGGCGTTCGGGCCCGAACACAGGCGGCAGACGCGCTCTTCGCGAGCAGCGCAAGACCGACCAGCCCGGCTGCGATCAGAACCACCCGCATATTTACAGTTTCAGCTGCGCGCCAAGGAACACGCGCCGTCCGACATCGGTGAATTCGATCGGCCGCGCATCATCGATATAGGATCGAGTCAACTGATTGGTCAGGTTCAGCGCCTCGACAAAGACCGAATAATGGGCGCCCAGGCGAAGCTGTACCTTGGCATCGACATAGGTTTCGCCGCGTCGGTACACGGGGCTGTTGCCGTTGTTCGCGCTGGCTGCCTGATAAAGCCAACTGCTCCGCCGGTTGTAATTGATCCGGGCGTTGAGCCAGTCGCGGTCGAAGAAGATGCTGGCATTGTAGGTGAATTTGGACAGTCCGGGGAACTCGGCCAGCGGCTCGCCCGTCGCCTGGTTGGTGAGGCCGCTGTTGATCGAGCGGCTATAGGTGATGTTGCCGCTGAGCCCGAACCCGTCAAATGGCGCTGGCAGGAAGCCGAGCACGGTCTGGGCGCTCGCCTCGATCCCGTCGAGCTTCGCGCCGAAGCCGTTGAGCGGCTGGCGTACCGTGTACAGCGTGCCGTCGCGAAAAAGGTCCATGCCCGACACCGTCGCGGCGGGCAACACGAAGCTCTGGATGTCCTTGTAGTAATAACCGATGCTGATCGCGGTATCGCGGTTGGGATACCAGGCGGCGTTCAACTCATACTGGTCGGCACGATAAGGTTTCAGATAGGGATTGCCTGCCGAGCAGGTGTCCTCACCCGCGATCGTATCCGCCGTGTCGATCACGCAGTTGATCGCGGGGGAAAGATCGCTGGGCTTGGGCCGTGCCAGGTTCTTGGCATAGCCCAGTCGGATGAAAAGGTCGGGCCGTACTTCCAGCGCGGCATTCGCGGCGGGCAACCAGTCATGATAGCGATTTTGCAGCGTGATCTGCTGAACCGCGACCGTCGCGGTTTCGATCACCGCCGGGATGGTGCCGACCCCGGTTCCCGGCCGTACGCGATTTTCGCGCCGCGTGTTGCTGCTGACCGAACGGTCACGTGTCGCCGTATAGCGCACCCCGACATTGCCCGTCAGCGGCATTCCGAACAGGCGTGTATCGATATCGGCCTTCAGATAGCCCGCGACGATACGCTCATTGATGACGTAATCGGGAATTTGGGGAAGGCCGTCCGCAAAGCGCACGCGATCCTGGTTGAATCCCGACAGGTCATAGTAACGCGACAAATTGGCATAGTCGAACAATGGGATGGCCAGTCTCTGCGGCGCGCCCTCCGCTCCTGAAATCCCGGTGAACAGCGGCGCTCCGCCGGTCACCCCGCTATTGGCCGCGAGGAACTGCTGATACTGCGATGCAGTCAGGTAATAGGTGTTGGCCGCCGCTCCACCCGCGGGAACCGGGCCGATCACGGTCGTATAGGATATGTTGTTGTTATACTGGTAGACGGCAGGCGATGCGGCGATCCCGGCAGACGGAACCGCGGTGACGGCCGCCCTCAGCAGGCGGGCGCCGCCCGCCCCGTAGGATACCAGATCCTGGTTCCGAAACTGACCACCAAAGGCGATGGCCTTGAGCGGCCCCCAATTGACGGCATAGGTCGCATCCAGCTTCAACTGGTCTTCCGAGGCATCGTTCTGGCCGGGGCGATATTGCAGCACGGGGCCCGTCTGGTTGAGCAACTGCCCATTCGCGCCGCGCCGCGTGGCGTCGGCATAGCTGGATATGGCGGCGGGATCGAACGCCGCCGGAAACTGGAGGATGGGCAGACCGTCGGGGTTGCGCCGGTCGATCTTGATACCCGGTACGCCCGTGGTGATCCCCACCAGGTTCGTCTCATCGATCCGCGACGCCCTGGAGGTCGAGGCCAGGCCGATCAGGTGCAGCCGGTCCAGATCCCATTCGAACCCGGTCTGGAGATAGCGGCTTTCCTCGTCGTAGCGAAAGTCGCGGCGCTGCACCCCGACGATGCCGTTCGCGCCACGATAATTGGCGGTCGCGCCGTCGGTGGCGGCGTTTACGCCGTTCAACGCGGTCAGCACGCTGGTCAATACGTGGTTCTCGGTCGTGACCGTTCCCACCGTCGGTCGCGGACGGGAAGCGCCACCGGCAGCGTTGGCGGCCAGCGGCGCGTCCAGGTTATAGCGCGTCAGGTCCAGGGTTCTGCCGGTCCCGCTGCTCAGATTGACGGTATAGTTGGTGTCGCGCATCCGCTGGTTGCGCCAGTTGAGCTGTGCCTGGGTCCAGATCGTGAAGTTATCGGCGACGCGATATTGCAACTGCCCGTCGAACGAGGTCCGGGCGTCGAATCGGTCCAGCACCCGGTATCGTGCGGAGTTGGGGGCCCAGTCGAAGAACTGGGTCTCGCACGCCAGCCGCGCGGCGGTGGCCTTGGCGGCGGTTCCGCCCGTCGTGCCCGCACAGCTTTCATAGGTCGAATAGGCCGCATAGGCCGGGTCGGCGACGGTCTTTTCGTTCGACCGGTCGAGATCGAAATAGCGCCGCCAGTCGGTATTCGCGATGGAGTCGCCGCGCGTGTCGACCTGACTGTGCGTCACGTTGAGCAGCACGCCCAGTCGACCATCCAGCAGGTCGGCGCGGCCCGCGGTAAGATTGACGCGCGGGCGCCATTTCTGCGCCAAGTTCAGCCGCTGCGCTTCGCCCTTGATGCTGAAGATGGGCTTGAGCAGTTCGAGCGGACGGCGGGTCTCGACGCGCACCGTCCCGCCGATACCCCCCTCGGTCAGATCGACCGTATAGCCCTTATAGACATCGATCGACTTGACCAGCTCGACCGCCAGTTCGCGAAAGTCGCCGCTCCGCTCGCCGCCGGCGCTCTGCTGGCTGACGCCGTTGATCTCGATGCGGTTCAGATCGGGCTCGACGCCGCGGATCGACACTTTGCTGCCCTCGCCGAAGTCGCGCTGCAACTGCACGCCGGTGATCCGGGCCAGCGCCTCGCCGACATTCTTGTCGGGAAAGCTGGCGATGTCGTCGGCGACGATCGAATCGACCACCGTATCCGCCTGCTTCTTGCGCGCGATCGCCGAGCGTAGCGAGGCCCGCGTCCCGACGACCGTGATGTCGGCCGCAGTGGCCAGGGGATCGGTCGGAGAAATCTGATCATCGGCGGGGGCCGCCAAACGCCCTTTTTGCTGTGCCAGCCCCGGTTGCGCCATCGCGATCAGCGCCGCACCGGACATGGCGAATTGCACCGCTCGACGGCGGCCGATGACCAACGACATTATGATACCCCCTTATTCAGATGGGAGTTAGGTAGAAAAGCGGTGAGCGGTCCCGCGACAAAGTTTTTCCTGCGTCCGAGCAGCTAATAGTTGGGACGGGGGAGGGGGCATGGTCTGAAGCGGCACTCGCCCGAGTGCGTGCAAGCCTTCGCTGAAGATCGGCTTCAATCCTTATGCATGCCGGCCAAGTGCCGTTTGAGCGCGGATATTCGCATGGGCTGGAAGCAGCCCGGCCGCCTGGCGGAATGGACATTCCAAGGCGGCGGCGCGGCAGGAGCGAAAGGTGGGTCTGAGCTTGCCCGTACACAATCATTTCTATCAAAGCCCATCTAAACGATAGGATATTATATCGATGCGAATGCCAACAGGCGTCGCAGGGTCGGCAAGGGGGTTGATGGATGAAGATCGTCGTGATGAGTCTGTTGGTCGGCGCATCACCCATGGCGACCGCTGCGGCACAAGATGCGGCCCCTCGGGCAAGTGTAGGAGAGTCGAAGACGGGCGACGAGATCGTGGTCACCGGGACGCGCACCGGCGAACGTACCGTCACGACTTCACCGGTGCCGATCGACGTGCTGCGCGGCGACGACCTCCGCGCTTCGGGTTATCAGGAGACGAGCGAGGTGCTCCGCCAGCTTGCGCCGTCCTTCTCCTTCGCCAATCCGACGACGCCGGACGGCAACACCCATATCCACTCCGCCTCGCTGCGGGGGCTGTCGCCGGATGAGACGCTGGTGCTGGTCAACGGCAAGCGGCTTCACGGTGCGGCCTGGGTCAATACCGGCGGCACGATCGGCAAGGGCGCGACGCCGACCGACCTCAACCAGATTCCGGCGGCAGGGATCGGCCGCATCGAAATCCTGCGCGACGGTGCCTCGGCGCAATATGGCTCCGACGCGATCGCAGGCGTCATCAACATCCTGCTTCGGACCGATACCGCGCTGCACGCCACGGCCAGCGCGGGCACGACCTATGATGGCGGTGGTGACACCTATGAGGTCTCGCTGGGCGGCGGGCTGAAGCTGGGGGAGGACGGCTTCGTCAACGTCACCGGCTATTATCGCGATCATCAGGCGGCGAACCGTGCGCAGCCGGACACGCGGCAATTCTATTTCGGCCTTTCGCCCACGGGCACGCCTCAGCCATTGTCGTCGCGCTATGGGGCGGGGATCGGGCTCAATCCGCCCGGCGGCGTCACGGGAACACGGCTCGACCCGCGCGAGGCCGGAGTCGACCGCAACGTCTGGCGCTTCGCCGATCAGGGCGACATCAAGGACGGCTCCGTCCTGGTCAATCTCAGCAAGCCGCTCGGCAGCGTCGAACTCTATGGCTTTGGCGGCTATCGCTTGAGCAAGGCGAAGAGCAACGCTTCGTTCCGCCGCCCGGGGCAGGACGAGAATGTCCGTGCGATCTACCCGAACGGCTTCCTGCCCTTCGTCGATACCGAGAGCCGCGATTATACCGGCGCGCTGGGTTTGCGCGGCGATCTGGCCGGTTGGAAGTGGGACCTGTCCAGCGTCTATGGCGGCAACCGCATCGCATATCGGACACGGAACACGCTCAACGCCACGCTGGGCACCGCCAGCCCCACGCGCTTCTACAACGGCCGCTATGGGAATTCGCAGTGGACGACCGACCTGACCCTGTCGAACAGTGTCGAGGCGGGGCTGGCCGCGCCGATCGACGTCGCGATCGGGGCCGAATATCGCCGTGACGGGTACAAGATCGGCGCCGGCGAGCTGGCCAGCTATCAATATGGGCCCGTACGCGTGCTCGACGGCCCCAATGCCGGGGCGATCCCGACGATCGGGTCGCAGGGTTTCGCGGGCATTCAGCCAAGCGACACGGTCGATGTCCACCGCGACGCGATCAGCGCCTTTGCGGAAGCCGGGCTGGAACCGCTGCGCGGCTGGACGGTCGATCTCGCCGGACGCTATGAGCATTATTCGGACTTCGGCGACACCTGGAACGGGCAGGCGTCGACGCGCCTCGCCCTGCCGGCGGGGTTCGCCCTGCGCGGGTCCATCGGCACCGGCTTCCACGCGCCCAGCCTCGCCCAGCAATATTTCAGTTCGACCAGCAGCCGGACGATCGTCAACAACACGACCGGTTTCCCTGAATTCGTCCTCGTCCGCACCGCGCCGGTCGGCTCGGCCCTTGCCAAGGCCCTTGGCGCCCAGGCCTTGAAACCCGAGACGTCGACCAACTTTGGCGGTGGCCTGACTTACGCGGCTGGCCATCTGACGGCGTCGGTCGACTATTATCACATCGACATCGACGACCGGATCATGCTGTCGTCCAACTATGTCGATGCGTCGGGCAGCCGCCGTCTGCGCGACTATCTCGCGGGTATCGGCATTCCGGGCGTGACCAGCGTCCGCTACTTCACCAACGCGGTCGATACACGGACGCAAGGTGTCGACGTGACCGCAGCCTATGCGACTCCGCTGGGCGGATGGGGCGACCTGAAGCTGACGGCGGCGTATAATTACAACCGGACACGGCTGCGCCGTGTCGCGGCAACACCCCCGCAAATCACGGCGCTGGGTATCACGACGCCGCTGTTCGACGTCGTCGAACGGACGCGCGTCGAGCGTGGCCAGCCGCGCGACAAGGTGGCGCTGGGGGCCACCTTCCGGACCGGTCCCATCACCTTCGATGTGCGCGCCGCCCGCTATGGCCGTGTCGAGCAAGTGGCGCTGACCAACCAGACGCCTGCCGCCGTCGCCCTGATCGCGCAAGGATCGACGCCCTATCGCACATTGCCGACCGAGTCCGGGACGCGGGGCAATGTCGATGTGATCCAGCAGCTCGAGCCCAAATGGGTGACCGATTTCAGCTTCACCGGGCAGGTCAACCGCAACCTGGCGGTGACGGTGGGCGCCAACAATCTGTTCAACGTCTACCCGACCGAGAACATCCGGTCGACCGCCGCGCTGACCGGCGCCGATACGTTCGGTGTCTTTCCGTACAGCGAATTCTCACCCTTCGGCTTCAGCGGCGCCTTTTATTATGTTCGCGCCGGAGTGAGCTTCTGATGGCGGCGCTGCTCAATCGGCGCGAGTGGATCGCGATGGGCGCGGCGGTGGCCGCGACACCGGCGATCGGTACGGGGCTTGCCGCACGGACCCGGCTGTCACTCAACGAGAATGCTTGGGGGCCGTCCCCAGACGTCGCGCCCGCCATTCGTGCGGCGGCGGTTGGCGTGGAGCGCTATGTCTCGCAGGCCGAAGTGGACTCGCTCGCCCGGCAGATCGCCCGCCTCGAAGGCGTCACGCCCGAGCAGGTCGTGATCGGCGAAGTGCTCGAAGCACTCGGGCTGTTCCTGGCGCGCAGGCGGGCAGGGGGCGGCGAGATCGTCTTCTCGGCGCCCGGCTATACGGCGCTGGTCGATGCGGCGGCCCCGCTTGGTGGCCGGGGCAGGCCGGTACCGCTCAATGGGCGTTTGGAGAACGACCTGCCGGCACTGTCTCGCGCGGTCGGCGGGGACACATTGGCCGTGTCGCTGGTGAACCCCCACAATCCCTCCGGCACGGTGAGCGAGGCGGGGGCGTGGCACGCCTTTCTGGCCGACTTGTCCCGCCGGACGCTGGCTGTGGTAGACGAGGCGTATCTCGAATATGACGACCTCGCCGGGCTGTCGGCGATCCAGCATGTGCGGGCGGGGCGCAATGTGCTCGTCTTCCGCACCCTCGCCAAGATCTATGGGCTGGCGGGACTGTCGGTCGGTTATGCCGTTTCGCAGGCACCACTGGCGACCGCCTTGCGTCAGGCGGGGATCGGCGCACCGCATTCCCTGTCCCGTCCCGCGCTTGCGGCCGCAGGCGCGGCGCTGGCGGATCAGGGCCATGTCGCCATGGTGCGCGACCGGACGGCGGGGGAGCGGCGGCGACTTCACACGGCGCTCGACGCGCTGTCGCTCCGCCACACCGATGCGCGTGGGAACTTCGTCTTCTTCCGCACGCCGGCAGCAGGCCGCCTTCGCGCTGCGGCCGCCACCGCAGGCATCGAGATTGCCAAGCCGTTCCCCCCGCTTGATGACTGGGTACGCGTGACGGTCGGACGACCGGCGGAGAACGACCGCTTTCTTGCCGTGCTGCGGCAGGTGGCCGGATGACGAACGCTCCGGATCTGGCGGCGATTGCCGATGGCTTCCGGAAGCTCGAAGCATAACCCTAGGCATCGTCGCTGAACGCCGAGACCGCCATTTCGACAAAGGCGCGCAGGCCTGCCGTCATGCGACGATCGGGCAGGCGGACGAGCGTCAGCGGACGAGGTTCGGGCGCGTAATCCGCCAGAACCGGGATCAGACGCCCCGACGCCAGATCGCCGTCCAGCGTCACGCGGGATTGCAGGATGATACCATAGCCCGCGACCGCCGCTTGCCGCAGGGCGGCTGCGTGATTGATGCGCAGGCGGGGCGGGGGCAGCGGTACGACATGCTCACCGCTCGGACCGACCAGCGTCCACCGGTCGTCCGCACCGAATTGCGCGAAGCCGATCAGCCGATGTCCGCGCAAGTCGACGGGCGTCTGCGGATGACCGTGTCGCTCCAGATAGGCTGGCGCGGCGGCGAGCATCAGCCGATAGGGAGCGAGCGGGTGGGCGACCAGCCAGTCATCCTCCAGCGCACCGATCCGAAAGGCCAGGTCGAAGCCTTCCTCGATCAGATCGACCTTGCGGTCGCCCAGCACCAGTTCCGCCTGCATGTCCGGAAAGCAGTCGAGATAGGTGGCCAGCAAGGGCGCGACCCGTTCGGTGCCGAAGGCGATCGGCGCCGCGATGCGAAGCCGACCGACCGGCGTTTGAGCCACCTCGGCCCCCACCGCCTCCGCGATCGCGACATCCGCCAGCACGCGACGACAGGCTTCCGTGAAGCGCCGACCGGCCTCGGTCGGCGACAACCGCCGGGTCGTGCGGTGAAGCAGGCGGGTGTCGAGCCGTGCTTCCAGTGCATTGACGTGCTTGGCCACCATCGTTGCCGAAATGTCGTGCGCCTTGGCTGCGGCGGTGAAGCTGCCGAGGTCGACGACCGATACAAAGATCGCCATGCTGGTCAATCGGTCCATTGCAAACCCCTGGTTTGAAGACGTCGCATCCTATGCGGCTGTTTCCATCGCTGTCCAGCAGGCATCCTCCGGTCATTAGCAACCAGAACAAGGATGATTGGTAATGATTGTGTCGAGGATAGTTCAGTGAAGGCGTTGTTTTTCGAACGGTTCGGGGGCCCCGAGGTCCTGCGCTATGGCGATCTTTCGGATCAGGCACTCGACGCCGGTTCGGTGCTGGTGGAAACCAGCGCGGTCGGCCTGAACTTCGCCGACATCTATCGCCGTCAGGGCATCTATGTGTTGGACGGCGAAGCACCATGGATCGGCGGCTATGAGGGGGCGGGGCATATCGTCGCGGTCGGGACTGGCGTCGATCGCTGGCGGGTCGGGCAGCGGGTCGGCTTTCTCGACGTGCCGCGCGCCCATGCCGAACGGGTGTACGCGCCCGCCGATCGGCTGGTCGCACTGCCGGACGATGTCGACAACCGCACGGCCGCCGCGCTGTTGCTGCAAGGCGTAACGGCGCAATATCTGATCGAGGATAGCGGCAGGCTGTCGGCAGGCGACCGGGTGCTGGTCCAGGCCGCATCGGGTGGCGTCGGGCGGCTGCTGACCCAGATGGCGGTGGCGCTGGGCGCCGAGGTCCATGCGCTGGCCTCGACGCCGTCCAAGCGCGAACAGGCACGGTCGAATGGCGCGAGTGCGGTCTATGGCTATGACGATTGGGTGGCACAGGTGCGGCAGGCGACCGGGGACGGCGTCGATGTTGTCTATGACTCGATCGGCACCACGCTCCACGACAGCCTCGCCGCCTTGCGTCCCGGTGGCCGCGTGGTGATCTTCGGCAAGGCGGGTGGTACGCCGCCCGCGATCGATCCACTGTCGCTGATGGAGCATTCCAAGTGTGTCGTCGGCGGCGATCTTTGGACCTATCTGAACCGCGCCGAAAGCCGACAGAGCCGCGCCGACAGGCTGTTCGCGGCCTTGCGAGCCGGCACGATCACCGCGCCCGCCATCACCATCTTCCCGCTAAGCGAAGGGGCGGCCGCCCATCGCCTGCTGGAGGATCGCAGCTTCGCGGGCAAGATCGTCCTGATTCCCAACGGTCCCCGGTAACGGCGATCGCTAGCCATCGTGGACAAAGGGTAGCCAGAGCAGGACTGAGGCGAGGCTAACGAAGCCGATGTAGGACTGGGTGGTTTTGTCG